>NZ_CEEDFC010000002.1:0-286795 GCF_979254005.1 Variovorax sp. AC103 | reverse complement strand
CCCCCCCCCCCCCCCCCCCCCACGACGGCCTCCACGCCCACGCGGCGCTTCATCGAAGGCCTGCCCCCATCCCCGCCTTCCCCCGGAAGGGGAAGGAGCAAGACAGCGCTACGCCACCTCGCCGAACGCCACGCTCACGCGCAGGCCCGTCGGCTCCGCCGCTTCCAGCCGCAGCTCCGCCCCCAGCAGCTCCGCATAGCGCGACACGATCGACAGCCCCAGCCCGGAGCCCTGCCCCAGCTTCTGCCCTTCCGGCCCCTGCGCCCAGCGCTGCATCAGGTCGCGCTGCGCCTCCAGCGGAATGCCGGGTCCGTCGTCGATCACGCTCAGCGTGCGGCCCGAGAGCTCGACCGTGATGGTGCGTCCGCCATAGCGCAGCGCGTTGTCGATCAGGTTGTCGAGGATGCCTTCGACCAGCGCGTCGTTGGCCATCACGACCACGCCGTCGTCCAGGCCGCGCGCGCCCAGGTCGACGCCGCGCGCATCGGCCTTCGCCAGGTGCCGCAGCACCGTCTGCTCGGCCAGCACATCGAGGCGCACCGGCACGCGCTCCAGCCCCGCGCGCGCCTCTTCGGCCAGCGCCAGCGCCAGCAGCTGGTCGATCAGGTGGCTCGCACGCGACTGCCGCTCCGACACGCGCTCCAGCTGCTCGCGCCACACGGCCGTGTCCTGCTGCGCCAGGCCGTACTCGGCCAGCGCACGAATGCCCGCCAGCGGCGTGCGCAGCTCGTGCGCCACGTTGCCCACGAACTCGCGCTGCGCCTGCACGCTCTGGTCGAGCCGCTCGAACAGCGCGTTCACCGCATTGCCCAGGCGCTGCAGCTCGCGCGAGGTTTCCGCCACGGCCACGGGCGACAGGTCGTGCACGTCGCGCCGGTCGAGCGCGCGCTGCAGTTCGCCCAGCGGGCGCAGGTCGCTGCGAATGCCGTACCAGAGCCAGATGGCGAGCAGCATCAGCAGCAGGATCTGCGGCGCCAGCGCATAGCCCAGCAGCTGGCGCACCAGCGCGGTCCGGCTCAGCGTGGTCTGCGCAATGATCACGCGGTAGGGCATGCTCAGGTCGGGCTCGGCGTCGTGCTCGAGCACCACCGCGCGCAGCACGCTGCCCTGGTAGTCGATGTCCGAGAAGCGGTAGCGCGCCCCATCGACCGGCAGCGGCGCCTGCAGGCCCGACTGGCCCGAGATCAGCGTGCCGTCCAGTCGCTGCACCGCGAAGTACACCTTGTCGACCTGGTCGAACAGCACGGTGGCCACTTCGCGCGGCGTGAGCAGCAGCTCGATGCCGCGCTCGCCCGCCTGCACGTTGGCCGACAGCGCATACGCGTCGTCGAGCATGCCGCGGTCGAAGGCCTGCTCGGAAAAGTAGTTGGCGATGACCAGCGCGATGACCGCGCCGACCATCCAGGTGAGCGCCAGCGGCACCAGCACGTTGCGCAGCACGCGCCGCGTGAGCGACGGTGCCTGTCTCGCTTTCTTCGGCTCCTGCAGCCGTTCTTTCGCGAACGCGGTCACTGGATCGATCGCCGGGTCGGCAAGGCGCGGATCACACCTCGGCTTCGAGCAGGTAGCCGATGCCGCGCAGCGTGCGGATGCCCGCGCCGGTGCCCTGCAGCTTCTTGCGCAGGCGCGAGATGAAGGCCTCCAGCGCGTTGTCGCCCAGCGATTCGTCGAAGCTGGACAGCTTGTCGGACAACGCGCGCTTGCTCACCGTGCGCCCCGGCGGGCTCATGAGCTCCCACAGCACCTCGAACTCGCGCGCCGGCAGGTCGAGCGGGCCGCCCGCGGTGGAGAAGCGCCGCGCCTTGCGGTCGAGCTTGAGCTGTCCCAGCAGCACGATGTCCTCGGTGCCCTTGGCGCGGCGCACCAGTGCGCGCAAGCGGGCCTCGACCTCGGCCAGGTCGAAGGGCTTGCCGAGGTAGTCGTCGGCGCCGGCGTCGAGGCCCGCGATGCGCTCCTCGGTGCGCCCGCGCGCCGTGAGCACCAGCACCGGCGTGCGGTCGCCGCGCGCACGCGCCTGGCGCAGCGCGGTGAGGCCGCTCGCGAGGCCGCTGGTGGGGCTGGCGGTGGCGGGCAGGTTGAGGTCGAGCAGCACGGCATCGAAAGGCTGCACGCGCCACAGGTGGTCGGCGTCTTCGACGTTGGTCGACACGTCGACCCGATGGCCTGCGTCCGCAAGGCTGCGGACCATCACGTCGCGCAGAACGGCGTCGTCTTCGACAAGCAGAATTCGCATGGTGTTTTGAGTGGTGAGGGGGTAATCTGCCCTGCGAATGATGGGTCAGCGGCCCGTCAGTCGCTCCAAGCGATAAACGCTGCATGAGCATACGACAGCCACACGAAACACGGGCCACTTTCATGGCCTGTGCCGCGCGATGAGTGCACGCGAACCCTCCGATCAGCTGAGCATCGTTCCTCCCGAGGTGCAAGGCACGGCGGTGGTCCTGCTGCACGGTCTGTGCAGCACGCCTGACGAGTTGCTGACCGTGCAGTCCGCGCTGCGCAGCCGCGGCTACCCGGTGCACCCGATGTCGATCGAGGGCTACTCGTTCGACGCCGGCGCGCCGATGCAGCGCGCGGCGCCGTACGAGCGCTGGATCGACGCGATCCACGCGAAGGTGAAGGCGCTTCGCGTGCAGCACGACCGCGTGCTGCTGGTGGGCATCTCGGCCGGCTCGTCGCTCGCGCTCGGCGCGGCCATCCGCTGCGGCAGCGACGTCGATGCGCTGGTGCTCATGTCGACCACGCTGCGCTTCGACGGCTGGGCCATTCCGCGCACGCAGTTCCTGCTGCCGCTGGCCTTCTACACGCCGCTCGGGCGGCTGTGGCAATACCGCGAGCGCCCGCCCTACGGCGTGAAGAACGAGCGCGTGCGCGCCTGGATCGAGCGCGAGCTGCGCCACCGCAAGGTCTCGCGCGCGGGCAGCTCGGTGATCGGCGTGGGCCACCTGCGCGAGCACGACCGGCTCATCCGCCACGTGCGGCGCAACCTCCACAACGTGCAATGCGGCAACGTGCTCGCACTGCATGCCCAGCAGGACGAGGTGGCCAGCGTGGCCAATCTCGACATCCTCGCGCGCGGCCTGCGCTGCCGCGCATTCCGCACGGTGGTGGTCGCGAACAGCTACCACATGATCACGATCGACAACGACCGGCAACAGGTCATGCGCGAAACCGTGTCGTTCGCCGATGCGGTAGCGCATGGCACGATGCCCGAGCATCCGCTGTACGCCTGAACCCTTCCGACCCCGCCTGAAAGGAAAGCATTCCCATGTCTTCTTCCCCCACTTTCAACAGCATCGCCACGATCCTGGAGGCCGACTTCCGCGTCGAGCGCTCGGCCATCTCGCCGGCCACCGCGCTGTCGGACCTCGGCCTGGACTCGCTCGCGCTGATGGAGTTCGTGTTCGCCGTGGAAGACGCCTTCCACCTGCGCATTGCCGAAGACCGCCTCGACCCGCGCGAAGCCGGCATCACGCTGCAGCGCCTGTGCGAAGTGATCGACGCGGAAAGCGCCGGTGCCGTGGCAGGCCAACCCGCAGAAGCTACCGCATGAGCAGCGGTGCCGCCCACGCCGTACTTGCCGCCTCGGCCGCGCGCGCTGCATCGGCGCCCGTGCGCGTGAGCGGCATCGGTTTCGTCACGCCCATCGGGCGCACTGTGGAGGCCTTCGACGAGGCCCTGTTCGCGGGCCGTTCGGCCGTGCGTTCGCACACGCTGGCCATCAAGGGCATGGACACCGTGCAGCTGGCCGTGGCCGCCTGCGAGTTCGACTCGAACGGTGTGCGCAGCACCTCCCGCCTGCCGCTGGACCGCGGCACCGCCATGGCGCTGGCCGCCGCGCAGGACGCGGCCTGCGAAGCAAAGCTCGACCTCGATGCGCTCGACCGCGACCGCCTGGGTGTCTTCTGGGGCAGCGGCCTCGCAGGCGCCGGCACCTTCGACAACACCACCAGCGCGCTCTACGGCGAACAGCGCCGCATGCGCCCGACCACTGTGCTCACCGTGATGCCCAACGCCGCGGTGGCGGAGCTGGCGCTGCACTTCGGCGCGCGCGGCTCGGCCATTGCGTACGCCTGCGCCTGCGCCTCCTCGGCCGTGGCCATCGGCGAGGCGATGCGCGCCATTCGCGGCGGCTGGATCGACGTGGCCATCGTCGGCGGCCACGACGCCATGCTCACGCCGGGCGTGATGGCCAGCTGGAACGCCATGCGCGTGATGGCACCGCCGCCGGCCGACGCGCCCTCGACCGCCTGCCGCCCGTTCTCGGGCGACCGCGCGGGCTTTGCCATCGGCGAAGGCGCCGCAGCCCTGGTGCTCGAATCGGAAGCGCATGCGGCCGCACGTGGCGCGCAGGCCGCGCCCTTCGTGCTTGCGGGCTACGCCACCAACTGCGACGGCACCCACATCACCAACCCCGACAGCGCGGGCCAGGTGCGCGCCATGCGCGCCGCACTGCGCGACGCGGGCATCGAGGCGGCCGACGTGGGCCACATCAACGCGCACGGCACCGCCACCTCGGCCGGCGACGCCGCGGAGGCCGCGTCGATCCGCGAGGTGTTCGGCACTGGCACGCCGGTCAGCGCGACCAAGTCGATCCACGGCCACGTGCTCGGCGGCGGCGGCGCCATCGAGCTGATTGCGGCGCTGCGCGCGCTGGCACGCGAGACGCTGCCGCCCATCGCCAACCTCCAGGCACCGGACGCCGCGTTTGACCTCGACTTCGTCCAGGGCGAGGCGCGCGAGGCCAAGGGCATCCGCTACGCGCTGTCCAACTCCTTCGCCTTCGGCGGCACCAACGCGGTCATCGTCGCCGGCCGTGCCGTGCAAGACTGAAGATTCGCTGAACGCTTGCTGAAAAAAAAGAACACGGTGCATCGGCTGGTCGTTTTCGTGGTGCCCGTGTTCGCATTGCTCATGGCGTGCGAACTCGCCTGGGGCTGGCTCAGGCAGCGCAACACCTACCGCTTCGCCGACACGCTCGGCAGCCTGAGCCAGGGGCTGTTCAGCCAAGCGCTCGCGGTGTGCACGCAGCTGTTCCAGATCGGGCTGTACGCCATGGCCTATCCGCTGGTCGCCGTGTGGACGCGGCCCGGCTTCTGGGACAGCGCCCTCGGCTGGGTGCTGGCCGTGCTGCTGTTCGACTTCTTCGACTACTGGCTGCACCGCGCGGGCCACGAGTCGGCCGTGTTCTGGGCCGCGCACTCGGTGCACCACCAGAGCCAGCACTTCAACTTTTCCACTGCGCTGCGCCAGGAAAGCACCGTGGCCTTCCTGGGCTGGGCCTTCTACCTGCCGATGGCGGTGGTGGGCGTGCCGCCCGAGCAGTTCGGGCTGGCCGGGCTGATCGTGCTGGTCTACCAGTTCTGGATCCACACCGAGCACATCGGCAAGCTCGGCTGGTTCGACCGCGTGTTCTCCTCGCCCTCGAACCACCGCGTGCACCACGCGGTGAACGACGGCTATGTGGACCGCAACTACGGCGGCATGCTGGTGGTGTGGGACCGCATGTTCGGCACCTTCACCGAAGAAAAGGAGCCCTGCGTGTACGGCACGCGCAAGGCGCTGGCCAGCTTCGACCCGATGCGCGCGATCCTCGGGCCCTATGTGCCGCTGCTGCGCGACGCATGGCACACGAAGCGATGGCAGGACAAGGTCGCGGTGTGGTTCAAGCCGCCGGGGTGGCGGCCGGCCGATGTGGCGGCGCGCTTTCCCGAGCCGCCGTTCTCGCTGGACGAAGCCCGGCGCATCCACGCGCCTGCCCTCACGCGAGCGCAGTCGGCCTCGGCTTCGATTCACTTCGCCTGCTGGGTTGGCATGACGCTGGCCTTTCTGTGGCGCGCCGACGACCTCGCATTCCACACCGGGCTGGCCCTGCTCGCCTTGTCGGTCGGTGGCTTCTGGGCCATTGGCGCGGTGCTCGACGCGCGGCTGCGGCTGCGGTGGGCGTGGTGCGCGCAACTGCTGTTGCTGGCGCTGTCCGCGCTGCTGCTCGCCTGAGCCTCGCTATGCTCGGCGGCTTCACCGCTTCGAAGCTTCCCCTCATGCGCAGGCTGGCCACCCCTGAAGACCTCGACGCCGTCTTCGCCCTCTACATGCACGAGAAGGTCGTGCCCTTCCTGGGCTACGACCCGATGCCGCTCGACGACTTTCGCCCGGTCTACCAGGCATTGGTCGACAGCGGCTGCTTCTTCATCTACGAGCGCGAAGGAAAGATGGCCGGCTTCTACCGTGCCACGCGCTACCCGGGCCGTGTGCAGCACGTGGCCTGCCTGGGCACGCTGGCGGTCGCCCCCGAATTCCACGGCCAGGGCATCGCGCTGGCGATGCGGACTGCATCGACGAGTACGTGTTGGCGCTGCTGATCGACTGAATGAACGCCGGGGGCAACAGCGTTAGGGCTTCCAGCGCCGCAGCAGCAGCGCATTGGCCATGACGCTCACGCTCGACAGCGCCATCGCCGCGCCGGCGACCACCGGGCTCAGCAGGCCGAAGGCCGCGAGCGGAATGCCGGCCACGTTGTAGGCAAAGGCCCAGAACAGGTTCTGCCGGATCTTCGCCACCGTGCGTGCCGACAGCTCGAAGGCCTGGGCCACCAGCGCGAGGTCGCCACGCATCAGCGTGATGCCGGCGGCTTCCATCGCCACGTCGGTGCCGCCGCCCGAAGGTGCCATTGCCATGCCCACGTCGGCCGCGGCCAGCGCGGGCGCGTCGTTGGCGCCGTCGCCCACCATCGCGACGACGTGCCCGTTCTTTCGCAGCGCGCCGACCTGCGCCGCCTTGTCGGCCGGCAGCACGTCGGCGCGCACGTCGCCCGCATCGATGCCCAGCCGCGCCGCCATGGCCTGCGCCGCGCGCAGGTTGTCGCCGGAAATCATGACCACGCGCAGGCCGCGCGCACGCAGCGTGCGAACCGCCTCGGCGGCCTGCGGCTTGGGCTCGTCAGCGAAGGCGAGCAAGGCCTGCGCATGCGCGGTGCCTGCTTCGTCGAAACGAAGCAATGCGGACACGGTGGCGCCTTGCGACTGCAGGCCGTCGATGTCGGCGGCCTCGGGCATCGCGTCGAGCTCGTGGCACCAGCGCAGGCTGGCGATCGCCCAGTTGACGCCGTCGACGTCGCCGCGCACGCCGCGACCCGGCCACGCCTGCATCGCGCCCAGCGCTGGCGCCTGCAGCTCGCGCTGCGCCGCGGCGGCCAGCACCGCCTTGGCCAAGGGGTGTTCGCTGCCGCCCTGCAGGCTCGCGGCCGTGGCCAGCAATTCGTCTTCGCTGGCCTGCGTGCCCGCCAGCACCACCAGCGCGGTGAGCACCGGCCGGCCGACGGTCAGCGTGCCGGTCTTGTCGAACGCGACGGTGTCGACGCGGTGGGCAATCTCCAGCGCGCGCGCGTCCTTGATGAGGATGCCGTGGCGCGCCGCCACGCCCGTGCCCGCCATCACCGCGACCGGCGTGGCCAGCCCCAAGGCGCACGGGCAGGCAATGACGAGCACGGCCACCGCATGGATGAGCGCGGTCTCGATGCCGGCGCCCGCCACCAGCCAACCGGCGAGCGTGACCAGCGCAATCACCAGCACCACCGGCACGAACACGGCCGCGACCTTGTCCACCAGCCGCTGGATCGGCGCCTTCGCCGCCTGCGCGTCCTCGACCAGGCGGATGATGCGCGCCAGCACGCTCTCGGCACCGACCGCGCGCACCTCCACGACCATGCGGCCGTCCCCGTTCACCGAACCGCCGGTCAACGCATCGCCCGGGCCCTTGGCCACGGGCAGCGGCTCGCCGGTGAGCATCGATTCATCGACTTCGGACTGGCCTTCGACCACCCGGGCATCCGCCGGCACGCGCTCGCCGGGCCGCACCGCGAGGCGGTCGCCCACCATCACCTCGGCCAGGGGCACGTCGCTTTCCTTGCCGCGCAGGCCCACCAGGTGCGCCACCTCGGGCCGCAACTGCTGCAGCGCACGGATGGCCGAGGTGGCCTGGCGCTTGGCGCGCGCCTCGAGCCACTTGCCGAGCAGCACCAGCGTGATCACCACGGCCGAGGCCTCGAAGTACAGGTGCGGCATCGCGCCGTGGCCTGCGTGCGCACCGGTGGCTGAACGCCACCACAGCCACAGCGACAGCCCGAACGCGGCGCTGGTGCCGAGCGCGACCAGCAGGTCCATGTTGCCGGTGCGCGCCCTGGCCGCATGCCAGCCGGCGCGGTAGAAGCGCGCGCCCAGCCAGAACTGCACCGGCGTGGCGAGCAGCAGTTGCACCCAGGGCGGCAGCATCCAGTCCTGTCCGAAGGGTTCGCCGAGCATGGGCGCGAGCAAGGGGATCGACAACGCAATGCCGGCCGCGACGGGCGCGAAGCCGTGCCACGGCGACAGCGCCGCGGCTTCGTCGGCCGCGGTGCTCGCCGCGCGCGGCTCGTAGCCTGCGGCGCGCACGGCGCGGCGCAGGCGAACGTCCATGTCGTCGCTGCCGGGTGTGGTCACGACGCGGGCAGACTCCGTCGCCAGGTTCACGCTCACGTCCTGCACACCGGGCACGTTCTTCAGGGCGCGCTCGACGCGCATGACGCACGAGGCACAGGTCATGCCGCCGACCGAGAGGTCGAGGGTGGCGGCGGGGGATGGCTGCAGGTTTTCCATGCGTTCGAGGCTAAGGCTTCACACGATGGCAAGGTCAAGCGGAGAATTTCAGTGCCCCTTCGCTGGACATTGACATCGTGAGAGGGTTCAGACTGCAGCCTCTTACCGGTCAACCATTCATCCACTTCGAAGGAGTCAGAACAATGAGCCAGAAATTCCAGGTCACGGGCATGAGTTGCGGTCACTGCGTGAGCGCGGTGCAGAACGCAGTGCAGACGGTGGACCCCGAAGCGCAGGTCACGGTCGATCTGCAGACGGGTCACGTCGACGTGCTGAGCGAACAGCCGCGCCAGGACCTCGTGGTCGCGATCGAGAACGCGGGCTACGCCGTCCAATGACCGGCACGGTCGCCATCGGCGAAGCGGCGCAGCGCTCCGGCGTGTCGGCCCGCATGGTCCGGCATTACGAAGGGCTGGGCCTGCTGCCGGCGGTGGCACGCACCGAGAGCGGCTACCGCCAGTACGGCGAGGCCGACATCCACACGCTGCGCTTCATCAAGCGCTCGCGCGACCTGGGTTTCTCGATGGAAGAAATCGCGGAACTGGTCGGCCTGTGGCACAACCGCCGCCGCGCCAGCGCCAGCGTGAAGCGCATCGCCCAGAAGCACCTGGGCGAACTGGAGCAGCGCATTGCGGACATGCAGGCGATGCGCAACACGCTGTCCCACCTGGTGCACTGCTGCCACGGGGACGCCAGGCCGGATTGCCCGATCCTGGACGACCTCGCGAACTAGGCACTCCGCCAGGCTGCGCGCACTTCGTGTCGCTTCTCCTTCCCCCTCGCCGGGGACTGCACCCGGTGGCCCGGCAAGGCCGGTTCCACGGTGTCTCCGGAAGGGTCAGGCGCCACGCACCAAAGACAGCACCTTGCCCGCGTCCAGCGTGCGGGCCTTCTCCTGGATCGCCGGCAGATATTGGGTCTGCAGGCTCTGCCCTTCCTTGACCACGCCCGAGAACGCTTCCTTCAGCATCTGCGTGGAAAGCGTGCGGCCGCCCGCGTAGTACCGCTTGGCCACATGGCCCAGCGCATAGGTCGAGGCAAAGCTCATCCCCGAACTCACGGCCTGGTTGCCCAGCCCGCGCAGCAGGCCACCGCCGACCTTGCCGAGCAAACCGCCGAGCAGCTTGCGCCCGGCCTGCTCCAAATACTGCGAGGTCAGGCCCACGCCGACCGTGGCCAGGAAGTCCTTGATGTGGCCGCTGTCGAGCTGGTAGCCGTGGGCCTGCCCGATGCGGTAGACCAGCTTCATCTGCAGCGGAATGATCGCCATGGTCGACAGCGTCTCGGGCAGCAGTTCGAGCGCGCCGTTGAGGATCGCGGCATTGAGGATCGATTTGTCGAGCTCGGCGGCGTCGGGTGCAGGCGCGCCGGGCAAATTCGGCGACGGCGACGCGGCAACCGCCGTGCCGGCCGCCGCAGCGGGCACCGCCGCCGCAATGTCTTCCGCCTGCTGCGAAAAGCCGACCGCTGACGCGTCCAGCCCCAGCGACGTGCGCACGTCCGCCAGGAACATGCGCTCGGCCTGCGACTGCGCGCCGTCCGCGTCGCACACGCACACCGCCATTTCATAGGCCAGCTGCCTGGATTCGCTGCTCTTCAACTCCGTGGCCACCGACGCCAGCGACACGCGCTTCATCAGCACGTCCTGGTAGAGCGTCGGCAGGTTCACGCCGTCGGCCTGCGACAGGCCCTCGGCGATCCGCTTGATCTCGGCGCGCTCGCGCTCGTGCTTCTCGCCATCGACAAAGGCAGCCAGCAGGCTCAGGGTCACGATCGACTTTGTTTCTGAAGGTGTCATTTTCGACATTTGGTAATAGGAAGGACCTTGTTGGGTTGCCGAAGGGGCGGGAAGGTTCCGCGCCCTGTTCTCCCCACAAACCTTGAGCAACTCTGTGGATAACCCTGGCACTTCCGTGTAGGGGTGTGACAAGTTGTTGATTTACAAAGGAAATCTACACATTGCCTTAATTTTGAGCAATGAATTTCTCTGCTCGAAAACCGTCTTTGGCAGATTTTCCGGAGGGCGTCAAAGGACAACTCTGGGGACAGTTTTTGCACAAGCCATGGCTTATCCACAGGGCAAAGCGGTTACCCAATGTTGTTCATTTGGCGGGTACACCTCGGAAGCGCAGCTGCGCACAGTGACGCAGGCATGACAACTCGTTGTCACATAACGGAAAAAGAGGCATGTCCACAGAAGAGTGCGACCCTTATCTACTACTACTAATTTGAATAAGAAGAATAAGAAGATAGGGAACAGGGAAAGCTGCGCGCAAAAAAAGGCCGCTAACGGCCGCGCCGGTCCACGGCGCCTTGGGCGCGAAGCTGTCCTCCCGGTTCTCTCCCCTCGCTACCATCCGGGGCATGAGCTTCAAACCCCGGATCCTGATTGCCGAAGACGAATCGGGCATCGCCGACACCCTGCAATACGTCCTGAAAAGCGACGGATTCATTCCGGTCTGGTGCGCCACGGCCGAGGAAGCCATCGCCCAGTTCGCGCAGGAACCGCCGGCGCTGGCCATCCTGGACATCGGATTGCCCGACCTGAACGGCTTCGAGCTCTTCAAACGCCTCCAGGCGCTGAACCAGTCGATGGGCGGCCCGGAGGTACCGATGGTGTTCCTGACCGCCCGCAGCGACGAAATAGACCGCGTGGTGGGCCTGGAACTGGGTGCGGACGACTACATCGCCAAGCCGTTCTCGCCGCGCGAGCTGGTCGCTCGCGTGCGGACGATCCTGCGGCGCAGTGCCAGGAACGGCGCAGGAGCGTCGCCAGCAGCCGCGGCGGCAAACCATGGGGTGCCCCCTCAAATCGCGTCGCAGGCTTCTCCAGCGAGCCCGCAGGCGCCTGCAATGCCATTTCTGCTCGACAACGAGCGCATGCAGATCCGTTATTACGGCCGGCTGCTGGAACTCTCCCGCTACGAGTACGGCCTGCTGCGGCTGCTGGTGCAGCGGCCCGGGCGCGTCTTCACGCGCGACGAACTGCTGCAGCTCGTCTGGGACGACGCCAGCGACAGCTTCGACCGCACGGTCGACGCGCACATCAAGACCCTGCGCGCCAAGCTCAAGGCCGTCGCGCCGGACGTGGAGCCGATCCGCACGCTGCGCGGCACCGGCTATGCATTGAACGAAGAATTGCCCGCCAAAGTGTCGTGACTCGACGCACGCGGATCTTCATCGGCATCCTGCTGATCTACACGGCGGGCATCGGGCTGTTGCTTTACCGCGTCGTGTCGGACATCGATCCGCGCTACCGCGAGTCGGCCGAGGAATCGCTGGTCGAAACCTCTCAGCTCGTGGCCAGCCTGGTCGAGCAGGACGTGATTGCGGGCGCCATCAACACCGCGCGGCTCGAACCGCTGTTCCGCACGGTGTACGCGCGCGAGTTTTCGGCGCAGATCTACAACCTGCACAAGAGCCGCGTCGAACTGCGTGTGTACGTCACCGACCGCGGCGGGCGAGTGATGTTCGATTCGCTCGGCAGGCACCTGGGCGCCGACTATTCGCAGTGGAGCGACGTGAGCCGCACGCTCGCCGGCATGTACGGCGCGCGCACCTCGCGCGACGTCGACGGCGACCCGCGCACCTCGGTCATGTACGTGGGCGCGCCGATCCGCTGGAACAACGAGATCGTCGGCATGGTCAGCGTGGGCAAGCCGGTGCAGAGCTTCGGCCAGTTCGTGGAAGACGCGCGCGCCCGCACCATCTGGGTGGGCGTGGGCTCGGGGCTGGCGCTGCTGCTGCTGGCGGTGATCGTCTCGGTGTGGCTGGTGCGGCCCTTCGGGCTGATCCGCGACTACTGGACCTGGGTGCGCGCCCAGCACCGTCTGGGCAGCCTGAGCATCGGGCGCATGGCGCGCCGCGCGGTGGACGGCGTTCGCACGGGTTTCAGCGAAATGCGCGATGCGCTGACCGGGCGCAACTACGTGGCCGACTACGTGCAGACCTTCACGCACGAAGTGAAGAGCCCGCTGTCGGCCATTCGCGGCGCGGCCGAACTGCTGCAGGAACCGTCGATGCCGCATGCCGAGCGCGAACGCTTTCTCACCAACATCGAACGCGAGACGCAGCGCATCCAGGAAATCGTCGATCGCATGATGGAGCTCACCGCGCTGGAAACGCGCCGCAGGCTGGACCGCACCGAACCCGTGGCGCTCGCCGCGCTGATCGACGACATCGCACTCAGCGCGCAACCCGCGGCGGCCAAGCGCAACATCCGCCTGCTGGTGAACGTCCGCGACGACGCACGCACGGAAGGCGACCCGTTCCTGCTGCGCCGGGCCATCAGCAACCTGCTGGACAACGCCATCGATTTCTCACCGCGCGACAGCGAGGTGCTGCTCACGCTGGAAACCACCTCCAAGCTCGCACGCGTGAGCGTGCGCGACCACGGCCCGGGCATTCCCGAGTACGCGCAGGAAAAGGTCTTCCAGAAGTTCTATTCGCTCGCCCGGCCGCACAACCAGAAGAAGAGCACGGGGCTCGGGCTGGCGTTCGTGAAGGAGATCGCGGCACTGCACCGCGGCCGCATCGAGCTGGGCAACGCGTCGCGTGGCGGCGCGGTGGCGACGCTCACGTTGCCGCTGCTGTCGTCACATCACTGAGCGGGTCACTGACCCGTGAGGGCGCGGTACGCGTTGCGCGTTTCAGGGCTCACGGCGGCCAGCAACTGGTCGTAGGACGTGTGGTGCCGCGCCAGCATGCGCGCCGACGCCACGGTCTTCGACTTGCAGTACCAGTGGCAGGTGTGCTGCATCAGGAACAGCTCGGCCGACATGGTGAAAGCCTTCGACTTGGGCGTGCGGTTCGCGTCGTTGCGCGTCACGCCGGCCACGCCGCGTGCATGGATGCGCAGCGCTTCGCGCAGGTCGAAGCTCGCGGCCGGAAGAAGCTGCGTGGCCAGCGGGAGCGCCACCGGCAGCTTGCTCACGCGCGCGATGGGTTCCGGCACGCGCGCCATCTCGGTGGAGAAGCTCTCGAGCTGGCTGGCGATCTTTTCCTCGGTGGCGTCCAGCAGGTGCCAGATCTGCTGGCGGCGCTCGGCGTCGTCTTCGCCCAGGCAGCGCAGGTAGCCGGAGGTCAGGCTCTCCATGAGCCGCTCGATCTGGTAGCGGCCGAGGTGGCTGCCCAGGACGGCGATGCGCTGGCGCTGCTCCCGGGATTTGAGAATGTAGAAGCCGGCGGCAATCAATGCCACCAGGGTAAGAATTTCCATGGAATCGTGGGGAAGAAAAAGAGAAGGCGGGACGCAGCACCGAGTGTAGGCACCATGACCCGCCTGCTTTCCCCCGCCTGTTCGATGGCCGGGCGGGCTACCTGAAGAAATCCAGGATCTTGTTGCGCTCTTCGGGCTGCGGCGGCGCACCCAGTGGCGCGCCGGTGATTTCCTCCACCGGCGGTGGCGCAGTCTCGGTCTCCAGGCCCAGGCTCGCCACGTTGTGGCCCGGCGTGAAGTCGTCGAAGTACCACTCGCCGTCGACGTTCACCACGCCCGGTGGCTCTGGCGGTTGCGTCACCGGCACGCCCTGCAGCGCCGTCTGCATGTAGCCGATCCAGATCGGCAGGCTCAGGCTGCCGCCGGTCTCGCCGCGCACGCCCAGCTGGCGCGGCGTGTCGTAGCCGATCCACGCGATGCCGACCATGGTCGGCTGGAAGCCCGCGAACCAGGTGTCGAAGGAATCGTTGGTGGTGCCGGTCTTGCCGTAGAGGTCGTCACGCTTCAGGGCCTGGTGCGCCTTGAAGCCGGTGCCGCTCTTCACCACGCTCTGCAGCAGC
This sequence comes from Variovorax sp. AC103, assembly GCF_979254005.1. Taxonomy (NCBI): domain Bacteria; kingdom Pseudomonadati; phylum Pseudomonadota; class Betaproteobacteria; order Burkholderiales; family Comamonadaceae; genus Variovorax; species Variovorax sp. AC103. Next base: position 272,384 of record NZ_CEEDFC010000002.1, on the reverse strand, counting down.
GAATCCATGACGAAGGCGTTGCGTTGCGGAATGGCGCGGCGCGACTCGTCGAGCACCGGCGCCTCGGTTTCCATGAGGACCTTGTCGCGCAGGTCGGTGACGCGCGTGACCAAGTAGGGATTCACGCGGTAGCCGCCGTTGGCGAACACCGAATAGCCCACAGCCATCTGCATCGGCGTGACCGAGCCGGCGCCCAGGCCCATCGGCAGGTTGGCGGGTTGCTTGTCCTTGTCGAAGCCGAACTTGGTGACCCAGTCCTGCGCATAGGGCGCGCCGATCGACTGCAGCACGCGCAGCGTGACCAGGTTCTTCGATTTCATGAGCGCGGTGCGCAGCGGCATCGGGCCTTCGTAGGTGCCCTCGAAGTTCTTCGGCTCCCAGGGCTGGCCGCCGTTCTCGGCGGCGTCGAAGTGCAGCGGCGCGTCGTTCACCACGGTGGAAGGCGAGAAGCCTTTCTCCAGCGCGGCCGAATAGATGAAGGGCTTGAAGCTCGAGCCCGGCTGGCGCCAGGCCTGCGTCACATGGTTGAACTTGTTCTTGCCGAAATCGAAGCCGCCCACCAGCGCCTTGATGGCGCCGCTGCGCGGGTCCATGCCGATGAAGGCGCCCTCGACCTCGGGCAGCTGCGTGATCTCCCAGGTGTTCTTCGGCGTGCGGGCCACGCGGATCACCGCGCCGCGGCGGATCTTGATGTTCGGCGGCGCCTTCGCGGCCAGGCCGGACTGCGCGGGCTTCAGGCCTTCGCCGCTGATCTGCACGGTTTCGCCGTTGGCGCGCACCGCGTTGATTTCCTTGGCGTCGACATCCAGCACCACGGCCGCGACCACGTCGCCGTTGTCGGGGTGTTCGGCCAGCGCATCGTCCACGGCTTCGTCGACTTCCTTCTGCTCGGTCGGCAGGTCGACGAACTTCTCCGGGCCGCGGTAGGGCTGGCGGCGCTCGTAATCCATGATGCCCTTGCGCAGCGACTTGTAGGCAGCCGCCTGGTCGGCCGCGACCAGCGAGGTGTAGACCTTCAGGCCGCTGGTGTAGATGCTGTCGCCGTACTGCGCGTACATCATCTGGCGCACCGTCTCGGCCACGTACTCGGCGTGCAGGCGGCTAGGGTCGGCGGAATCGCGCAGGTGCAGTTCTTCCTTCTTCGCTTCGGCCGCCTGCGCGGCGGTGATGAAGCCGGTTTCCTGCATGCGGTCGATCACGTACAGCTGGCGCGCCCGCGCGCGCCGCGGGTTGGCCACCGGGTTGTTGGCGCCGGGTGCCTTCGGCAGGCCGGCCAGCATGGCGGCTTCGGCGATGGTCACGTTCTGCAGCGGCTTGCCGAAGTAGGTTTCGGCGGCAGCCGCGAAACCGTAGGCACGGTTGCCCAGGTAGATCTGGTTGAGGTAGATCTCCAGGATCTGGTCCTTGGTGAGCTGCTGCTCGAGCCGCAGCGCCAGCAGGATTTCGTACGACTTGCGGCTCAGCGTGCGCTCCGAGCTCAGGTACACGTTGCGCGCCACCTGCATCGTGATGGTCGAGGCGCCCTGCTTGCGTCCGCCCTTCAGGCTGGCCACGGCCGCGCGCAGGAAGCCCTTGTAGTCGACGCCGCCGTGGTCGTAGAAGCGCGCGTCTTCCACCGCCAGCACCGCGTCCTTCATCACCTTGGGAATGTTCGCGAAGGGCGTGAGGTTGCGGCGCTCTTCGCCGAACTCGCCGATCAGCTGGCCTTCGCTGGAGTACACGCGCAGCGGCAGCTTGGGGCGGTAGTCGGCCAGCTCCGACACGTCGGGCAGCTTCGGGTAGATGGCCACCACGGCCACGATGGCCGCGACGATGGCCACCAGCGCGCCGGAGCCCACCACGATGGCGCCCCACCCTGCGATGCGTTTCCAGCGGCGGTTCGGATCGCCGGAACGGCCATCGTCTTCAGGGCCGTCGGGAGGGGTGGAGCTTGAACGTTTGAACATAGGAGAAAGCTAGCTAGCGAAAGGATTGGAGCCGCTGCGCGTTGCGGCGTTCCAGCATCTTGAGATCGAGCGCGACGCGCTGCGCGCCGGGGCCTGCCGCCTGGTGCGCGCAATGCATGGCATCGAAGTACTTGTCGTGGTCGAAGGCGATCAGCAGGAGGTCCACCCCGGCGTCGATGGCCCGGACAGTGGCTTCGCAGAGACCGCGGTTGTAGGCCGCGCCCATCGTGAGATCGTCGGTGACGAGCAGGCCCTGGTAGCCCCACTCGCCTCGAATCAGCCGCTGCACGATTCTGCGCGAGAAAGAGACCGGGTACCGCGCATCGAGTTCCGCAAGGATGACATGGCCCAGCATGATGGCTGCGTCAGATTGTTTCGACACTTCTTGAAATGGTTTCCAGTCTTGCGCGGCCAGGCGGGCGACCGGTGTGCGCAGTTCAGCGGCGAAATGGTGGGTGTCCGCGGTCACGCCGGCCAGGCCGGGAAAGTGCTTCAGCGTGCCGCGAACGCCAGCGGATTCAAGGCCTTGCGCGTAAGCGAGCGCCACCTGCGTGGTGACGGCGGGGTCGCTGGAGATGGCGCGGTCTTCGATGCGGGTGTGGAAATCCCAGCGGCCCGGTGCACGGCCCGGCCGCAGGTCGACCACGGGGCTGAAGTTGAGCGTGACACCCAGAGCCGCGAGCGCCCTGCCCTGTTGCGCACCGTAGGCACGCGCGCGTTCGGAGAGCTGGCCGTCGGGAACGTCCGCGTCGAGCAGGGTGGACAGCGCGGGCTGGCGTTGCACCAGTGGCGACAGGCGCGAGACGCCGCCGCCTTCCTGGTCGGTCGCGACGACGAGCGGCGGCAGGCCGGCGTCGCGGCGCAGCGCCTGAAGGCCCCGGATTTCGTCGCGCAGTTGGTCGGCGGTGCGGCCCCGCACGTTGCGCCCCGTCACGAAGATGCCGCCGATCAGTCCCTTGCGCGCGAGTTCGCGCAGGTCGTTCGCATCGTCGTAGCCAACGATGAAGTGCGCGCCCAGCGTTTGCGCGGTGGGGCCCGACATTGCAAGGACTTCGGCGTGGTGCTGGCGAGAAGCGGCCTCGTTGCACACCGCCGTGAGCAGCCCCGTGCATGCGAGGCCCAGTGCCACCGGGCGCAACGCGCCGCGCGCGAACCGCCATGCAATGGCGCTGCTTGCGGCCAGCGCTGCAAGCAGCAGGGGCAGCTCCCAAGCGCGCATGAAGAGCAGGTGCGGGTCCTTCAGGTGCCAGGCCCAGAACCACAGCGTGGCCAGGGCCAGCCAGCCCAGCGCACCGGCGATGGCCCGCAGCAGCTTCATGCCGCCTGTGCTTCGGCGATTGCGGCCGGCGTCGCTTCGTTCGCCTTGTTTTGCCGCGACAGCGCATACCAGTCGACCTTGCGCGTGACCAGCATCAGCACGGCCAGCATGCCGAAGATCAGCAGCGCGCCGAGCAGCAGCGCATTGCTCTCCGAGGCCAGCAGCCCGTAGAGCGCGCCATACAACAGCGCCACGAACGCACCGAACGACAACCCGCGCCGCCAGCCTTCGAGCACCGCGCTGAAGTACACCGCCAGCAAGGCGACGCTGGCCGTGGCCGCGCCCGCATACGCCATCCAGAAGGCGAACTTTTCCGACAGTGCCAGCAACAGCAGGAAGAACAGCGCGATCGACAGTCCCACCAGGCCGTACTGGACCGGGTGCAGGCGCAGCTTGCGGAACAGTTCGAACATGAAGGCGGCCATCAGCACCAGCCCGATGAACAGCATGCCGTACTTGCCCGCGCGCGTGCTCATCGAATACACGTTGATGGGCTGTGCCAGCGACACGTCGAAGGTCTGCAGCGCGCCCAGGGTGCGGCGCGCGCGGCCCACCGGTTCGGAGTCGCTCTCGGGGTCGCCGCCGCGCCCGGCCAGGCCGCCGCGCACCTGCTCGCGCGCCGAGGTCACGAGCGAGGACACGCGCCAGCGCGCGTCGAAGCCTTGCGGCGTCACGCTGCGCTCGGCCGCGAGAAAGCGGCCGCCGAAGCTCGGGTGCGCCCAGGGCGAACTGAGGTGCGCGGTGGTTTCCTCGGCAATGGGCGCAATGGCCAGCGTGTCCTGCCCGACGAGGCCGAGCTTCATTTCGAAAGACACGGGGGTGTTGGCCTGCCATGCCGCCAGCGCGGCGCCGGTCAGCGGCGCGTGGATGCCGTCGGCGAACCAGGCGTCGTCGGCGATGCCCGGCACGCGCTGGCGAAAGCGCAAGGTCTCGCCGCCCATCACCAGCGCCGGTGAGCCGTCGAGACCGCGCAGGTCGCTCACGTTGAAGGCGATGAAGGGGGTCTTGAATTCGATCTTCGAATCGGTCTCGCTGCGCTGCACGGCCTTCGGGTCGAAGGCCGCGAAGCCGCCGCCGAGCGTGGCGTTCAGCGTATAGAACGGAATCTTGAAGATGCCGCGGTAGCGCTCCTGCGGCGCCATGGTGCCTTCGATGTGCAGCTTCTCCGGGAACACCACGTGGGCCATTTCCTTGGCTCGCGCTTCCTGGCCGATCACCTTGCCCTGCGCATTGCGCTGCGGCTCCATCCAGCGCTCGACATACGGCACCAGCAGCAGCGGGCCGACCATGGTCTGGCGTCCGGCGTAGGTGGCGGCGAGTTCCTGGGCGGCTTCGCGCTGGCTGTCGCCGCGCGCGCGGTTGAGCGAGTCGATCTCCGCCAGCGGAATGCACAGCAGCAGCACCAGGAAGAACAGGCCCGCCACCTTGACCAGCATCGAGCTCTGCAGGGCTCTCAGGAACTGAAGCATTTTTTCTCTCCTCGTTGTCAGGGAAGCCGCGATGCTCGCCGCGCGATCCGAAGGCCGTGTGAAGCGCCCGCGCCGCACGGCTTCACACAGGCTTCACACAGCGGCGAATTCAAGGGTTTCGACTTCAAGGCGTCTTCCTACTGCCTTCTCCTGGGCTGGCGACAGTTGCCGCTGTGCAAGTTCGCACGGACAAGGACCCCCGCCATGGATGCCCACACCACCCCACGCCCCGGCCGCTGGCTCTGGCTCGCCACCGTGAGCCTGGCGACCGCGGGCTTCATCGCCATGGGCGTGCGCCCGGCCCACGCGCAGGAAGCGCCGGCCGGCGCGCGCCTGAAGACCGAGAGCCCCTACTTCTTCGTGAAGAGCGACGACCCCGCGGTCGACCGCCTGCCGCTGAAAGGCACCGAGGTCTCGGTGAAGATCTCGGGCGTGATCGCCGACGTGACGGTCACGCAGACCTACCGCAACGAAGGCCGGCGCGCCATCGAGGCGAAGTACGTGTTCCCCGGTTCGACCAAGGCCGCGGTGAGCGGCCTGAACGTGCGCCTGGCCGACCGCCTCATCACCGCGCAGATCCGCGAGAAGCAGCAGGCGCAGATCGAGTACGACACCGCGAAGAAGGAGGGCAAGACCGCAGCCCTGCTCGAGCAGCACCTGCCCAACGTGTTCCAGATGAACGTCGCCAACATCCTGCCCGGCGACGACGTGAAGGTGGAGCTGCGCTACACCGAGCTGCTGGTGCCGCAGTCGGGCAACTACCAGTTCGTGTTCCCGACCGTGGTCGGTCCGCGCTACAACAGCCCGCAGTCGGAGAACGCGCAGGCGAAGTGGGTCGCGCAACCGACGCTGCCTGCACCGGCCTCGGGCACGACGCCCACCGCCAGCTTCAAGTTGAAGGCCAGCATCGACACGCCGATGGGCCTGAAGGAAATTCGCTCCGCCACGCACACCATCGACGTGAAGAAGAGCGACGAAGACCAGCACGCCGACATTGCGCTCACGGCCGACGGCCGCCCCGCGGACAACCGCGACTTCGTGCTCGACTACCGCCTGGCGGGCGAGAAGATCGAGTCGGGCCTGATGCTCTACAAGGGCCAAGGTGAGAACGCGGAGAACTTCTTCCTCGCGATGGTCGAGCCGCCCAAGGCCGTGGCCGCCAGTGCCATTTCGCCGCGCGACTACATCTTCGTGGTCGACATCTCGGGCTCGATGCACGGCTTTCCGCTGGACACAGCCAAGACGGTGCTCGAACGCCTGATCGGCGGGCTGCGCCCCAGCGATACCTTCAACGTGCTGCTGTTCTCGGGCAGCAACAAGATGCTGTCGCCCAGGTCGGTGCCGGCCACGCGCGCCAACATCCAGCAGGCGCTGTCGACCATCCAGAACTACAGCGGCAGCGGCAGCACCGAGCTGATTCCGGCGCTGAAGCGCGTGTACGCGGAGCCGAAGGAAGACAAGGTGTCGCGCACCGTGGTCGTGGTGACCGACGGCTACGTGACGGTGGAGCGCGAAGCCTTCGAGCTGGTGCGCAACAACCTGTCGAAGGCCAATGTGTTCGCCTTCGGCATCGGCGCTTCGGTGAACCGCAGCCTGATGGAAGGCATTGCGCGCGCCGGCATGGGCGAGCCCTTCATCATCACCGACCCGGTGCAGGCGCCCGAGCAGGCCGCGCGCTTTCGCCGCATGGTGGAGTCGCCGGTGCTCACGAATGTGAAGGCGACCTTCGGCGGCCTCGACGTGTACGACGTGGAGCCGCAGGCCCTGCCCGACGTGCTCGGCGAACGCCCGGTGATCGTGTTCGGCAAGTGGCGTGGCCAGCCCAAGGGCCGCGTGATCATCGAAGGCCAGAGCGCCAGCGGCCCGTACCGCCAGGAAGTGCGCATCGACGACCGCACCCGCCTGGACACCGCGGCGCTGCGCACGCTGTGGGCGCGCCACCGCATCCAGAGCCTGAGCGACCAGGAAACGCTCGAAGGCAGCGCGGCCTTCAAGGAGCGCATCACCGAGCTGGGCCTGAAGTACAGCCTGCTCACGCAGTACACGAGCTTCATCGCGGTCGACAAGGTGGTGCGCAACCTGGCGCCGCAGGACAGCGCGTCGGTGAACCAGCCGCTGCCCCTGCCGCAAGGCGTGAGCGAGTTGGCGCTCGGTGCCGAAGTGCCGAGCACGCCCGAGCCCGAATCGCTGGGCGCCATTGCCGTGGTGCTGTCGATGCTGGCCATGCTGCGCCGCCGCGCACGCCGCAACGACGCGCGCCGCTTCACGTCCTGAACAGAAAAGAGAGAGAGAGAAGACCCATGTCCTTGGCAACGCTCGCCCACCGCCACCCGCGCATCGTGGACTGGGGCATCCACATCGACCGCACGCCGGCCGCCGGCTGGCTCGCGCTGCAGTTCGCCGCGCTGGTGCCCACCTGGGCCTGGATGGTCCAGCGCATGCGCGACGGCTCCGACGATCCGATGGGCCTGCTGGCGCTGGTCGCACTCGCCGCGCTGGCCTGGCATCGCCGGCGCGAACTGCGCGCTTCGCCGCGCCTGGGCTGGCTCGCGCTGGCGGGCGCGGGCACCGTGCTGGCGACGCTGCTGCGCACCGGGCTCGGCCTGGTCCCTGCGCTGCCGCCGCTGGCGGCGGGCCTGATCGCCGTGCTGGCGCTGGCCTGCGGCCTGCTCGCGTTCCTGCCGCGGCGCGTGGCGGCGCTGCCGGTGGCCGGCCTGTCGGTGCTGGCGCTGCCGCTGCTGTCGTCGCTGCAGTTCTATGCCGGCTACCCGCTGCGCGTGGTCACCGCCGAGGTCAGCCGCTGGCTGCTGGCGCCGGGCTTCGAGGTGGCGCGCGAAGGCGCGACCCTGACGATCGACGGCCGCCTGGTGATCGTCGATGCGCCCTGCTCCGGCGTGCAGATGGTCTGGCTCGGCTACTTCACGGCCTGCGCGGTCGCGCTGTGGGCCGGCCGCAGCGACTGCGGCTTCGTGCGCCGCCTGCCGATGGTCGGCCTCTTCGTGCTGGGCGGGAACATCGTTCGCAACAGCGTGCTGATCGCCTTCGAAGGCGCGGGCCATCCGCTGGCGCCCTGGGCGCACAACGCACTGGGCCTGCTGGTGCTGGCCGTGGTGTGCGGCGCCATCGCCCGGCTGATGGTGCCGGTGCGTCCCGCGCCTGAACTTTCCGAACATCCCGGACAACCCATTCCGGGCCTGATCACCACCCAGGGAGGCCGCCGTGTCGACACCGTTCTTTGAGCGCTGGTTCGCCAACCATTTCATCAACCGCATCGGCCACAAGTCGGCCTTCGCGCTGGCGATGGTGCTGTGCATGGGTTGGTCGCTCACCGCGGCGGTGCGCGCGCCGGCCGAGCCGGTGGTCGCGGCCACGTCGCACGAATGGCCCCGCGAATGGGACGGTGCGACGTTGCGCCCGCTGGCGCTGAGCGAGGTCGAGCAGCGCTTTGCCGACAACTTTCCCGGCGCGATCGGCCGCATGACCGACGGCACGCAGACGCTGGTGATGCGCGCGGTGACGCAGCCCACGCGCATGCTGCACCCCGCGGTGGACTGCTACCGCGCGCTGGGCTACCGCATCGAGCAGGCGCGGCTGGAGCGCGATGCGCAGGAACGCCTGTGGCGCTGTTTTGTTGCGCAACGGCACGGCGCGCAAAAAATCCGCGTCTGCGAGCGGATCGTGGATGCCCGGGGCACGGCTTTCACTGACACTTCAGCCTGGTACTGGGCGGCGGCCAGCGGCCAGTCGCATGGCCCGTGGCAAGCTGTCACCGTGGCGAGACCGATCTGACAAACGAGCCTGTGAACGAGCCTGTGAAGAAGACCCTGCGATTTGTGCTTTATGGCCTGCTGGCCCTTGTCATTACTGCGTGTGTAGCTATCTTTTTGATAGTCAAGCTCGCGCTCGCGCCCGCCGCCGGCGAGTGGAGCACCACGGTGAAGGCCGGGCCGCTGAACTTCGAGATCGGCGTGCCGACCGCGGTGCGGGTGGCCACCTCGCCCTGGTTCGCGCCGTACCTGAACGGGCGTTCGCTCGACACCCGCTTCGGCACCGTGCGCTTCGCCTGGAAGCCGGCCGGCGAGCTGCTCGAAATGCAGTGCGTGCCCTGCAGCGCCGAGGTGTCGGCGCTGGGCACCGAGCCGATCAAGGTCGAGCGCCTTGTCGCCACCGTCAAGCGCGACGGCAACATGCTCGCCGGCACCTTCGAAGCCATGCCGCTGAGCACCGACACCACGCCGCTGCAGGGCCAGTGGGACGGCAGGCTCGCACCCAAGACCCTGCATCTCAACGCCAGCGTGCAGGACGCGCCCATCGCCCGCTGGTACGCGGTGCTGGTGCCCACGCTGCCCGAGCTGCAGCGTGCGCGCATCGGCGGCACGCTGGCGCTGCGTGGCCAGCTCGCGCTGCCCGAGGCCACCTTCGCAGTGCAGCCGGCCATCAGCCAGTTCACGGTCGAGGGGCTGGGCACCGAGGCCATGCTGAACGCGCGCACCAGCTGCGGCCCGTCGGCCAAGCTCGGCAACGACAGCTGGCTGGCGCGCGCGGTCATCGCGGCGGAAGACCAGCGCTTCTTCACCCACACCGGCTACGACCTGACCGAGATCCTCGCGTCGATCGACAACAACCAGAAGCCCGGGCAGATCCGCCGCGGCGGCAGCACGCTCACGCAGCAGCTGGCCAAGCTGCTGGTGACGGGCAGCGACCGCACCGCCGAGCGCAAGCTGCGCGAGCTGCTCTACGCGGTGGAAATGGAGCAGACGCTGGGCAAGGCCCGCATCCTGCAGCTGTACCTGGACAACGCGCCGTGGGGCGGCAACCTCTGCGGCGCCGAGGCCGCGGCGCGCCGCTACTTCAAGCGCAGCGCACGCACGCTGGAGCCGGCGCAGGCCGTGTGGCTCGCGGCCATGCTGCACAAGCCGCAGGCCGTGCTCGAACAATGGCGGCGCGACGGCCACGTCGACGCCGAGCGCATCAAGTGGGTGGCCGAGGGCATCCGCGGCATCAGCCGGAACCAGCGCGAGGCGCTGCTCAAGGGCGTGGCCGCGGCGAAGTTCACGGCGCCCGAGGCCACCCCATGAATCCCATGACCCTGAACGTCTCCGACATCGAAGCCATCGAGCGCGCCACCGTCGCGGCCGTTTCGCCCGACCTCACCGAGGAGCTCGACGGCTGGCTGCTGCCCTTCGCCGACGGCACCGTGAAGCGCGCCAGGTCGGCCGTGCCGCTGCACCGCGGCGCGGTCGATGCCGCCACGCTCGACCGCATCGAGCACCGCTACGCCAGCCGCCAGGCCGCGACCGCGCTGCGGCTGGCCGACGCGCCCTGCTTCGAAGGGCTGCGCGCCGAGCTGGAACGCCGCCAGTACCAGGCGGACGCCCCGACCTGCGTGCAGGTCGGCTCGGCGCAGCGCATGCGGCAGGTGGCCGCGCCCGGCGTGGCGCCGGCCGACGTCGACAGCGCCCCCGACGACGCGTGGGCTGCCTTGTTCCTGGGCGAGGGCTTCGACCCGGTGGACGGCGCGCACCGCGTGCGCATGTTGTCGCGCGCCAAGGGCACGCTGTACGCCAGCGTGCGCGAAGGCGGCCGCACGGTGGCGGCCGGCGCCATGGCGTTCGGCCACGGCTGGGCCAGCGTGCACGGCATGCGAACCGACAAGGCGCAGCGCGGACGCGGCCTGGCGGGCCGCGTGCTGGCCGGGCTGGCGCAGGCGGCGCTGGCGCAGGGGTTCGAGCGGGTGTTCCTGCAGGTCGACGCGGCGAACCCTGCCGCGCTGGCGCTGTACCGGCGTGCCGGCTTCGAGACGCGCTGGCAGTACAGCTACTGGACGAAGTAAGAAGACCACGCCGACGTGCACGGGTGGCGCCGGGCGCGGGTTAGTGCCACCATGGCCGCATGACGAACGCCAACCACCACGCCAACCACCCCACCGATCCCGTCGCCGTGCCGCGCGGCATCGACCACATCGTGGCCGGTGTTTCCACCAGCGACGGCGACGGCGTCAAGCTCACCCGCGTGCTGCAGCAGCCGCTGCAGAAGCGCCTCGACCCGTACCTGATGCTCGACGCCTTCGGCAGCGACAACCCGGGCGACTACATCGGCGGCTTTCCCAACCACCCGCACCGCGGCTTCGAAACCGTCACCTACATGATCGCGGGCCGCATGCGCCACCGCGACAGCGCGGGGCACGAGGGCTTGCTGGAGAACGGCGGCGTGCAATGGATGACCGCGGGCCGCGGCCTCGTGCACAGCGAGCTGCCCGAGCAGGAAGAAGGCCTGATGGAAGGCTTCCAGCTGTGGCTCAACCTGCCCGCCAAGGACAAGATGCGCGAGCCCTGGTACCGCGACATCCAGAGCCAGGAGATTCCCGAGTTCACCACCGCCGCCGGGGTGCATGTGCGCGTGATCGCCGGCACGAGCCACGGCATCGAGGGCGCGGTGCGGCGCGAGCACACCGAGCCGCTGTACCTCGACGTCACGCTGCCCCCGGGCGCCGAGTTCGCGCAGCCGCTGCCGCCCGAGCACAACGTGCTGGTCTACGTGTTCCGCGAATCGCTGTGGATCGCGGGCAGCGAGATTCCGACGCGCCGCATGGCCATCCTCGCCAACGACGCGGCCAGCGACGGCGTGGTGCTGCGCGCGGGCGCCACCAACCACAGCCCGGCGCGCGCGCTGCTCATCGCGGGCAGGCCGCTGCACGAGCCCATCGCGCAATACGGCCCCTTCGTGATGAACACGCAGCAGGAGATCAAGCAGGCGATGCACGACTTCCAGAACGGCAAGCTGGGCTGATGTAGTCGGCCGCCTACCGAAAGACGGCATGGGGCACGGACGCGGCCCGGCGCACGGCTGCCTAGATTGCAGCAATGCCCCCCACGATCCGAAAAGGACAGGCGCCTGACACGCTGCAGCGCGCCCAGTTCCATGAACGCTTCATGCAGCCTTTCCAGGACCCGGCCTTCCAGGCCGAGGCCGAAGCGCTCAAGCGCATCGAGCTGGTCGCGTGGGAGGCCTATGCGGAAGGCCGCAAGGCACCGGTCACGCGCAAGGCCGGGCCGGGCTATGCGGATCCCGACTACGACCTGTCCGTCGACTGGCTCGAGGCGAAGGCGCGCATCGATGCGGCGCAGGCCGCATGGGGGCTGCCGCAGACGCGCTCGCGCGTGCTGCTGGTGAACGGCTCGCCGCGCAACGACGGCACCTGCCCCGGCGAAATCTCCAAGACATGGCGCATGGCCGAACTGGCGCGCGAAGTGCTCGAAGGCAGCGGCCTCCAAGTCGACCTGCTCGACCTGAGCCTGGTGACCTCCGAGTACGGCCGGCAGATCCATCCCTGCAAGGGGTGTGTTTCCACCGCCATGCCGCTGTGCCACTGGCCATGCAGCTGCTACCCGAACCATTCGCTGCGCCAGACCGGCGACTGGATGAACGAGATCTACGAACGCTGGGTGTCCGCGCACGGCGTGATCCTGCTCACGCCCACGCACTGGTACCAGGCCACGAGCCCGCTGAAGCTGATGATCGACCGGCTGGTGTGCGCCGACGGTGGCAACCCCGACCCGAGCAGCACCCACGGCAAGAAGCCCGAGGAAGCCAAGGCGCTCGAGCTGGAAGGCGCCGGCTGGAGCTACCCCAAGCACCTCGACGGCCGCGCCTACGGCGTGGTGGTGCACGGCGACGTGGCCGGCGTCGAGAGCCTGCGACGCAACCTCTGCGACTGGCTCGACTGGATGGGGCTCGTCGACGCGGGCACGCAGGCGCGGCTGGACCGCTACATCGGCTACTACGAACCCTACGCCACCAGCCACGATGTGCTGGACGCCGATACCGACATGCAGGAAGAAGTGCGCAACGTGGCGCGCGCGGTGGCCCGCGCCGTGGGCGAGTTGCGCGCCGGCAAGCTGCAGCCGCCCGACCGGGGGCTGAAGCGCCCGCGGCCCAAGTAGGGAACGCACGCCTGTCCGGCCCGCGGTGCGGTGTTCACCGTTCTTTACGCAAGCTCACGCCGGGCTAACGGATGCGATACAGAGGTCTTCCACACTTCATCTCACCTGCTGCCCATCGGCGGCAGTCTTCGAAAGGAAGCACTTCTCATGATCTCTCTTCGCCAACGCATCGTCTGGGCCAGCCTGCTCGGTTCGGCCGCCCTCGCCTCTTCGGGCGCCTTCGCTCAAGCGCCGGTCGCGCCCTCCGCAGCCGCACCCGCCGCCGCGGTGGCCCAGGCCGACAACGCTGCCGCGCCCAAGGCGCAGCACAAGCGCATGGACCCCGCCAAGCGCATGGAGCGCATGCAGGAGCACCGCGCCAAGCGTCTCGCCGCCCTGAAGGAAAAGCTCAAGCTGAACGCCGGCCAGGAAGGCGCATGGAGCACCTTCACCGCCGCGAGCCAACCGCCGGCCGGCGCCCGCCCGCCGCGCATGGACCGCGCCGAGTTCGCCAAGCTGACCACGCCGCAGCGCTTGGAACGCATGCAGGCCCGCCAGGCCGAACGCAGTGCCATGTTCGCCAAGCGCGCCGAGGCCACGAAGACCTTCTATGCCGGGCTCACGCCGGAGCAGCAGAAGACCTTCGACGCCGAGACCGCGCACTTCGGCGGTCATGGCGGCCCCCGCGGTCATCACGGGCACGGCGGCCCTGACGGCCAGCGCGGTGCGGCACCGGCCAAGGGCTGATCCTCGCCAGGTGAAAAAAGCCCGCAGCGCGAAAGCGCTGCGGGCTTTTTCTTGCGTGCCTGGCCGGGTTACTTCGGCGTGCCGGTCTTGTCGGTCGGGTTCGTCGCCACGTCCGGGCGTTCGCCCTTCTGGCCGAATTGCGGCTTGACCTTGCGGCCGGTCTGGCTCACTTCGGCGCGCGACATCTCGCCGGTGGGCTGCGGCATGGCATTGGGCTGGTGGTTCAAGGTGGTGCTGGCTTCACCCTTGGGCACCATGCTGTTGGCGTTGTTGCGGTTCTGCACGCGGGCTTCTGCCTTCACGGCTTCGCGCGAGGCCGGCATCGAGTTGTCGGGGCGCTGCGGCGGATTGGCCACGCCGGCCGGCGTCATGGTGCTGGCCTCGCCGCCGACCGACGGGTTGGGAGCGGCGGGGATCGACGTGGTCTGCGCCATGGCCATGCTGGCGGTGCCCAGCAGTGCGGCAAGAACCGTGGCGTGAAAAGTGGATGACTTCATGGTTGTGCTCCTTGTGCCTTGTGGCTTGTCTCGGTTTGGATGGATGAAAACGCGGGCTGCTTTCTCCAGGCCCTGAAATCACCGTAGGAGTGCCGAAATCCGTGCCGTGTCGGGCTGTGGCAAGCCTGCCTGTAGGAGGTCGCGCCCCAGGCCTGAAAGGGGCGCGAGAAGGTGGCCCGTTCCTACAGTCAGGGTGCGTTCAGCAACGTACAACCCATGCAACGATGTCTTCCTCGCCCATTCCATCCGCCGACGCAGCGCCAGTGACCACCTCGTTGAAGGTCATGACGGTGAACACCCACAAGGGTTTCACCGCGCTGAACCGCAAGTTCATCCTGCCGGAGTTGCGCGATGCGGTGCGCACGGTGGGGGCCGACGTGGTGTTCCTGCAGGAGGTGCTGGGCACGCATTCGCGCCATGAGCGCAAGGTGAGCAACTGGCCCGAGGCGCCGCACTACGAATTCCTGGCCGACACCATGTGGCCGCAGTTCGCCTACGGGCGCAACGCGGTGTACCCCAAGGGCCACCATGGCAACGCGGTGCTGTCCAAGTTCCCGATCGTGCATTTCCGCAACCACGACGTGTCGGTGAGCGGGCCGGAGAAGCGCGGCCTGCTGCATTGCGTGCTGCGCCTGCCGGGCCGCACGGTCGACGTGCACGCGATCTGCGCGCACCTGGGCCTGGCCGAGGCGCACCGCCAGCAGCAACTGGAGCTGCTGTGCCATATCGTGCGCGACGAGGTGCCGCCCGACGCGCCACTGATCGTGGCCGGCGACTTCAACGACTGGCGCGGCCGCGCGCACGAGGTGCTGGAGAAGGGCGCCGCGTTGCGCGAAGTGTTCGTGCAGGCCAACGGCCGCGCGGCCAAGACCTTTCCAGCGCGCTTTCCGGTGCTGCAGCTCGACCGCATCTACGTGCGCAACGCCGGCGTGCATGCACCCGTGGTGCTGCCGCGCCGGCCGTGGTCGCACCTGTCGGATCACGCGCCGCTGGTGGCGAACATCGACCTTTGAGTTTCCCGAGGTTTTGCGAGCATTCCCATGAACAACAACCACTGGATCGGTGGCAACCGCATCGAGTTGCTCGAGAACGGCGAGCAGTTCTTCCCTCGCGTGTTCGACGCCATTCGCCATGCGAAGCGCGAAGCCATCGTCGAGACCTTCATCCTGTTCGAGGACAAGGTCGGCCTGCAGCTGCACGCCGCCATGCGCGAAGCCGCGCAGCGCGGCGTGAAGGTCGACCTGATGATCGACGGCTTCGGCTCGCCCGACCTGTCGCGCGAGTTCATCGAGGGGCTCACCTCCGTGGGCGTCAAGGTGCGCGTGTTCGACCCGGGCTCGCGCTTCATGGGCCAGCGGCTCAACGTGTTTCGCCGCATGCACCGCAAGATCGTGGTGATCGACGGCGAGCGCGCCTTCGTGGGCGGCATCAACTACTCGGCCGACCACCTGATGGACTTCGGCCCCAAGGCCAAGCAGGACTACGCGGTGGAGCTCGAGGGCCCGATCGTCGCGCAGATCCATCAGTTCGTGCTGCGCGCCATTGCGCTGGGCGGCAGGGGCGCGGGGTGGTTCCGCCGCCGCCTGAAGCTGGCGCCGCCGGTGCGGCAAGACCATGCCGGCGACGCCGACGTGATGTTCGTCACGCGCGACAACCGGCGCCACACCAACGACATCGAGCACCAGTACCGCGCGGCCATCCGTTCGGCAAAAGAGCGCATCGTGATCGCCAACGCGTACTTCTTCCCAGGCTACCGGCTCATCAAGGAGTTGCGCCGCGCGGCGCGCCGCGGCGTGGACGTGCGGCTCATCCTGCAGGGCGAGCCCGACATGCCCATCGTGAAGACGGCCGCGAGCATGCTGTACCACCACCTCCTGCACGCGGGCGTGCGCATCTACGAGTATTGCGAACGGCCGCT
The DNA here is from genome assembly GCF_979254005.1 of Variovorax sp. AC103. Classification (NCBI taxonomy): domain Bacteria; kingdom Pseudomonadati; phylum Pseudomonadota; class Betaproteobacteria; order Burkholderiales; family Comamonadaceae; genus Variovorax; species Variovorax sp. AC103. Next base: position 256,567 of record NZ_CEEDFC010000002.1, on the reverse strand, counting down.
GCACGGCAAGGTCGCGCTGATGGACGACAAGTGGAGCACCGTGGGCTCGAGCAACCTCGACCCGCTGAGCCTGTCGCTCAACCTGGAGTCGAACGTCATCGTGCGCGACACCGCCTTCAACGGCGTGCTGTGGGAGCGCATGGACCAGCTGATGCGCCACAGCTGCAAGCAGGTCGAGGCGGCCGACCTGGCCAGCGAATGGAGCGGCTGGCGGCTGGTGCGCAGCTTCTTCGTGTTCCACATCCTGCGCTGGTATCCGGCGCTGCTGGGCCGCCTGCCGCGCCACGTGCCGCGCCTGACGCTGGCCGAGGCCACCGACCTGGCCAGCCGGCGCGACACCGGCCTGAGCAACCCGACCGGCGGCGCCACGCAGACGGAAGCCGCCTGAGGCCGGGCAGGAGCGAGCGGACATGAGCGCCATGGCCCTGTCCCGCACCGCCTGGTGGCCCTGGGCCCGCCGTGTGGCCGTGTGGGGCTTCTTCGCGCTGATCGCCTGGCTGCTGGTGACGCAGGCGCGCACCATCGACTGGGGCGAGGTGCTCGGTGCGATCCGCGCGTTGCCTGCGAGCGCGCTGCTGGCCGCCGGCGCGCTGGTGGTGTGCAGCTTCGCGCTGTACAGCACCTACGACCTGCTGGGCCGGTACGTGACCAGGCACCGGCTGGGCACGGGCACGGTGATGGGCGTGACCTTCATCAGCTATGCGTTCAACCTCAACCTGGGCTCGCTGGTGGGCGGCGTGGCGTTCCGCTACCGGCTGTATTCGCGCCTGGGGCTGGGCAACGACACCATCACGCGGGTGCTGGGCTTCAGCATGCTGACCAACTGGTTCGGCTACCTGGTGGTGGCGGGCGCGGCGTTCTGCTTCTGGCCGCTGGCGCTGCCGCCGGGCTGGAAGATCGGCAACGAGGGGCTGCGCATCCTGGGCGCGGCGCTGCTGGCGGTGGCGCTGGCTTACCTGTTGCTGTGCGCCGTGGCCAAGGGGCGCGTGTGGCGCGTGCGCGGGCATGCGTTCAAGACGCCGGGCCTGCCGATGGCGCTGCTGCAGCTGGCGATGTCGTGCGCCAACTGGTCGCTGATCGGCGGCGTGATCTGGTTCCTGCTGCAGGGGCAGGTCGGTTATGTGCACGTGCTCGCGGTGCTTCTCGTGGCCGCGGTGGCCGGCGTGGTCACGCACGTGCCCGCGGGGCTCGGCGTGCTGGAGGCCGTGTTCGTCGCACTGCTGGGGCATGCCGTGGCAGAGGCGCAGTTGCTCGGGGCGCTGCTGGCGTACCGCGGCCTGTATTACCTGCTGCCGCTGGTGGTGGCCACGCTGGGCTATTTGTTCACCGAGGTACGTGCCAGGCGGCTGCGCGAGGCACCCCGGAGTTCACTTCAGAAGTGATAGGTGTAGCGCAGCCGCAGGAAGGTCTCGCCCGGGTTCGGTTTCTTGATGCCGGCATTCGAGAAATGCTGCACCCGCAGTGACAGCTCATGCGCACCGTTCTCGCCGAAGCTGCGCCCCACGCCCAGCACCTCGGTGAATTGGAAGGCGGTGCTGAAGCTGCGGTCGGGCGTTTGGTAGACGTGGTCCATCAAGCTGCCGCCGATGCCGCCTTCGGCAAACCAGGGCGAGCTGCCTTCGCCGAAACGATAGCGCCAGGTGTAGAGGGCGCCGATCTGTGCATAGTTGCGCGGACCGTCGCCGAGTGCCGGCGCATGCCAGTTGCTCAGGAACACGTCCCAATAGCCTGTCAGTGGGCCTTGCTGCGCCGTGCGGCCCGGCCACCAGGGAAAGGTCATGCCCGCCGTTGTTGTATTGGTGCTGCCCAGTTCGCCATGGGCCGCATGGCCTGCGTCGAAATAGATGCCAGGTGCGTTGTCCTGGTACGCGTTGGCTGCCGTGCCCAGCACGCCGAACAGGGCAACCAGCGCACTGTTGCGCAGCGGAGCGGAACGGCGAGATCTCATGATGTGGCTCGTGAATGCATGAAGCGGAATGAAAGCGACATGATCAATTTCTGGCGCGTCAGGCATTCGCTCGGCACGTAATTTCCACATCCAAAAGTAGGACTATTGCGCCAACAATGCATGGAATTGTTGCGCCGCAGCAATCTCGACGTGAGAAGCCTATAGTGGCTTGACCTCCTCCAAGCGCCCACGCACTGCCCCCAATGTCATCGCTCACCTTCACCGTTCCTGCGGCCAACCCGCTCACGCAGTGGTTCGACCTGGCGCTCAAGACCCAGGAGATGCTGCTGTCTTCCGGCTCGGTGATCCGCATGCGGACCGAGCGCATGGCCAAGGCCGGGCTCACGCCCAGCGCGGCCGACCTGGCCGAGTTCCAGCTCATGGGCCAGGAGAAGCTCGCCGCCGCGAGCGAATCGGGCATGGCGATGGCCCGGCAGTGGCATCACAGCCAGGTGTCGCTGGCCAGCCGCACGCTGCAGCAATGGACGCAGGGCACCACCGCCTTCTTCCTGCTGGCCGGCAGCGTCACGCCGGCCCAGGCGGCGGCGAACGGCGATGCCTTCGTGCAGTCGGCCGCCGGCTCCGTCAGTGCCGCGAGCCAGTTGCCGGGCATCGCGGCGGGCATCGCGCGCGAAGGGCTCAAGCCGATCCATGCGGCCGCCACGTCCAACGCGCGCCGGTTGGCCGACCTCGAGGCCTGAAGAAAACGTTCAGGCTTTCGCCGGCACCAGCGTCAGCAGCGTGATTTCAGAAGGCGCGCCGAAGCGCTTCGGCGGGCCCCAGTAGCCGGTGCCCCGGCTCACATAGACCCACATGTCGTGCAGGCGGTGCAGCCCCGCCGTGAAAGGCTGCTGCATCGGCACGAACAGGTTCCACGGAAAGAACTGGCCGCCATGCGTGTGGCCCGACAGCTGCAGCTGGTAGCCCGCCGCGGCGGCCAGCGTGGCACTGCGCGGCTGGTGGGCCAGCAGCACGCGCGTGTGCACCAGCGGCGGCGCGTCGTGCAGCGCAAGGTGCGGGTCGCTGGCATGCGCGGCATCGAAATGCCCGGCGGTGAAGTCGGTCACGCCGGCCAGCACCAGCGCGCTTTCGAACAGCTCTTCGTCGGTCTGCGCGCCGCGCACGTTGCGCGTCTGCAGCACCACGTGCTCGTTGAGCAGCACCTTCAGGCCGAGCCGGCGCAGCTCGACGATCCAGGCGTGCGCGCCGGCGTAGTACTCGTGGTTGCCGGTGACCACGAAGGTGCCGTGGCGCGCGCGCAGGCCCGCCAGCGGCGCGATGTGCTCGCGCAGTTCGGGCACGCTGCCGTCGACCAGGTCGCCGGTGATCGCGATGGCGTCCGCGCCCAGCCGGTTGACCGCATCGACGATGCGCTGGATGTACGCGCTCCTGATGGTCGGGCCCACGTGGATGTCGCTGAGCTGCGCGATCGTGAAGCCTTCGAGCGCCTGCGGCAGGCCGCTGATCGGCACGTCGACCCGCTTCACGCTGGCCGTGCGGCGCGCGTTGAAAAAGCCGACGGCCGACGTCGCCGTGGCCACCGCCAGCACCGCCAGCGCGCTCCAGGGCTTCAGGCTGTTCCACGGCACCTGCACGCCGCCCGCGGCACTGGCCAGCCAAGTCAGCCCCAGGCCCGCGTCGCGCACCAGGGTCAGCACGAACATCGAGGAGAACCAGCCCATGCTGATCAGGCCGACCCATTTCAGGACGGCGCCGGCCGAGCCCTCGCGCCCGGCGCGGCGCGACACAAAAGGCAGGGGAATCGTGGCTGCGGACACCGCCAGCGCAAGCAGTACCAGCGGCCAGGCAGGCGTGAGCGCGGCCAGCGCGGGCAGCAGGCGCAGCGCAATGTAGACGTGAAGCAGCGCGGTGAGCGCGCTCAGGGGACGGATCGGCATCGGGGCAATGGGTTCGGGCACTGCCCGGGATACACCACCTGCAAGGCGCATGCCGCGCATTCAAGACGCCGCGATACGCGGGAGCCGCTATTTTTTCTATAGCGCAAGGGGCCCGGATAGCGGGCGCTGTGGCCGGCAATGATCCGGTGAAAGACGCCATCGCCACGCGGTGCCGGCGCTCACCTGCGCGGCCTTTCGCGGCGTTACTGCACCGCGCGTGTGCCGGCCGAGGCCATGTCGGTGCCCGCGGGCCAGACGAAGCTCGCCTTGGCCGACGCGCCTTCCGGCACGCGCACCTGCTGCTTGAGCACCTGGCTGCCCAGGCGCGCTTCCACCTCGTAGCTGCCCGGGTCGAGCCGGGCCACCATGAACGGACCGCCCGAGGTCACGTTGTCGATCAGCGCCACGCCGTGGCTGTCGCGCACAGTGACATGCACGTTGGCCGCGAAGTCGGCGCCCTTGCTGTCCTTGACTGCGAATTCGAAGGTGGCGGGCCAGCGCGGCGCCACCGTCTCCATCAGCTGGGCTTCATCGCTGCCGATGCCGCCGCTCATGTACTCGACGCCGTGCGACATGTAGATCGGCGGATTCTCCGCCGCTTGGGCCGACGACAGCGCGCCGAGCAGAGCGGCGCCGCAGAACAGCGCGGCCGCCAGGGGCCGCATGCGCGATGGAAAACGGGGGGTCATGGTCTGGATCCTTTCCTGGTCGACGTGGCGAGCGGCCACGGTGCCACTGTGCGCGGCGTGGCTTAGGAAAGGCTGACCTGGAAAATGAAAACAGGCCGCCTTGCGGCGGCTGAGAAATAAACAGGCCACCTAGCGGCGGCCTGTGGGCCTCGACCGCTCAGCGCGCGGCGGCCGAGCTTTGCGCGAGCGTCTGCGGCAGCTGCGGCGCCACCGAGGCCATGTCGAAGTTCGACGGCCAGACGAAGGACGCGCGCGCCGGCACGCCGGCAATCACCACCAGCGACTGCGTCAGCGTGAGGCCGCCGAGCGTCACGTTCACGTCGTAGGCGCCCGGGTTCAGGCGCGCGAGCATGTACGGCGACCTGGTCTGCACGTCCATCACCAGCTGGCCGGTGTATTTCTGGCGGATCTGGACCGCGGCCTTGGCGGGGAAGCCGCCCTGCTGCGCGCCCTTGCCGTCGCTCACGCCCAGCGCGATGGTGGCGGCCCAGCGCGGCGACACCATTTCCATGAAGGCAGCTTCGTCACGCGCGGCGCCGCCGCACATGTACTCGATGCCCTGCGCCACTTCGATGGGCGGGTTCGAGAGCGCATGGGCCGGTGCGACCAAGGCCGCGGCCCCGAGGAATGCTGCTGTGCCGCTCAATACCAGCGCGGCCAGTGGCCGGCGGAGACGCGAAGGGTTCATTGCTGTGGGGTCCTCGATCTTGCGTAACGTGAAATCCGTCAAGGATTTTGCTTAGCAAGAGTCGGGCTAGATATAGCGTTTACGAGGAACGATCTGCGGATTCGAGTTGAATGCTATTGTTTTCATAGCTGATGACCTCCGTGTGACGCGCGTTCCGGCTACTTTTGTTAACAAGCCTCACGGAAACCCTGATCCGGGTGGTTTCGCTGCGTTTTGACGCGTTCTGGCGTCCGAATCCGCAAACGTGCATGGGTGCAGGCCTACAGCGGTGCATGGCGCAGCGCGATATGAATGGCGCAACAGACACAAGGAGCTTCGGCCATGACCCTCGAATCGACGATCAACGAGTTCAAGCGCGTGGACGCCCAGCGGGCGGACTACCCCGGCGAGCACCTCGCCGTGCTGGGCGCGGGCGTGTTGCTGCTGCTGGCAGCGGGCCGCAGCCGGTCGTTCCTGATGCGCGTCGTGGTGGGCGCGGCAGGCGGCGCGTTGATCGGGCGTGCGGCGAGCGGTACCGGCGGCATCGCGAAGCTGGCGGGAGCGTTGCAAGGCGGGGGGCTGGCGTGGCCGCGGCGCTGAGCGGCCGGCCTCAGGCCGCTGCACTGAACGGGCCGCCGCAACCAGCGGCGGGCTCGCAGCGCTGGTGGGCGCCGTGCCTGGCCGTGGCCTTGGTGGCCGTGAGCCTCTTCTACATGGCGCTGACCGACTTGCTGAAGGAGCGCGCCGCGCACGTCCCTGTGCCGGTGAGCGTGGCCCCCGCCGTCGTTCAGCCGCCGCTGGCGAGTGTCGGCGCCGACGATGCGATGCCGGTGTATGCGCCCGCGCCGCCCGTTCGGGCCTACGTTGCGCGGGCCGTGCCCTCGCCCTCCATCGCCGCCGAACTGTCGCCCGTGGTGGCCACGCCGGTTCGCATGGCGGTGACCAAGTGCGTGTCGTCTTCCGGCACGGCGGAGTATTCCGATGGTCCGTGCGCCGACGGTGCGCAGGCCTCGACCTTGAAGCTCCAATGACAAACGCCCGGCGGGGCCGGGCGTTCGTTGCGTGTCGTCGGTGGGGCAGAGAACCGACGACGCTTCTTTCCTAAACGTCGATGTTCGCCGCGCGCAGCGCGTTCTGCTCGATGAACTCGCGGCGCGGCTCCACCTCGTCGCCCATCAGCATCGTGAACACGCGGTCGGCTTCGATCGCGTCGTCGACCTGCACGCGCAGCAGGCGGCGCACGGTCGGGTCCATGGTGGTTTCCCACAGCTGCGCGGGATTCATTTCGCCCAGCCCCTTGTAGCGCTGGCGCGAGGTGGCGCGCTCGGCTTCGCCGATCAGCCACTTCATGGCCTGACGGAAGTCGCCGACCTTTTCTTCCTTGGCGCGCTCGCCCTCGCCGCGCCGGACCACGGCACCTTCTTCGCTCAGCAGGCCGCGGAAGGTGTTGGCCGCTTCGGCCAGCGCCGCGTAGTCGGCGCCGTGCACGAAGTCCTGCGTGATCACGCTGCTCTTGATGTTGCCGTGGTGGCGGCGGCTGATGCGCAGGAGCGGCTTGTCGGTGCGGGCGTCGAACTCGTTGCTCACCTCGGCCGGGATGCCGGTGGTGTTGAGCTCGCGCAGCTTGACCTGCAGCGCCGCGGCCGAGGCTTCGGCCGCGGGCGTAGTGTCGAGGTCGAGCGCCACGCCGTCGGCGATGGCGCGCAGCGCCTCGGCGTCCATGAAGTTGCGCAGGCGCGCGATCACGGCCTCGGCCAGCTGGTGCTTGCGCGCCAGTTCGGCCAGGGTGTCGCCGGTCAGGGTGGTGGAACCGGCGCCGCCGGTCTCGATGCGCGCGTCCTTCAGTGCCACCTTCATCAGGAAGGCGTTGAGGGCGGCTTCGTCCTTCAGGTACTGCTCTTCCTTGCCGACCTTGACCTTGTAGAGCGGCGGCTGCGCGATGTAGATGTGGCCGCGCTCCACCAGCTCCGGCATCTGCCGGTAGAAGAAGGTGAGCAGCAGCGTGCGGATGTGGGCGCCGTCGACGTCGGCGTCGGTCATGATGATGATGCGGTGGTAGCGCAGCTTGGCGACGTTGAAGTCGTCCGCGCCGCTGCCCGCGCTGGTGGCGCCGGCGCGGCCGATGCCGGTGCCCAGGGCGGTGATCATCACGAGAATTTCGTTGCTGGTGAGCAGCTTCTCGTAGCGCGCCTTTTCCACGTTCAGGATCTTGCCGCGCAGCGGCAGGATGGCCTGGAACTTCCGGTCGCGGCCCTGCTTGGCGGAGCCGCCGGCGGAGTCGCCCTCCACCAGGTAGACCTCGCAGAGCGCGGGATCCTTCTCCTGGCAATCGGCCAGCTTGCCGGGCAGGCCCATGCCGTCGAGCACGCCCTTGCGGCGCGTCATTTCACGGGCCTTGCGGGCCGCTTCGCGGGCGCGGGCGGCCTCGATGATCTTGCCGCAGATGATCTTGGCGTCGGCCGGGCGTTCCTGCAGGTAGTCGCTGAGCAGGCGGCCGACGATGTCTTCCACCGGCGCGCGCACTTCGCTGGACACCAGCTTGTCCTTGGTCTGGCTCGAGAACTTGGGCTCGGGCACCTTCACGCTCAGCACGCAGCACAGGCCTTCGCGCATGTCGTCGCCGGTGACTTCGACCTTCGCCTTCTTCGCGAACTCGTTTTCTTCGATGTACTTGTTGATGACCCGGGTCATCGCGGCGCGCAGGCCCGTGAGGTGGGTGCCGCCGTCACGCTGCGGGATGTTGTTGGTGAAGCACAGCACCTGCTCGTTGTAGCCGCTGTTCCACTGCATTGCCACCTCGACGCCGATGTGCGTGCCGGGGATGCCGCCGTAGGTGTCGGCCGGCTTTTCGCCTTCCGCGTAGAACGAGTTCGGATGCAGGACGGTCTTGCCCTTGTTGATGAACTCCACGAAGCCGCGCACGCCGCCGGCGCCCGAGAAGTCGTCTTCCTTGCCGGTGCGCTCGTCTTTCAGGCGTATGCGCACGCCGTTGTTCAGGAAGCTCAGTTCGCGCAGGCGCTTGCTGAGAATTTCGTAGTGGAAGTCCGAGTTCTCCTTGAAGATCTCGGTGTCCGGCAGAAAGTGCACCTCGGTGCCGCGCTTGTCGGTGTCGCCGATGATCTTCATGGGCGAGACCTCGACACCGTTCACCTGGTCGAGCAGGCGGTTCTGCACGAAGCCGCGGCTGAACTCCAGTTCGTGGATCTTGCCTTCGCGACGCACGATCAGGCGCAGCTTGATGCTCAGCGCGTTCACGCAGCTCACGCCCACGCCGTGCAGGCCGCCCGAGACCTTGTAGCTGTTCTGGTTGAACTTGCCGCCGGCGTGCAGTTCGGTGAGCGCAATTTCAGCCGCCGAGCGCTTGGGCTCGTGCTTGTCGTCCATCTTCACGCCGGTGGGAATGCCGCGGCCGTTGTCGGTGACGGAGATCGAGTTGTCGCTGTGGATGGTCACGACGATGTCGTCGCAATGGCCTGCCAGCGCCTCGTCGATGGAGTTGTCCACCACTTCGAACACCAGGTGGTGCAGGCCCGTGCCGTCGGAGGTGTCGCCGATGTACATGCCGGGGCGCTTGCGCACGGCCTCAAGCCCTTCGAGGATCGTGATCGAGCCTTCGCCGTAGCTGGTGTCGGCCGCGATGGCCTCGGGCGGCACCACCTGGACTTCAGGCGTGTAGACCGGCTCGGTGTGCGGCACTTCGGGCTTGTTTTCTTCTGCACTCATTCGGTATTCCTCTATCTCTCTCACGGCATTGACGTGATTTTTCGGGCTCGCAAGAACTCAATTCGCCGCCTCTTGAAAGCGCAAACCCGCGGGGGGCCGCGGGTCGTGTGCGCAAGGCGCTGTAGGGTCTGTCTGCTAGATACGCATCGGCATCACGACGTACTTGAAGGATGCGTTCTCGGGGATGGTCAGCAGCGCGGAACTGTTGGAGTCCGCCAGGTCCAGCTTGACCATGTCCTGGTCCATGTTCGACAGCGCGTCGATCAGGTAGGTGACGTTGAAGCCGATCTCGATGGCGTCGCCGCCGTAGTCGATGTCGAGCTCGTCCTGCGCTTCTTCCTGCTCGGCGTTGTTGGACGCGATGCGCAGGGTGCCCGGCTCGATGTTCAGGCGCACGCCCTTGAACTTCTCGCTGGTCAGGATGGCGGTGCGCTGCAGGCTGGCCAGCAAAGGTGCACGGCCGAGCGTGACGGTGTTCTTGTGGTTCTTCGGGATGACGCGGTTGTAGTCGGGGAACTTGCCCTCGACCAGCTTGGTGACGAACTCCATGCCGCCGAAGCTGAACTTGGCCTGGTTGTTGGCGAACTGCATCTCGATGGCGCCTTCGGCGTCGGACAGCAGGCGCTGCATTTCGAGCACGGTCTTGCGCGGCAGGATCACTTCCTGACGCGGCACTTCGACGTCGAGCGTGGCCGAGGAGAACGCCAGGCGGTGGCCGTCGGTGGCCACCAGGCTCAGCTGCTTGCCTTCGGCGACGAACAGGATGCCGTTGAGGTAGTAGCGGATGTCGTGCACGGCCATGGCGAAGGACACTTGCGAGAGCAGGTCCTTCAGCGTCTTCTGCGGCACGCTGAACACGGGGCCGAAATTGGCCGCTTCCTGCACCAGCGGAAAGTCTTCCGCGGGCAGCGACTGCAGCGTGAAGCGGCTCTTGCCGCCCTTGAGCACCAGCTTGCTGGCGCTCGATTCGAGGCTCACGGTCTGGTCGGCCGGCATGGTGCGCAGGATGTCGATCAGCTTGCGCGCGCCGATGGTGGTGGTGAAGTTGCCTTCGTCGCCGCCGAGCTCGGCGGTGGTGCGGATCTGGATCTCGAGGTCGCTGGTGGTCAGCTGCAGCTGGCCACCGGTCTTGCGAATCAGCACGTTCGCCAGGATAGGCAAGGTGTGACGCCGCTCCACGATGCCCGCCACCGACTGCAGCGCGGCGAGGACTTTGTCTTGGTTTGCCTTCAAAACGATCATGTCTTCTTCCTCTTCTCTATCTCTTTGAATCAGCTTGTAAGGGCGCCATTCTCCGCTGTCGCGGGGACGCTCCCGATGACATCCGGTTTGTCAGCCCTTGAGCGTCTGTTCGAGCACGTGGAGCTGCTGGTTGAGCTCGGTGAGCTGCTGGCGCTCGCCCGAGATCTTGCGCACCGCGTGCAGCACCGTCGTGTGGTCGCGCCCGCCGAACAGCTCGCCGATTTCGGGCAGGCTTTTCTGCGTGAGCTCCTTGGCCAGGTACATCGCGATCTGCCGCGGCCGCGCGATGCTGGCCGGGCGCTTCTTGCTGTACATGTCGGCGACCTTGATCTTGTAGTAGTCGGCCACCGTCTTCTGGATATTCTCGACCGAGATCTGGCGATTCTGGATCGACAGCAGGTCGCGCAGCGCCTCGCGCGCCAGGGCGATCGAGATCTCCTTCTGGTTGAAGCGCGAGTAGGCCAGGATCTTGCGCAGCGCGCCTTCGAGCTCGCGCACGTTGGAGCGCACGTTCTTGGCGACGAAGAAAGCCACCTCTTCAGGCATTTCCGCCGATTCGGCACGCGCCTTGTTGATCAGGATGGCCACGCGCATCTCGAGCTCGGGCGGCTCGATGGCCACCGTGAGGCCTGAATCGAAGCGCGACACCAGGCGCTCGTGGATGTCGGCCAGGCCCTTGGGATAGGTGTCGCTGGTCATCACGATGTGCGACTTCTTGGCGAGCAGGGCCTCGAACGCGTTGAAGAACTCTTCCTGAGTGCGGTCCTTGTTGGCGAAGAACTGCACATCGTCGATGAGCAACAGATCGAGCGAGTGGTAGCGCTCCTTGAACTCGTCGAAAGTCTTGCGCTGATACGCCTTGACCACATCCGACACGAATTGCTCGGCGTGGATGTAGAGAACTTTGGAATCGGGCCGGTCGGCGAGCAGCCGGTTGCCCACCGCGTGCATCAGGTGGGTCTTGCCCAGGCCGACGCCGCCGTAGATGAAAAGCGGGTTGTACAGATGGCCCGGCATGCCCGACACGTGCATGGCCGCGGCGCGCGCCATGCGGTTGGCGGTGCCTTCGACCAGGGTGTCGAAGGTGAGGCCGGAATTGAGCCGGTTCTTGAAGCCGGCGGCGGCGGGCTCCTCGCCCGGCCCGGCGACGTCGCGGGGCACATCGGTCTCGGCCATCACGGCAACTGGCGCAGACCGCACGGGCGTTTCGCGAGGAGCAAGCGCTAACTCGACAGCCACTGGCTGGCCGTACATCTTCTCGGCCATGGCGGCAATCTTGCCGGCGTACTGGGCCCGGATCCAGTCGAGCTTGAAGCGGTTGGCGACGAACACGGTCATGCGCGACAGGTCGTCGGCAACCTGTGCGGTCAGGGGCTTGATCCAGGTGTTGAACTGCTGCTCGGACAGTTCCTGCGCGAGCTGGTCGACGCAGGCCTGCCAGAGGCTTTCGCCGATGCCGTCAGTGGACATGGGCGCTTGAAAAAGTGGTGAAACCCTCGTGCATTTTTTGGTATAGGTATTGTGGATATTCTCTGCTGGAAGGCACCCGGCATTCTAACTTGTCAAAACCTTATCCACATGCTGGCAGGGCCGGCGAAAGGCCCGCAAATCTGCTCGAAGATTGTCCCCGCGGCCAATGTTTGCGATAATTGCGGGTTTCCCTGAAAACCTTCTTGCGTTCGTCACTAGGAGCTCAGGGGCCATCCCAATACGCTCCCCCGGCGCCCCGCAGGTTTCTTCATGCCTTCCGTACGAAGAGCCCGCGCGAACAGGGAATTAGGAAATCACCATGAAACGCACCTACCAAGCATCCAAAGTCCGCCGCGCCCGTACCCACGGCTTCCTGGTCCGCATGAAGACCCGTGGCGGCCGTGCCGTCATCAACGCACGCCGCGCCAAGGGCCGCAAGCGCCTGGCCGTCTGACGGCAGCTCACCTGCCGTTGCCAGCAGCCGACACGTCAGCGCCAGCTCCCGCAGCCGGCGCATCCGGTAGTCCCGGTCACGACGTGCCCGGCCCGGCTTCCATGCAGCGGCTCAAGACCCGCGCGCAATTCCAGGCCGCTCTCGCAGGTGCCACCGTGGCGCGCACTGCTCATTTCGCATTGCACCGCTGTGCGCTCGATCTCGCATCGAGCGCACAGCCGTTGTTCGTGTCCGACGACGTCTGGCTGGGCGCCATGGTGCCCAAGCGCTGGGCGCGCCGTGCGGTCACGCGCAACGCCATCAAGCGCCAGATCTACGCCGTGAGCGCTGCTCCCGGCGTGGTCTTGCCACGTGCGGCGCACGTGGTGCGGCTGCGCTCGACCTTCGACCGCAAGGAGTTCGTGAGCGCCACGTCGGACAAGCTCAAGGCCGCCGTGCGCGCCGAGCTCCAGCAGCTGCTGGAGCGGGCTGCCCGCCCGGCGGCGCCGCCGCGCGCGCGTTCCGAGCGCGCTCCCACGCCCGCGCCTTCCGCCCCCTCGCCATGAAACGCCTGCTGATCGGCCTCGTGAAGGGGTACCGCCTGCTGCTGAGCCCCTGGCTCGGCCAGTCGTGCCGCTTCACGCCGACCTGCTCGGTGTATTCGATCGAGGCGCTGGAGGTGCATGGCGCGCTCAAGGGCAGCTACCTCACTGCGCACCGCGTCGTGCGCTGCCAGCCCTGGTGCCAGGGCGGCCACGATCCGGTTCCACCGAAATCAAAGCGTCGCACTGACAAGTCAGGATCGCTGTTTTCGTCTCTTCTCTCCTCCGACAAGAAGTCTTCGTCATGAACGATATCCGCCGCACGATCCTGTGGGTGATTTTTGGGTTCTCGCTGGTGCTGCTGTGGGACCAATGGCAGGTCTTCAACGGCAACAAGCCGACCTTCCTGCCGTCGAGCAAGCCGGCCGCCGTGGCCACCGCCCCGGCCGGCACCACGCCCGCTGCCAGCAACGGCGTGCCGACGGCATCCGGCACCAGCGGCAACGCAGGCGCCGTGCCCACGCAGGCTGCGGCGGTCGCTCCCCGCGAGCAGGTCATCGTGACCACCGACCTGTTCAAGGCCACGATCGACAGCGAAGGCGCCACGGTCAACCACCTCGAGCTGCAGAAGTACGACGAAGCCGACCGCACCAAGCGCGTCGTGCTGTTCGAAAACGGCTCGCCAGCCACGCGCTACGTCGCGCAGACCGGCCTGCTGAACACGGTCGACACCGGTGAGCGCTTCCCCAACCACCTGACGCCGATGACGCCGAAGGCCGGCCCGCGCGAAATGGCCGATGGCCAGAACACGCTGGAAGTGGGCTTCGAGAGCGCGCCCGTCGGTGGCCTGAAGTACATCAAGACCTACGTGTTCCACCGCGGCGACTACGTCATCGGCGTGCGCCACGAGGTGGTCAACGTGAGCGACCAGCCGCGCGACGCGCAGCTGTACCTGCAGCTGCTGCGCCACGGCACCGTGGCCGCCGGCACCATGTTCGGCACCAATACCTTCACCGGTCCCGCCGCGTACACCAACGAGAAGAAGTTCCACAAGCTCGACTTCAAGGACATCGCCAAGGGCAAGATCGAACCGCCGCCGCCGGCCAACGACGGCTGGATCGCGATGGTGCAGCATTACTTCGCGTCGGCGTGGCTGCTCAAGGGCGACCCGGCCAGCGAACAGCTGCGCCGCGAGTTCCGCGTGAAGGACCTGGGCGACAACCTCTTCACCGTGGCCATGGTGGCCACGCTGCCGAAGATCGCCCCGGGTGCCACGCAGGTCGTGAACAGTGCGCTGTTCGCCGGTCCCGAAGAAGAAAAGAAGCTCGAAGCCATCGCCCCGGGCCTGGACCTGGTGAAGGACTACGGCATCTTCGCGATCATCTCCAAGCCGCTGTACTGGCTGCTCACCCAGCTGCACGGCATCCTGGGCAACTGGGGCTGGTCGATCGTGGCGCTGGTGGTGCTGCTGAAGGCGGCCTTCTACTGGCTCAACGCCAAGGCCTACGCCAGCATGGCCAAGATGAAGGCCATCAACCCCAAGATCATGGAAATGCGCGAGCGGCTGAAGGACAAGCCGCAAGAGATGCAGCAGGAAATGATGCGGATCTACAAGACCGAGAAGGTCAATCCGATGGGCGGCTGCTTCCCCATCGTGATCCAGATCCCGGTGTTCATCGCGCTGTACTGGGTGCTGCTGTCGTCGGTCGAGATGCGCCACGCGCCGTGGATTCTCTGGATCAGCGACCTGTCGGCACCGGACCCCTGGTACATCCTGCCGGTCGTGATGACGGCCACCTCGCTGTTCCAGACCTGGCTCAACCCGACGCCACCCGATCCGATGCAGGCCAAGCTGATGTGGATCATGCCGCTCGCGTTCAGCGTGATGTTCATCTTCTTCCCGGCCGGCCTGGTGCTGTACTGGATCACCAACAACACGCTGTCGATCGCGCAGCAGTGGTTCATCAACAAGCGACTCGGCGTGCTCGGCAAGAAGTAGCCGGACGCCAGCTGCGTCAATCCCGAAGGGCCGCATCAGCGGCCCTTTTTGCTGAAAGAATCCGGCTTCCACCATGCTCGCACGCACCACCGACCCGATCGTCGCCATCGCCACAGCCTCCGGTCGCGGGGCCGTGGGCATCGTGCGGGTGTCGGGGGCCAGGCTGGCGCCGCTGATCGGCGCGCTCTGCGCCCGCGCGCTCAAGCCGCGCGAAGCGACCTACCTGCCGTTCAGGGACAAGGACGGCGAGCCGGTCGACCACGGCCTGGCCATTCACTTTCCCTCCCCGAACTCCTTCACCGGCGAAGACGTGCTCGAACTGCAGGCCCACGGCGGCGCGGTCGTGCTGCAGCTGCTGCTGGCGCGCTGCCTGGAGGCCGCCGCCGAGCCCGACCCCGCCAGCGGGCGCCCTCGCCTTCCCGGCCTGCGCGTGGCCGAGCCCGGCGAGTTCAGCCAGCGTGCCTTCCTCAACGGCAAGATCGACCTGGCCCAGGCCGAGGCCATCGCCGACCTGATCGACGCCAGCACCGAGGCGGCCGCGCGCAGCGCCGGGCGCTCGCTGTCGGGCGCCTTCTCGCGCGAGATCCACACGCTGCGCGACGCGCTGATCCACCTGCGCATGCTGGTGGAGGCCACGCTGGACTTTCCGGAGGAAGAAATCGACTTCCTGCAGAAGGCCGATGCCGCCGGGCAGCTGGACCGGCTGCAGGCGCAGCTGGCGGCCGTGCAGCAGCGCGCGCGCCAGGGCGCGTTGCTGCGCGAAGGCATCAAGGTGGTGATCGCGGGGCAGCCCAACGCGGGCAAGAGCTCGCTGCTCAACGCGCTGGCCGGCGCCGAGCTGGCCATCGTGAGCGCGGTGGCCGGAACCACGCGCGACGTGGTCTCGCAGACCATCCAGATCCACGGCGTGCCGCTGCACGTGGCCGACACCGCCGGGCTGCGCGAGAGCAGCGACGAGGTCGAGCAGATCGGCGTGGCGCGCGCCTGGGGGCAGATCGAAAGCGCCGATGCCGTGCTGTTCCTGCACGACCTGACGCGCGCCCACCTGGGCGACTACGCCGCCGCCGATGCCGGCATCCTGGCCAGCCTGCGCAGCAAGCTGCCCGCGAGCGTGCCGGTGCTCGACGTGTGGAACAAGCAGGACGCGGCGCCTTCGGCTTCCCACGCCCAGGGCATCGCCCTGTCGGCCAAGACCGGCCTGGGCATCGAGGCGCTGCGCGAGCAACTGCTGGCCATGGCCGGCTGGCAGGCCGTGCCCGAGGGGGTGTACCTCGCGCGGGCACGCCATGTGCAGGCGCTGGCGCAGGTCGAAACGCACCTGGCGCTGGCCGCCGGCCACCTGGCGGCGCAGGCGCAACTGCTCGACCTGCTGGCCGAGGAACTGCGCCTGGCGCAGAACGCGCTGAACGAGATCACCGGCGAGTTCGGCGCGGACGACCTGCTCGGGGTCATCTTTTCCAGCTTCTGCATCGGCAAATAGCGACAGGCGCAGGGAAAAGCGTAAACACTTGTAGCCGAATCTTGCCGCGTTCGCGGATACTTCGGCTCACAAGCGGGGTTGAAGAAAAACATGTCCATCCAGAACCTGAGCCGCGCCATCGCGGAGAACATGAACAGCGACGCCTTCGCGTTGACGTTCACCGTCCAGCAGTGGGACACGCTGGCGGGCTATCTGCAGCCCATCGAGACCGGGGTCGGCGACGTGCTGATCGAACAGGGCACGCCGGACCGCTCGGTGTTCTTCCTCGAGAGCGGCGCCATCAGCGTGCACCGTGTCAGCAGCAAGGAACAGATGAAGCTCGCCGTGCTCACGCCCGGCTCGGTGGTCGGGGAAGGTTCGTTCTTCTCGCGCCAGCCGCACTCGGCCAATGTGGTGGTCACCGGCGCGGGCCGCGTGTGGCGGCTCAACGCGATCCGCTTTGGGGAAATGTCGAACCGCCAGCCCAACATGGCGCTGGAAATTGCCATGGCATTGGGCGCCGTGCTCGCCAAGCGCATGGGGCACCGCTCCAAGCGCGTCGCCGTGACCTGAGGCCTGCGCTGTCCGCTGCCAGGCCGTCTTCCGCAGGGGGCTCGACGCCCCCGTTCTCGTTTTTTGATTCCAGAGTAGTCAGTCGCAAGCCATGGCCTTGATCTGTTCGGTCTGCAGCACGGAAAACCGTGACGGCGCCCATTTCTGCCGAAGCTGCGGCCTCGCGTTGTCCACCGCGCCCGACCGGATTCCCCCGCCGCCCAGCCCCGAGCGCGAATGGGCCACCACCGCGCCGGCCCAGTTGCGCGCGCCCACCATTCCGGCGCCGCTGTTCGATCCGGGCGCGCCGGTGCCCGCGCCGGCGCCCCGACCTGCGCGGTCGTCGTTCTTCGGGAGGCTGGGCGCCGCGCCGCGGGACGACGAGCAGACGGTGTTTATGGTGCACGACGGCGACGAAGAACCGCCATACGCCGCTGCGCCGCATGCCGTGTCGGCGACCTTCGAGTCGCAGCAAGCCGCGAAAGACGGACGCAAGAAGGCGCGCATTTCGGTCCGCCGTCCGGCACGGGCCGAATCGGCGCCGCGCAAGCGCATGGTCCTGCTGTGGCTCGGCCTGCTGGTCGTGGCGGTGGCGATGGTCGTCGCCGGCTGGTACGGCTACGGGACGCGCAAGGCGCCCGCCGTGGCCGACGCGCCCGTGCCGGCCGTTGCGGCACCGGCGCCTGCGGCCCCTTCGCCAGCGGCCGAGCCGCCGCCTGCCGCGGTGCCGCCGGCACCGCAGGCCGCCGTGCCAGCCGAGCCGCCACCTGTCACTGGAACGGCCCCGGCCCCGGCGGCAGGCGCCGCGACGTCCAAGCCCGTCGCCAAGCCGCGCAAGCAGGCGGCTGTCGCCGCGGCGGCACCGGGCACACCGGAGCCCGCGGCACCCGCCGTTGCACCGGCCCCGCCGCCGGCCGCGCCCGCTGCGCCGCCAGAGCCCCAGGCCCTGTGCGGCGACCGCAACTTCATCGCCAGGGCGCAGTGCATGGCCGCCCAGTGCCTGAAGGCCGAGTTCAAGGCACACGCGCAGTGCGAAGCGGTGCGCCGCCAGCAGCGTCTCGAAGAAGAAAAGCGCAATCCGACCCTGATCAACTGATCAACTGATCAACTGATCGGCGCCAGCGCCGGCCGTTGCGGCCTGTGTCAGCCCTTTTGCAGCCGCTCGATGGCAACGGCCAGCGCGGCCGGCTTGCCCGACAGCACCAGCGTGTCGCCGTCCGACAGCACCGTGTCTTCGGCCAGCGCACGCGTCTGGCCGTCCTGCCGGCGCAGGCTGACCACGCGCACGTCCAGCGTGGGCAGCGCCATGCGCTCCAGCGTCTGCCCGATGGCGCGCGCGCCGGTGCTCAGGGTGAAACTGTTGAGCCGCTCGTGGTTGATCTCGTCGGCGTTGTCGTCGTCGGCGCCGTGGAAGTAGCCGCGCAGCAGGTTGTAGCGGGCGTCGCGCTGGTCCTGCACCACGCGGATCACGCGGCGCATCGGCACGCCGACCAGCGCCAGCGCATGGCTGGCAAGCATCAGCGAACCTTCGATGGCCTCGGGCACCACCTCGGTGGCGCCGGCCGCCTGCAGCTTCTCGAGGTCGTGGTCGTCCTGCGTGCGCACGATCACCGGCACGTGGGCGGCATGGGCGCGCGTGTTGGCCAGCACCTTCATGGCGCCCGGCACGTCGAGGTAGGTGACGACCACGGCGCTCGCACGCGCCAGGCCCGCGGCCATCAGCGCCTGCAGCCGCGCCGCGTCGCCGAACACCACCGAGTCGCCGGCGGCGGCGGCCTGGCGCACGCGGTCGGGGTCGAGGTCGAGCGCCATGTAGGGAATGCCTTCGCGCTCCAGGATGCGCGCCAGGTTCTGCCCGCAACGCCCGTAGCCGCAGATGATCACGTGCTTGGCGGTGTTGATGGTCTTGCGCGCGATGCTCGTCATCTGCAGCGACTGCTGCATCCAGTCGCTCGCCACGAGCTTTCGCACGATGGCATTGCTGTACATGATGATGAAGGGCGTGGCCAGCATCGACAGCACCATCGACGCCAGCACCGGGTTGGCCAGCCACGGCGGCAGCAGGCTGCGCTCCTGCGCCAGCGTCAGGAGCACGAAGCCGAACTCGCCGGCCTGAGCCAGGTAGAGGCCGGTGCGCAGCGACACGCCCGAGGTGGCGCCCAGCACCTTGGCCAGCACCGTCACCAGCCCCAGCTTGAACGCCAGCGGCACCAGCAGCAGCACGCCCACCAGCAACCAGCGCTCGACCACGATGTGCCAGTCGAGCGACATGCCCACGGTGATGAAGAACAGCCCCAGCAGCACGTCGTGGAACGGGCGGATGTCGGTCTCGACCTGGTGCTTGTATTCGGTCTCCGACACCAGCATGCCTGCGATGAACGCGCCCAGCGCCAGGCTCAGGCCGGCCAGTTCGGTGAGCCAGGCCAGGCCCAGCGTGACCAGCAGCACGTTCAGGATGAAGAGCTCCTCGCTGCGCCGCCGCGCCACCAGCGTGAGCCACCAGCGCATCACGCGCGGCCCGCCGTAGAGCAGCACGCCGATGAGAAAGCTCGCCTTCAGCAGCGCGAAGCCCAGCGCCTTGGCCAGCGCCTCGGGCGGCGCGCCCAGCGCTGGAATCAGCACCAGCAGCGGCACCACGGCCAGGTCCTGGAACAGCAGCACGCCCATTACGCGCTTGCCGTGTTCGCTCTCGAGCTCGAGGCGTTCGGCCATCAGCTTGACCACGATGGCCGTGCTGCTCATGGTGAGCGCGCCCGACAGCGCCAGCGCGGTCTGCCAGCCCAGCCGCCAGGCGGGCGGCAGCTGCGTGGCGATCACCAGCGCGCCGACGGTGGCGATGGTCATCGTCAGCAGCACCTGCAGCAGGCCGAGCCCGAACACGTGCTTGCGCATGGCGCGCAGCTTGGGCAGGCTGAACTCCAGCCCGATCACGAACATGAGGAACACCACGCCGAACTCGCCCAGGTGCTGGATGCCTTCGGTGTTCTGCGCCAGCGCGAAGGCGTGCGGTCCGATCAGCACGCCGGCCGACAGGTAGCCGAGCATCGGCGGCAGCTTCAGCGACCGGCATGCAACGACGCCGATCACCGCGGCCAACAGATACAACAGCGTGAGATCGAACGAAGACATAGGCGCCGATGCTAGAGCAAGACTCGTGCGCAGGCGTGCGGGAGTGCACGCCGTGCCGAGCGTGGGGGCAAGGCCGCCCGCCCGTAAAATCCGGCGATGAGTTCCCGCCCCGCCCCGGCCCACGTGGTCGACCCCGAAGCGATCCTCGCCCGGGCACGCCTGACTTTCGACATCGAAGCCGAAGCCGTTCTCGGCCTGAAGGGCCGCGTCGGCCCGAGTTTCGTGGAGGCCGTGCGCAAGATCCTCGACGTGCGCGGCCGCGTGGTCGTGATGGGCATGGGCAAGAGCGGCCATGTCGGGCGCAAGATCGCCGCCACCCTCGCCTCCACCGGCACGCCCGCGATGTTCGTGCACCCTGCCGAGGCCAGTCACGGCGACCTCGGCATGATCAAGACGGTCGACCTGGTGCTGGCCATCTCCAACAGCGGCGAGGTCGACGAGCTCACCGTCATCCTGCCCGTCGTCAAGCGCCAGGGCGTGCCCCTGATCGCCATGACCGGGCGCCCCGAATCGACGCTGGCGCGCCACGCCGACATCGTGATCGACGCGGGCGTGGCCAAGGAAGCCTGCCCGCTCAACCTCGCGCCCACCGCGAGCACCACCGCGCAGATGGCGATGGGCGACGCGCTGGCCGTGGCGCTGCTCGACGCGCGCGGCTTCGGCTCGGAAGACTTCGCGCGCTCGCACCCGGGCGGCGCGCTCGGGCGCAAGCTGCTCACGCACGTGAGCGACGTCATGCGCTCGGGCGACGAGGTGCCGCGCGTGCCGCCGTCGGCCACCATCAGCGAGCTGATGCGCGCGATGAGCATCAAGGGCTTCGGCGCCGCTGCGGTGGTCGAGCCCGATGGCCGCGCTGCGGGCATCTTCACCGACGGCGACCTGCGCCGCCTGATCGAAGCCGGCGCCGACCTGCGCAGCCCCAAGGCGGCCGAGGTGATGCACCGCAATCCGCGCACCATCCGCGTGGACGCGCTGGCGGTGGAGGCCGCCGAGCTGATGGAGCAATGCGGCATCACCCGCCTGTTCGTGATCGACGGCGAGGGGGTGATCGTGGGCGCGATCAACACCAACGACCTGATGCGGGCGAAGGTCATCTGATGCCGCTCGAGTTCCAGGCCGAGACCTTGCTCGCCGCGCAGGACGTGCGCATCGTCTTCTTCGACATCGACGGCGTGCTGACCGACGGCGGCGTGTACTTCACCGAGCACGGCGAGACGCTCAAGCGCTTCAGCATCCTCGACGGCTACGGTCTGAAGCTCTTGCGCAAGGCCGGCATCGTGCCGGCCGTGATCACCGGGCGCGACTCCAAGCCGCTGCGCGTGCGGCTCGAGGCGCTCGGCATCGAGCACGTGCGCTACGGCACCGAAGACAAGCTGCCCGCCGCGCAGGCCATGCTCGACCAACTGGGCTTCGGCTGGGCGCAGGCCGCGGCCATCGGCGACGACTGGCCCGACCTGCCCGTGCTCACGCGCGTGGGCTTCGCGGCGGCGCCGGCCAATGCGCATGCCGAGGTGCGCGGCGTCGCAAACTATGTGACCCTGGCGCGCGGCGGCGAAGGCGCGGCGCGCGAGTTCTGCGACCTGCTGCTCACCGCTTGCGGCCAATACCGCGCGCTGCTCGACGCGGCGCTGGGCCCGAACCGGGAACCGAAGCCATGAGCAATGTGAAACGCGTGTGGGGCCTGGCGCGCGACGTCCTCGACCGCGCCACGATCTACCTGCCGATCATCCTGACGGCGTGCGTCGCGCTGGGCACCTACTGGCTGGTGCGCAACGCGCCCAAGCTGCTGGAGCCCGTGGCCAAGGTGGCGCCCACGCACGAGCCCGACTACTTCATGCGCGATTTCGTCATCAAGAACTTCCTGCCCAACGGCGACCTGCGCAGCGAGCTGCACGGCACCGAGGGCCGGCACTTCCCCGACACCGACACCATGGAAGTAGACAAGGTGCGCATGCGCTCCGTGTCGCCCGAAGGGCTGGTAACCCGCGCAACGGCCGACCGGGGCCTGTCGAATTCCGACGGCAGCGAGATTCAGCTGTTCGGCAATGCGATCGTCATCCGCGAGCCGACGGTGGGCCCGGGCGGCAAGGCCACGCCGCAGCTCGAGTTTCGCGGCGACTTCCTGCATGCCTACGTCGACACCGAGCGCGTCACCTCGAACAAGCCGGTCACGCTCATCCGCGGCACCGACAAGTTCGTGGGCGACACGCTCGACTACGACAACCTGAGCGGCGTGGCCAACCTGAACGGCCGGGTGCGCGGGGTGCTGATTCCGTCGGCGGCGGCTGCCGCCCCTGCTCCCGCCAAGAAGCGCTGAAGAAGAACAAACCTCCGCATGACCACGTCCCCGCTAGTCTTCATCACCGGTGCATCGAGCGGCATCGGCCAGGCCCTGGCTGCGAGCTTCTGCGACGCGGGCTACCGGCTGGCGCTCGTCGCGCGCCGCACGGCAGAGATCGAATCGTGGGCAAACGCCCGCCAATTAAGCACGGAACGCTATCAAATTTATAGTGCGGACGTGGCGCAGACCGACAGCATCGTGGCTGCGGGCAACGCCTGCATCGCGCGCCAGGGGTTGCCCGACGTGGTGATCGCCAATGCCGGCATCAGCGTGGGCATCGACACGGCGGAGCGCACCGACCTCGACGTGCTGGCGCAGACCTTCGCCACCAACAACGTCGGCCTGGCCGCCACCTTCCATCCGTTCGTGCGGGCCATGGTGCGGCGCGGCAGCGGGCGGCTGGTGGGCATCGGCAGCGTGGCATCCATTCGGGGGCTGCCGGGGCACGGTGCCTACTGCGCCAGCAAGGCCGGCGTGGTGGCGTACTGCGAAAGCCTTCGCGGCGAGCTGCACAACAGCGGCGTCAAGGTGGTCACCCTTTGCCCGGGCTACATCGACACGCCGCTCACGCAGGGCAACCGCTATGGCATGCCGTTTCTCATGAAGGCGGAGGACTTCGCCGCCCAGGCGCTGCGCGCCATCGAGTCGGGCACCAGCTACCGCGTGATTCCGTGGCAGATGGGCGTGATTGCGAAGGTCATGCGCATGCTGCCCAATTCCCTGCTTGACCGGGCCGTGCAGGGGCGGGGGCGCAAGAAGCGCAGCGGGGAAACCTGAGCGCGATCACGCCAGCGCGCGGTCTTGCGCGGCCGACCACGAAAAAAGGCTCCGGAGGGAGCCTTTCGTCTTTCTGTGTGCCGAGGTGCAGGGCTCAGTAGCTGTTGCCGCCACCACCGCCGTAGCCGCCGCCACCACCACCGCCGCTGCGGCCACCACCGCCGCCGCCACGCGGGCCGGCGCCGTAGGGGCTGCGGAAACCGCCGTCTCCACCGCCACCGCCGCCGCCGCTGCGGCCACCGCCACCGCCGCCGTAGCCGCCACCGCCGGAGCGACCACCGCCGCCACCGCTGCGATCGCCGCCACCGCCACCGTAGCCACCACCGCCGCCGCCGTAGCCACCGCCACCACCGCCGCCATAACCACCACCGCCGCCGCCGTAGCCGCCGCCACCACCGCTGCGCGGGGGACGTGCTTCCATCGGACGTGCTTCGTTGACGACGACGCTGCGGCCGCCCAGGGGCTGGCCGTTCATGCCGGTGATGGCTGCTTGAGCTTCCGCGTCACTGCCCATCTCGACGAAGCCGAAGCCCTTCGAGCGGCCGGTGTCGCGTTCCATCATGACCTTGGCGCTGGTCACTGCACCGAACTGGCCGAAAGCCTGTTCGAGATCCTGGTCGCGCACCGAGTAAGGCAGGTTGCCGACGTACAGTTTGTTGCCCATCGAGGGACTCCTATAAACACATCAAGAAAAGCGATGGAGTCCCGAAAGCATCACTCAAACGAGAGCCGTCGAGTCGCGCGAAACTGACCGATCACCGAGCTGTCTCCCGGCCAAAATGAAGAGGGAGGCTCGTGCATTATGGGGGAAATATTTAAAAAGCAAGCGGGAATTTGCGTCTTGAGGTAGCCCCTGTCAAAACCATCGGAAAGCCAGTGCACGCTTACTGTTGGCGGGCTATTCCGGCGCGAGCGGTGGTTAGAATTCGCCCCGTCATTGGGGAGTAGCCGCCTTCCGATTTGCGAGAAGGGCCCGCGTCAACAGACTTGTCCTGCCCCACACGGGACATGGCGCGTGCAGTGAGCCCACACCTGGCGAGACCTTTGACCATGCAACTTCGGGAAATATGGCCGAAGGTGTTGCATGGTCAATTGCGTCCTTCGGCCCAAGGAACCCCACGTTCATCATGGAAGCTTTTCTCGTTGCAACCGGCGTCGTTGCGCTCGCGGAAATGGGCGACAAGACCCAACTCCTGGCCCTTTTGCTTGCGGCCCGTTTCAGGAAACCCTGGCCGATCGTGCTCGGCATCTTCGTCGCCACCATCGTCAATCACGCGCTGGCGGGCGCCGTCGGCAACTACATCACGCGCTGGCTCGGGCCCGAGGTGTTGCGCTGGATCCTTGGCGGCTCGTTCATCGCCATGGCGGTCTGGATGCTGATTCCCGACAAGCTCGACGACGACGACGCCCCAGGCGTGTCGAAGTTCGGCGTGTTCGGCACCACCGTCATCGCCTTCTTCCTGGCCGAGATGGGCGACAAGACCCAGATCGCCACCGTCATGCTCGCCGCGCGCTTCACGCACGACTACTTCTGGGTGGTCGCCGGCACCACGCTGGGCATGATGCTGGCCAACGCGCCGGTGGTGTGGCTGGGCGACAAGATCGTGCGGCGTGTGCCGATCAAGCTCGTGCACGGCATCTCCGCCGCGATCTTCCTGGTGCTCGGCATCGTCATGATCGTCGGCTGGTAAGAAGGGCGGGTTGCTTCCGGGAACACCGCGGAACCGGCTTCGCCGGGCCGCCGGTGTTGCCCCCGTAGAGGGGGTGGAGAAGCGACACGCAGTGCGCGAAGCCTGGGGGATATACTTGCCCTGCGCCGATTTGCTACAGCTTGCGGGCGCTTTATAAATTCAGCTAAAGACAGGCGCGGCAGACCCGGCTCGTTTTTGGCGAGGCCGGGTTTTTTCATTCATGTCGTCGTCACCTCCTTTGGTCGTCACCTCGCAATCGATGCAGTTCGCAGGGCCGCTGGCCTTGCGCAGCGGCGCGTCGATCAGCGACTACACGCTCGCCTACGAAACCTACGGCACCCTGAACGCCGAGCGCAGCAATGCGGTGCTGGTGTGCCATGCCCTGAACGCCTCGCATCACGTCGCCGGCGTCTACCAGGGCCAGGCCCGCTCCGAGGGCTGGTGGGACAACATGGTGGGCCCCGGCAAGCCGGTCGACACCGACCGCTTCTTCGTGATCGGCGTGAACAACCTCGGCTCCTGCTTCGGCTCGACCGGCCCGATGCACGTCAACCCCGCCACCGGCCGCGTCTACGGCGCCGACTTCCCGGTGGTCACGGTCGAGGACTGGGTCGACGCCCAGGCCGCGCTGCTCGACGCGCTCGGCATCGACACGCTCGCGGCAGTGATGGGCGGCAGCCTCGGCGGCATGCAGGCGCTGTCCTGGACGCTGCAGTACCCCGCGCGCGTGCGCCACGCCGTGGTGGTGGCCAGCGCGCCCAACCTCACGGCCGAGAACATCGCCTTCAACGAGGTGGCGCGACGCGCCATCGTGACCGACCCCGACTTCCACGGCGGCCATTTCTACGAACACGGCGTCGTTCCGAAACGCGGCCTGCGCATCGCGCGAATGATCGGCCACATCACGTACCTCAGCGACGACGTGATGAACGCGAAGTTCGGCCGCATCCTGCGCAGTGCCGTGGAAGGTGAGGGCAACGCCGGGCCTGCGGCGCTCGACTACCGATATTCCACGCAGGACGTCGAGTTCCAGATCGAAAGCTACCTGCGCTACCAGGGCGACAAGTTCAGCGAGTACTTCGACGCCAACACCTACCTGCTGATCACCCGCGCGCTCGACTACTTCGACCCCGCGCGCAGCCACGGCGGCAAGCTCAGCACCGCGTTCGCCACTGCCACGGCCAAGTTCCTGCTCGTGAGCTTCAAGACCGACTGGCGCTTCTCGCCCGCGCGCAGCCGCGAGCTGGTGAAGGCGCTGCTGGAGAACCGCCGCAACGTGAGCTACGCCGAGATCGACGCGCCGCACGGCCACGACGCCTTCCTGCTCGACGACGTGCGCTACATGGGTGTGGTGCGCTCCTACTTCGAGCGCGTTGCCAAGGAGATCCAATGAGCGACCTCGACCATCAACGCCTGATTGCGCAGCTCGTGCCGCAGGGATCGCGCGTGCTCGACCTCGGCTGCGGCGACGGCGCCCTGCTCGACCTGCTGCAGCGCGAGCGCGGCTGCACCGGCTACGGCGTGGAGATTGCCGACGGCAACGTGCTGCAGTGCATTCGCCGCGGGGTCGACGTGATCCAGCTCAACCTCGACGAAGGCCTGGCGATGTTCGACGACGCCTCGTTCGACGTGGTGCTGCAGATCGACACGCTGCAGCACCTGCGCAACGCCGAGGTGATGCTGCGCGAGACCGCGCGCGTGGGGCGCACCGGCATCGTCGCCTTTCCCAACTTCGCGCACTGGCCCAACCGCCTGAGCATCGCGCGCGGCCGCATGCCCGTGACGCGCCGCCTGCCCTACCAGTGGTACGACACGCCCAACATCCGCGTGGGCACCTTCAAGGACTTCGAGGTGCTGGCCGGCAAGAACAACCTGCGCGTGCTCGATGCCTTCGGCCTGCAGGACGGCCGCGACGTGCGCTGGCTGCCCAATGCGCGCGCCGGCACGGCGGTCTTCAAGTTCGAGCGCGGCGGCAGCTGAAGCCCGCCCGCAGCGCACGATGAGCTTCACGCTTGCCGAGCCGGTCCACAGCGAGTTGCTGATCAGGAAGAGCCGCTTCATCGGCTGCGTGCAGCCGGTCGCCGACCGCGCGGCTGCGTTGGCGGTGGTGGCTTCGCTGCGCGCAGAACACCCCGCTGCCGCGCATGTGTGCTGGGCCCTGATGGCCGGCGGACAGTCGGCCGCGAACGACGACGGCGAGCCCGGCGGCACCGCCGGCCGGCCGATGCTCGAGGTGCTGCGCCACCAGCAGATCGAAGGAGCGCTCGCCACCGTGGTGCGCTATTTCGGCGGTGTGAAGCTGGGCGCGGGCGGCCTCGTGCGGGCCTACACCGATGCGGTCGCGCAGGCCCTGCTCGGCGCCGCGCTCGTGCCGCTGGTGCGCCAGCGCAGCCTGCGCTGCACGGTGCCCTACGCGCTCGAAGGCTTGGTGCGTCGCGAGCTCGCCGCGGCCGGAGCGGTGCTCGACGGTGTGGCGCACGGCGACGACGTGGCCTTCGCCTTCTCGCTGCCCGAGCCCGACGCCGATGCGTTCATCGCCCGCCTCGGCGATGCTGCGCAAGGGCGCGCCGTCTGGCCGAAGGCGTGACGCGCTTCGCCGGCACCGCAGATGCCGCGGGTGCCGTGGACACCGGCGCCGTCATCGCCAGAATGCCGCGCGGCGCCAGCGGCACCGCCTCGTCGCCGGGTCCGCGCCGCGCCATCTCTGCGGTCACGATGCCGGTGGGCACGGCCAGCACGCCCCAGCCCAGCAGCATCATCACCGAGGCGATCGCGCGGCCCAGGTCGGTCTTGGGCACGAGGTCGCCGAAGCCCACCGTGGCCATCGTCGAGATGGCCCAGTAGATCGCCACCGGAATGCTGGTGAAGCCGTGCACCGGTCCTTCGACCACGTACATCAGCGTGCCCATCACCAGCACCACCAGCATCACGAAGCCGACGAACACCGTGATCTTTCGCCGGCTCGCATGCACCGCCGACACCAGCGCGCGGTACTCCTCGGAGTAGCGCGACAGCTTGAAGATGCGGAACACGCGCAGCAGCCGCAGGATGCGCACGTCGATCAGGTAGGCCAGGCCCGGCGTGAGCACGGCCAGGAAGGTCGGCAGCAACGCGAGCAGGTCGATCACGCCGTAGAAGCTTCCCGCATAGCGCGCGGGCCGATTCACGCAGGCCAGCCGCCCGAGGTATTCGAGCGTGAAGAGCGCGGTGAACACCCATTCGAGCACGCCGAACACGTGGCCGAAGCGCAAATGGATGGCCTGCACGCTGTCGAGAATCACCACGCCCACGCTGGTCACGATCACCGCGATCAGGATCAGGTCGAACAGCCGGCCCAGCCGCGACTCCGACTCGAAGATCACCGAGAACAACGTGCGGCGCCAACCCTGCTCGGGCTTGCCGAAACGCTCGTCGCCTGCGGCCGAATCCGAAGAGGTGGTGGTGGCGGTGCTGCTCGAAAGGGTCGTCATCTGCCGTGGTTTAGGGTCTACTGGAAAGCCATTGTCGGCGGGGTGTACCGTCTTACTCGGTTACGCCTCTTGCGCAATGAAGTACGGCAGGCCGCAAGTGCGTTCTTACGATAGTCCTTTTCCTAGAGGAGCTCCCCATTGGCTACACAGTCCCCCTTCTTCGGCAAGCGTGACCGAGACACCGACTCGTTGACTTCCCGCCCCGCACCGCTGGTCGGCGCAGGCACCAATCTCTCGGGTACCCCCGTCAATCCCTCGTCGCTCACCGCACAGCAAGGCGGCCTGAACGCAGCATCGGCAGCTGCTGCACCCGTCGCCAAGGAAGGCGGCAGCAAGCTCACCGTCGGCCCGAACATCAAGCTCAAGGGCGTGGAGATCACCGATTGCGACACGCTCGTGGTCGAAGGCCTGGTCGAAGCCACGATGGACTCGCGCCTGATGCAGATCGCCGAACAGGGCGAATTCAAGGGCTCCGCCGAAATCGACATCGCCGAGATCCGCGGTGTGTTCGACGGCAACCTCACCGTGCGCGAAAAGCTCGTGATCCATTCGACCGGCAAGGTCACCGGCAAGATCCGCTACGGCAAGATCGTCATCGAAGAAGGCGGCCAGCTGTCCGGCGAAATCAGCTTCGGCACCAAGGCGTAGTGTCCGTGCGCCGCGGGGGCCTCATCAGGCTCCCGGCGGCGTCCACCCCAGGCGCTCCAGCAAGGCACCGGCCGCGGCCGGTGCTTTTTCTTTGGCGCCGTTGATGAAGTAGACGAACACGTCGCGCTTTTTTGGCGATGCGGCCCAGCCCTGTGCACGCTCGGCCCAGGTGTCGAGCGCCTTCGGCCCGTAGCCCGTCTTGAGCTTGGCGTCGGCCATCATGAGCCGTGCATAGGCCACGTCGCCTTCGGGCTCCTCGAAGGACGGAAACTTGTCGGCGTCGGTGAACACCGTCGACACCTTGTGCTTCTTCGCGAGCGCCTTGTAGGCGGGCACGATGAAGCTCTCGTGCCGCACGTCCATCACGTGGCGCAGCGTGCGGCTGCCTTCCTTCTTCGGCAGCATGGACAGAAACGCCTCGAAGTCTTCCGCCTCGAAGGGCTTGGTCGGCATGAACTGCCACACGATCGGCCCCAGCTTGTCGCCCAGCTCGGTCACGCCGCTGTCGATGAAGCGCTTGATCGACTCCCCCGCACCCGACAGCAGCTTGCGGTTGGTCGCGAAACGCGAGGCCTTGAGCGAGAACATGAAGTCGGCCGGCGTGTCGTCGTGCCACTTGCGGAAAGTCTCGGGCTTGAAGGTGCTGTAGTAGGTGCCGTTGACCTCGATGGCGCTGAGCTGGCGGCTCGCGTAGTTCAGTTCCTTCGATTGCGCGAGCCCCTTGGGGTAGAAGTTGTCGCGCCACGGCTCGTAGGTCCAGCCGCCGATGCCCACCTTGATGTTTGGCTTGCTCACGTCGCCTCCAGCGTTGAGATCGCCCGCACTCTACGCGCGGTCGCTTCAAGGCGCAAAATGCAAATTTTTCCCCTCCCGCGGAGAACCCCGATGAACGCTCCCCTGCACCGCGAAATGCCCGCCGGCACGCTCGACGCCGCGCGCGCCCTGTCTGACGTCACCGCCCAATGGGACGGCGACATCGTCAAGCAACTCACCGACTACATCGCCATTCCGGCCAAGTCGCCCGGCTTCGACAAGGACTGGTCGGCCAACGGCTACCTGGAGACCGTGCTGCGCAACGCCGCGGCCTGGGTCGAGGCGCAGAAGGTCGAAGGCCTGAAGCTGGAAATCGTGCGCCTCGACGGCCGCACCCCGGTGCTGTTCTTCGAAGTGCCGGCCACCGGCACCGACATGGGCGAGACCGTGCTGATGTACGGCCACCTCGACAAGCAACCCGAGTTCACCGGCTGGCGCAACGACCTCGGCCCCTGGACGCCCAAGTACGAAAACGGCCTGCTCTACGGCCGCGGCGGCGCCGACGACGGCTATGCGGTGTACGCCAGCGTGGCCGCGCTGCAGGCACTGAAGGCACAGGGCGCGGCGCATCCGCGCATCGTCGGCATCATCGAGACCTGCGAGGAAAGCGGCTCCTACGACCTGCTGCCTTACGTGGATGCGCTGCGCGCGCGCCTGGGCAACGTCGAGCTGGTGATCTGCCTCGACTCGGGCGCCGGCAACTACGACCAGCTGTGGCTCACCACCTCGCTGCGCGGCATGGCCAGCGGCACGCTGAAGGTGGAGGTGCTGACCGAAGGCATTCACTCGGGCGACGCCTCGGGCCTGGTGCCCTCGAGCTTTCGCATCATGCGACAGGTGCTCGACCGCCTCGAAGACAGCGCCACCGGCCGCCTGCTGCCCGCGAGCTTCCACTGCGAGGTGCCCGCGGACCGCCTGGCGCAGGCCAAGGCCACCGCGGCCATCCTCGGCGAAGAGGTCTACAAGCGCTTTCCGTGGGCGCACTACGACTGCGGCGGCTCGACCATGTTCGCGCTGCCCACCACCACCGACCCGGTGGAGGCGCTGCTCAACCGCACCTGGAAGCCCACGCTGTCGGTGACCGGCGCCGAAGGCTTTCCGGCGCTGAAGGACGCGGGCAACGTGCTGCGCCCGTACACCGCCTTCAAGCTGTCGCTGCGCCTGCCCCCGCTGGTCGACGCGGCCGAGACGGTGCAAAAGCTCAAGGCGCTGCTGGAAGACAACGCGCCCTACCAGGCCCGCGTCACCTTCGAAAGCGGCGGCGGCGCCACCGGCTGGAATGCCCCGACCATCACGCCGTGGTTCGAGCAGGCGCTCAACAAGGCCTCGCAGGCGCACTTCGGCGCCTCTTGCGGCTACATCGGCCAGGGCGGCACGATCCCGCTCATGAACATGCTCAGCGCCGGGTTCCCGAAGGCGCAGATGATGGTCTGCGGCGTGCTCGGTCCCAAGAGCAATGCGCACGGCCCGAACGAGTTCCTGCACGTGCCCTATGCCAAGAAGCTGACGGCCGCCGTGGCCGAGGTGATCGCGGCCCTGCCGGTGGCGCACCGCGCCGCCGCGTCGGAGCCCGTCGCCGCTTGAGCGAGCCGCTGCCCTTGCCGCAACGCGTGTCGCTGTCCGCCCCGGACGGCGACACGCTGGCGCTGCGCCGGTTGCCGGCACCCGGCCCGGCGCGTGCCGTCATCGTGGTGGTCCATGGGCTTGGCGAGCACGCGGGCCGCTACCACGCGGTGGCGGAATGCCTGCACGAATGGGGCTTTGCCGTATGGGCGCACGACCACCACGGGCACGGCGAATCGACCGGTGCGCGCGGCGGCCTGCCGAGCGAACTGCGCCTGGTCGACGACCTGGCGCTGGTGGTCGACGACGCGCGCCGCCTGAACCCCGGCGTGCCGCTGGTGTTGCTGGGGCACAGCCTGGGCGGGCTGGTCGCGGCGAGCCTCGTGGCACGCGACGTGCGGCCGGTCGACGGCCTGGTGCTGTCTTCGCCGGGGCTCGACCCGGGCCTGAGCGGCATGCAGAAGGCGCTGCTGGCGGTGCTGCCGCGCATTGCGCCGAACCTGCGCGTGGGCAACGGCCTGGACGACAACTACCTCTCGCACGATGCGGCCGTGGTGCAGGCCTACCGCGACGATCCGCTCACGCACGACCGCATCGGCAGCCGCCTGGCGCGCTTCCTTGCGACCGAAGGCCGGGCGGTGCAGCAGCGCGCTGCGACCTGGCCCGTGCCGACGCTGCTGCTCTACGCGGGCGACGACCACCTCGTGCGGCCCGGCGCAAGCCGCGCCTTTGCGGCTGCGGCCGCGCCCAGCGGCATGGTCGAGGCGCACGGCTTCGATGCGCTGTACCACGAGATCTTCAACGAGCTCGACGCCGAGCCGGTCTTCGCGGCCCTGCAGCACTGGCTCGACGCGCGCCTTCCGCCCGCCTGAACGCGCCCTTCAGCAACCCCCGGGCCGACGCCGGGCAGCCGGGGGTCGCGGTTCATGGGGCGTCCCGCATCACGCGCTGCAGGTCGCGCTCGATCTCGCTGAAGGCGATCGGCGACAGGTCGCCCAGCGAGCCTTGCGTGCCGTCCAGCGCCACCGCGCGCACCGTCTGCAGCGCCTTGCCGTCGGGGGTGTCCTGCACGAACCAGCCTTCTTCCAGCTGCACGCAGAGGCGCCGCCCGCCGGGCAGTGCCTTGTTGAAGCTGTCGACCATGCCGCCCTCGCCCACCTCGCGCAGCCATCCGCGCGCCTCCAGCCCCATCAGGCCGGCGTTCGACACCTGCCGGCCGGCCCAGTGCGGGAGATCGCGGCGCGTGCGCAGCGCGTCGTCGCGCACGAAGGTCTGGCGCGTCAGCTGCTCGAAGGGCTGCATGATTTCGTAGTCGGCCAGCACCGCGGCCCAGGCGGGGGCCAGCGCCGTGTCGAGCGCGGCCATCTCCAGCGGGTGCGGCAGGCCGATGCGTGCGGTGTCCGGCAGCGCAACCGGGTCGTCCTGCAGGTCGGTCAGCTCGCCTTCGGCGCTCACGCGGAAGCTGCCTTCGAGCCGGTTCGACGCATCGAACAGGCCCCACACCAGCGGCCGGCAGAACACGCGCAACACCGGGTGGTTCGCGAAGAAGGGCAAAAACTCGTCGGCGCCCCAACGGCGCTGCGCGCACATGGCGGCTTCGAGCCGCTTGACCTGCGTGGTGGCGACGGTCTTGGCCAGCTTGCGCAGGTCTTTCAGCTGCGTGCTCGCGGTGGCGGCCTTGCCGGGCTCGTCGTTCGCGCCGGGCTTGGGCAGCGTCTTGAGCACCTTGCCTCGGGCGTCGTGCACCACGGGCTGGAAGTGGTCGTCCATGCGCACTTCGAACGTGCGCGGGCCGAAGTCGAGCGTGAGCCGCGCGCGCGCGTCCAGGCCCAGGTCGGGCACGGTGCGGTCGGCCAGCTGGTCGAGGCTCAGGCCGCGCTGCTCGGCGACCTCGCCCAGCATGCGGTCGGCACGGGTGCGCAGGTCGTCGTAGCGGGTCTGGCGCGCGAGCTCGGCCAGGTGCATCAGGGCGGCGTCGCTGCCGATGTCGCCGAGCATGGCCATGGCGTCGTAGGCGCGCACGCGGTCGAGCGCGGCGCGCCACTGGCGCAGCAGGCCGTAGAGCTGGCGGGCCGTTTCATCGTCGCCCAGGCGGCCCTGCAGCGCGAACATCCAGCGCTCCTTGCTGGGGCGGCCGTTGCCGATCCACCAGGCCAGCAGCGCACGGCCGAAGCGTGCAAGGGCGTCGGGCGCCAGCGTGTCCAGCAGCGCTGGCAGCCCCGGGTAGGGGGCGTCGGGGCGGCCGAGCATCATGGCCATCAGCACGTCCGGCACGCAGGCCTGCGGCAGCGCGTGGCCGCTGCCCTTCAGGATCAGCCGGGGCAGCGCCGCGAGCGGCAGGGTCTTGGGCAGCACGGGCAACTCGTCGGGCAGCAGGTCTTCGGGTGCGATGGCCAGCAGCGTCGCCACCGCGTCGGCGGCCTCGGCGCCGTAGGCAGCGGCCTGGCGGCGCACGGCGTCGGCATGGCCGGCCGCGTGCAGCCAGCGTAGCGCGGCCTGGGCGGCTTCATGCGCGGGGCCGGGTTCGCCCAATGCCGCGGGAACGAGCCCGCGCGCGGCCGCGTCGGGATAGCGGGCCAGCCATTCGCCAGCCTCGCGCCGCACCCAGCGGTTGGTATGCAGGCCCTTGGCGATCCAGCCCGCCAGCGGGTCCCACTCGATGGCCGACGCCAGCTCGAACATGGCGCGCGCGCCGTGCCGCAGGTAGTGCGGCAACGCCGGCAGCGCGGCGACGCCGAAGTGATGAAGGACCGGACGGATGCGGCCCGCGTCGCTCAGCGCGTGCATCTGCGCCGGCCCGTGCGTGAACACCGCCATGGCCAGCTGCGGCGGCAGCTGCCAGATGTAGTCGGCCGTGGCCCAGGCGCTGCCGGGCATGTCGCCGAAGTCGTCCGGTTGCACCGCGCGGCCCTCGGCGATGTCGTCGATGCGTTCCGGCCGTACGCCGAACATCCACAGCGCCTTGCGCACGGGGTCGCCGTTGCGGATGGCCGCGGGCGCCTCGGGCTGCTGGCGAGCGAAATCCCTGGCCTGCTCGTCGGAGCGCGCGCGCAAGGCGCGCACCTCCTGCGCCAGCCAGTCGGACGCCTCGCCCGTGGCTTGCTGGTACTGCGGCGGGGGCAGCGTGTTCCAGTGGAGCGCGGCGGTGGCGGGCAGCGGCTGCAGCGCCAGCGTGGGAACGACGGGGAGCGCCTGCCGGTTCTTCCACGGTGGATGGCGCAGCAGCGCGGGCCACGCGTGGGGGGCGGCGTCGGTCACGCCGTCGGAGCCGTCTTCCTGCAGGCGCGCGAGCGTCTTGCGCTGGCTGTCGTCGCACGACGCTTCCAGTGCCGCCTGCCAGTCGGGGTTGGCGGCCAGCAGCTCCAGCACGAGCGCGGCGCCGGCCTGGTGGCGTGACGGGTTCGCCGACAGCAGCGCGCGCAGCACGAACAGCGGCCAGCGCGCGGCCTGCTTGGCCAGCGCGGACTTGCAATCGATCTGCTTGACCTGCGTCACGAAGAAGCGCACGACCGCCGCGTCGTGGATGGCCAGCAGGTCGGTCACGGCCTCCTTGTGCGGCGAGGGCTCGAAGAACGGCTCGGCGGCCGCAGCGCCGTGCATCTCGAGCATGCGCAGCCGCGCGGCGCGGGGCGGGTAGAAGCTGGCGCGGTGCCGGCGATAGAAGTCGAGGCTGTCGTCCAGGCTGCGCTCGGTGGACAGCAAGCCGCCGCAGTGGCCGCAGGCCCGGTCGTTGAACCGCGCGAGCGATTCGCGCATGCCTTTGGTCCAGCGCACGCTGCCGTCGGGCTGTGCCTGCAGGCCCTGTGCCGCCTTTTCCTCTTTCGATTTGCCACCGACCGCCATGCCATGCTCCCTCGAACTGATGCGAGCGGCATTGTCGGCCACGGGGGCAGGCCAAAAAAAAGCGCCCTCGCGGGCGCCGGAATGAGGGAAAGAGGCCGCCGTCGCTCAGGACTGCCTGCCTTGCAGCAGGCCGCTGAGCGAACCCAGCAGGTCTTCATGGTTGCCCAGGCCCTGCTCCGGCACCTTGCCGTGCGGCGTGAGCTGGTCGATGAGCGCCGGCAGCATGGTCGCAAGCATCGGCAGCAGCGTCTGTGCATTGATGCCCAGCTTGGACGCGATGGCGGCAATGGTGTCGCCGCCCAGTGCGTTCTGCAGCTGGTCGCCCGAGACCGCCTGGTTTTCTCCCTTGCCGATCCACGAGTTGATGACGTTGCCCATGCCGGCCTGCTCGAACTTCGAGACCAGTCCTCCCAGACCGCCTTGTGCGCCATTGTTCGCGAGCAGGCCACCCAGCGCGCCGGCCAGGCCACCGAGATCGCCCAGCCCGCCGAGGCCTCCGCCTTGCGGCTGCTGCTGTTGTGCGGCGCCTCCCAGCACTTGACCGAGTACCGAATCGAGCAATCCCATGGCCGTTTCCTTGGTGTGTGACAGAACCGACAACATTGTTAAATGCCGCGGACCTTGAATCGAAAGTGGCATGGCCACTTTCGAACGGGCAACGTGACAAATTACTTGGTACGCGCCACGCGTTTGGGCAGCAATGCAGGGCTCACCCCTTGCACACCCACCAACCCGAGCACCGTCACCAGGGAATTCTGCGCGCCTTTCCAGGCGTCTGTCACGTCGATGGACTCGGCGAGCGAATGGAATCCCGAGCCCTTGCCGCCGCCGCCGACGATGATCGCGGGAATGCCCAGCGAGATCGGCACGTTGGCGTCGGTGCTGCCGCCGCGCAGCATCGTCTTGTGGCCGAAGGCCGCGTTCGAGCGCGTCGCGGCCTCGACGATCACCGAGTCCGGCGGCGTGCGGCCGCCGGGCCGGTCCCCGATGAGCCTGGTGCTGGCGCTCAGCGTGTTCACGTTCCAGCGCCTGTTTTCCTCGGCCACGGCCTCGTCGACGGCGGCGAGGATCTTCTTTTCCGTCTCGAGCAGCGCGCCCATGTCGTCCGAGCGGATGTCGATGGCCATGCGCGCGTCGGGTGCGATGGTGTTGACCGAGGTGCCGCCGCCGACCGTGCCGACGGTGAAGGTGGTCTTGGGAAAGCTCGGCGTGCGCACGTCGGCGATCTTTGCAATCGCGCGGCCCATGCCGTGGATGGCGCTGGGCACCTGGCCGAAGGCGCCGAAGCTGTGGCCGCCCGGGCCCTGGAACGTGACCTCGTAGCGGTGGCTCGCGGTGCCCAGCACCAGCACGGCGCCCGGCGGGGACGGCTCCAGTCCCACCATGCCGTCGATGTCGAGGTGGTCGCGAAAGATCGCCTTCATGCCGCGCAGGTTGCCCAGCTCTTCCTCGCCGACGTTGGCGACGAACATCAGGTCGCCCACGGTCTGCACCTTGTGCTCGTTCAGCACCTTGAGCCAGGACAGCAGCACGGCGAGGCCGCGCGTGTCGTCGCCGATGCCCGGCGCATACAACCGGCCGTCGCGCTCCTTCACCTTCACGTCGGTGCCGGCGGGGAACACCGTGTCGAGGTGGGCGGAAACGAGCAGCTTCGGTCCGCCGCCGATGCCCTTGCGCAGCCCGACCACGTTGCCTTCGGCG
This sequence comes from Variovorax sp. AC103, assembly GCF_979254005.1. Lineage (NCBI taxonomy): Bacteria > Pseudomonadati > Pseudomonadota > Betaproteobacteria > Burkholderiales > Comamonadaceae > Variovorax > Variovorax sp. AC103. The sequence goes on along the minus strand of NZ_CEEDFC010000002.1, from coordinate 219,969 downwards.
TCGATCTTCGCGTGGCTCAGGCCCAGCGCCTTCATGCGCGCGAGGAAAGCCTCTGCGCGTTTGTGCTCCTTGAAGGGGGGCGCCTCGATCTCGGTGAGCATCTTCAGGTCTTCGACCGAGCGTTCATGGTCGGCCTTGACGGCGTCGAGCAGCTTCTGGATGGCAGGGGACGCCATCAGCTGGGTGTAGGCCTTGTCGACCTCGGGGCTCACTTGCGCCGGCGCCGGGGCGACGGCCGGGTGCTGGGCGCTGGCGCCTTGGGCCGCGCACAGCGCGGCAAGAACGAGCGGGGCGAGGCGCAGCGCGCCAGGCAGGCGGGACATGGGGCAAAAGTCCTTCTTTTGTCTTAATAAGGTAACGATTGTTTCCCAACTGCTCCACGCGCGCGTGGCGGAAAACACCCACCTTTCGCCCTCTGTTCGAAGCTTGCTCGACCTTTGTCCGGCACTTGCCGCGCAGGGATCAGAGCCCGGCGAGCGACACCAGCGCGGCCAGCGCCGCCGTTTCGGCGCGCAGCACGCGTGCGCCGAGGGTGACCGGCGCGAAGCCGCGGGCGATGGCCTGCTGTTCCTCGCTGCCACTGAGGCCGCCTTCGGGCCCGCTCAGCACGAGCGCGCCGCGGTCTTGCGGCACTTGCAGCGCGTGCACGGCGCGGGTGCCGTCGGCCAGGCTCAGCACGAGGCGCACGGCGGCCAATTCCGCCGGTTGGGCCGGTTGGGGCGGTTGGGCATCGATCCAGCCCCCAAAGGACTGCACCGGATGGATCATCGGCACGCGGTTGCGCCCGCATTGTTCGCAGGAGGCGACGGCAATGGCCTCCCAGTGCGCCCGCTTCTTCTCGGCCCGTTCGCCTGAGAGACGCAGCACGCCGTGCGCGGTGGCCAGCGGCTGGATGCTCGCGACGCCGAGTTCGGTGGCCTTCTCGACCAGCCAGTCCATGCGCTCGTTGGCCGGCATGCCGACCGCGAGGTGCACGGCGCGCGGCGCCTCGCGCTCCACCGGCTGGTGGGTGCCGACCAAGACCGAAACGTCGCTGCGGCCCATGCGCTCGACCGTGGCCGCGTACTCGCCGCCCGCGCCGTCGAACAGGGTGAGCGCGTCGCCGGGCTGCATGCGCAGCACCTGCACGTGGCGTGCGGCGCCGGACGGCAGCGCCAGGCTGGTGCCGGCGGTCAGCGGCACGGAACAGTGAAAACGCGGCATGCTATGAAATCAGTAGCGGCACAGGTCCATCTGACGGGCGTCAGACGCGGCCATAGGCAAAGCCGGTGAGAGCCGAGGTGCCTTCGACCTCGTCGATCACCCGCACCAGCGGCGTGAGCTCCATGTAGCGGCTGGCGGTGGCGCGGATGTAGGCGATGAAGCGCGGCGTGTCGGCCAGGTACCTGGGCTTGCCGTCGCGCAGCGTGAGGCGCGCGAAGATGCCGGCCACCTTCAGGTGGCGCTGCAGGCCCATCCATTCGACCGCGCGGTAGAAGGCGCCGAAGTCCTCGTCCACCGGCAGGCCGGCCTTGCGCGCGGCGGTCCAGTAGCGGATGGTGATGTCGAGCACGAACTCCTCGTCCCAGCTCAGGAAGGCATCGCGCATCAGGCTGGCGATGTCGTAGGTGATGGGACCGTAGACCGCGTCCTGGAAGTCGAGCACGCCGAGCGCTCCCTCGGGGGGCAGCGAGGACACGTCAGCGCCGAGCGTGGGGGCGGCACTCACCATCAGGTTGCGCGGCATGAAGTCGCGGTGCACGTACACGCTGGGCGAGGCCAGGTTGCTGTCGACGATCAACTTGAAGCTGCGTTCCAGGCGCTCTTTCAGCTTGCCCTCGATGGCCACGCCGCGGTGGCGGCCGATGTACCACTCGGGGAACAGCGCCAGTTCGCGCTCGAGCAGCGCCCGGTCATAGGGCGGCAGCACGCCCGGCTTGGAAGACAGCTGCCACTTGATCAGCGCGTCGATCGCCTGGTCGTACAGCGGGCGGCTGGCATCGGGCCGGGCCGGGTCGAGCACGTCCAACATGGTCTGGCGGCCCAGGTCGTCGAGCAGCAAAAAGCCCTGGAGCCGGTCCCACTCGAGCACCGTCGGGGCGAGCACGCCGGCCTCGGACATCAACCGCGCCACCTGGACGAAGGGGTCGCTGTTTTCCTTGTCCGGCGGCGCGTCCATCACGATGCGCGTGGGGGCGACCGGGTCCGTGGTGTCGACGCGGAAATAGCGGCGAAAACTCGCGTCCGCCGAGGCGAGGCGCACCGTGTCGGGCAGCAGCCGCTGGGCGGGTGCGATGCCGGCCAGCCAGGCCTGGAACGCCTCGGCACGCTGCGGATCGGTCCAGAGAATGGTCTCGGCGGGGCTCGGGGCCAAAGAGGCGGGGGGCAAGGGTGCTGTCATGGATAATCGATTCTACAAATCCGCCTGGCGCGGCAACCCCCCGTGGCCGGCTTCCGGCCGGGCCGGGGTCGCCGCCGGCCCCTGCAACCCGCCGGCCTGCCGCGCCGTCTCCCCGACGATCTTTCGTTCCGAACCGATGCCTACGACCCAAAGCCCTCACGCTGGGCACCTTGCGCGCTCGCTGCTCTCCCCGGGGGAGTCGCCGGCTTTCCTCGGAACGGCCGGGCGGGAGGCTTGATGAGCCGACGCGTGACCCTGCGGCGCTCAAGCCCGCCTCTGCCGCTGGCTGTGCTGTCGCTGGCCCTCATGCATGTGCACGGCGCGTCCGCGCAGACCGCGGCCAATGTCGACGGACCGCTCACGCTGAAGCGCACGCCGCTGCTGACCGAGGTCGTGCCGCCCGCCGAGCGCGGCCAGTTGCCCAGCCTGGTCACCGGCGACCGCATGTCCGGTCGCCCCGACCTCGATACCGTGGTTGAAGGCAATGCCACGCTGCGCCGCGGCCCGGTCTCCATCACCGCCGACCGGCTCGAGTACTACCAGCCCGACGACCTGGCCAAGGCCACCGGCAACGTGCGGGTCAACCAGGGCGGCAACGTGTACGAAGGCCCGGAGCTGCAGCTCAAGCTGGAGACCTTCGAGGGCTTCTTCAACAACGTGCGCTACCAGTTCCTGGCGAACGAGGCGCACGGTGAGGCACAACGCATCGACTTCGTCGACGCCAACGTGTCGGTGGCCCGCCAGGCCACCTACACCACCTGCCGCCGCGAGGACTTTCCCGGTTGGATGCCGGCATGGCTGCTGACCGCAACCACCATAACGACCGACACCGAGGAAAACGAGGGCGTGGCCACCAATGCGCGCCTGAGCTTCATGGGCATCTCCACGCCGCCCATTCCGAGTGTGAGTTTCCCGCTGTCGAACGATCGCAAGAGCGGCCTGCTGCCGCCGACCGTGGGCATCGACAGCAACAACGGCATCGAGATCGCGCAGCCGTATTACTGGAACATCGCCCCGAACCGCGACGCCACGATCACGCCCACGCTCATGAGCAAGCGCGGGCTCAACCTCAGCAACGAGTTCCGCTACCTCGAGAAGGGCTACAACGGCACGGCCCGGCTCGACCTGATGGGCAGCGACCGCCTCGTGGGCCAGCGCTACAACGAGCTGCGCGCGAGCCAGCTGCAGCAGCTGGCGAACGGAGAGATCCAGGCCAAGGACCTGACCGCCCCGCCCAACAGCACCAGGCGCTGGGGCCTCTGGCTCAATCACCACCAGGACTTCGACGCCAAGGCGTTCGGCCTGGACTCGCTGTCGGCCAACATCGCGATCAACCGCGTGAGCGACAACGACTACTGGCGTGACTTCACGCGCACGCCGTCGCTCGCGCAGCGCCAGCTGCCGAACGACGCGTCGCTCAGCTGGGCCAAGGACGACTGGAGCGGCGCGATCCGCACGCTCAAGTACCAGAACCTGCAGTACAACCTGTCGCCGATCGTGCCGTCGTACGACCGCATGCCGCAGATCACGGCCAACTACAACAAGTACGACTGGCACGGCTTCGACGTGTCGCTCAACCTGGACTACACGCGCTTCCGGGTCAACACGATCCTGAGCGGCCAGCCCGGCTTCGACGTCAGCCAGCAGTCGCAGCCCGACGGCGACCGGGCCTCCGCCATCGCCTCGATCAGCCGGCCGTTCATCACGCCCAGCTCGTTCGTCATCCCCAAGGTGATGGTGAACGCGGCGTCGTACAGCTACTACGTGCCGCAGGCTGACATTCCGAAGCTCACGATCAACGGCACGCAGTACGTCGGCGGGATTCCCTACAACCCGAACTCGCTGTATTTCTTCCCGACCTCCAGCAACCGGACGGTGCCGACCTTCAGCCTCGACAGCGGCCTGATCTTCGAGCGCGATGCGAGCTACTTCGGCCGCGCCTTCCGCCAGACGCTGGAGCCGCGCGCGTACTACGTGTACACGCCGTACCGAAACCAGAGCATGCTGCCGAACTACGATTCGGCCGCCAACGACTTCAGCTTCGCGACCATCTACACCGAGAACGCGTTCTCGGGCGGCGACCGCGTCTCGGACACCAATGCGCTCACGCTCGGCGTGACCTCGCGCCTGATCGACCCGGCCACCGGTGTCGAGGCGGCGCGTTTCGGCATCGCGCAGCGCCTGCGCTTCAGCGACCAGAAGGTCACGCTGCCCGGCGGCACGCCGGTCACCGACCGCGCAAGCGACCTGCTGGTGGGCGCGCAGATCAACTGGACGCCCAAGTGGAGCCTGGACACGGTGGTCCAGTACAATCCCGACACCCGCCGCTCGGAGCGTTCGGCCATCAGTGCCCGTTACAACCCCGAGCCGTACCACAACCTGAGCGCGGCCTTCCGCTACCAGGCGCCCACCACCCCGACCGCCACCGACGGCAGCAAGTCGTTCGACGTGGGCTGGCAATGGCCCCTCAACGACCTGTGGGGCGACAAGGGCAAGAACCTCGGTCCGGGCAAGGGCCAGGGCGGCGGACGCTGGTACGCTGTGGGCCGCCTCAACTACAGCCTGCAGGACAAGAAGCTCACCGACGGCGTGCTCGGCTTCGAGTACGACGGCTGCTGCTGGATCGGGCGCGTGGTGCTGCAGCGCACCACCACGGGCCTGGTGACGGCGAACACCCGCATCATGTTCCAGCTCGAATTCGTCGGGTTCTCCAGCATCGGCTCCAGCCCGATGCAGGCCCTGCGGCAGAACATCCAGCGCTACGAACCCCTGCGCCAACCGGGCGAGGCGCCGAGCCGCTTCACCAATTACGACTGAGTCGACTGACCGAGCTAGCCATGAAAAACATCCGTTCCATCATCACCCTCGGCTGCCTTGCAGCCATGGCTGCAACCGCGGGCGCCCAGGGCTTTCGCTCCGGCGGCGGCATCACGGACATCATGCGCGCCGGCCCGCGGCTGGGCCCACCGGCGGCACGCCCCACGCCCGCCACGCCTCCGGCGGCGCCGGTGCAGCGCTCGGCGGAATTCATCGTCGCGCTGGTCAACTCCGAGCCCATCACCAACACCGAGGTGCTGGTCCGCGTGGAGCGCCTGCTGAAGGAAAACCCCGATGCGCAGCGCGTGCCGCGCAACGAACTCACGCGCCTCGTGCTCGAGCGCCTGATCACAGAGCGCGCGCAGCTCCAGCTCGCCAAGGAAAACGGCATCAAGGTCGACGAGGTGGCGATCGACCAGGCCGAACAGACCGTGGCGCGCCAGAACGAGATCAGCCTGGTCGAATTGCGCCGCCGCGTGGCCGCCGAAGGCATTGCGCAGCAGGAGTTCCGCAACGACCTGCGCGACCAGCTGCTGCTCACGCGCCTGCGCGACCGCGAGGTCGAGTCGAAGGTCAAGATCAGCGACTCCGAGGCCGACGAGTACCTGCGCGACCAGCGCAACGTGTCCGTCAAGAACGCCGCGCTGGAGAACCTCAACCTGGCGCAGATCCTGGTCGCCGTGCCGGAAAACGCGACCGACGCGCAGATCGCCACCGCGCAGCAGAAGGCCCAGGGCCTCGCCCAGCGCGCCCGCGCCGGCGAAGACTTCGCCAAGCTGGTGCAGGACAACTCCGATTCGCCCGACCGCGCCAACGGCGGCGCCATCGGCATGCGCAGCGCCGACCGCTACCCGTCGCTGTTCGTCGAGGCCACGCAGTCGACGCCGGTGAACGGCATTGCCGGACCCGTGCGCTCCAGCGCCGGTTTCCACGTGCTGAAGGTGGTGGCCAAGGCCCAGGTCGGTTCGAGCGACGCCACCGTCACCCAAACGCAGGTGCGACATATCCTGTTGCTGAGCGATCCCAAGCGCACCACGGCCCAGGCGGTCGCGCAGCTGGCGGAGTTCAAGCGCCGCTTGCAGGCCGGCACGGCCGACTTCGCGGCCCTGGCTCGCGACAACTCGCAGGACGCGAGCGCCAAGGCCGGCGGCGACCTCGGCTGGTCGCGCCCGGGCCAGTTCGTGCCCGAGTTCGAGGAAGCGATGGACCGCCTCACGCCGGGCCAGATCAGCGACCCCGTGGTGTCGCGCTTCGGCGTGCACCTGATCCAGGTGGTCGGCCGCCGCGAGGCCAAGCTGAGCCAGTCCGAGCAGCGCGAAGCCGCGCGGGCGGCGCTGCGCGAGCAGCGCATCGAGGAAGCCTTCAACACCTGGGTGCAGGAAGTGCGCGCCCGGGCCTACGTCGAATACCGCGAACCCCCGCAGTCCTGATTCACTGATGGCACACATCGCCAGGAAGCGGTTCGGACAGCATTTCCTGTCCGACGGCGGGATCATCGATGCGATCGTGCGGGAGATCGCACCGCAGCCCGGCGACGCCATGGTCGAGATCGGCCCGGGGCTCGCGGCGCTCACGCAACCGCTGGTCGAGCGGCTCGGCCGGCTCACCGTGATCGAGCTGGATCGTGACCTCGCCAAGCGACTGCGCGAGCATGCGCAGCTCGACGTGATCGAGTCCGACGTGCTCAAGGTCGACTTCGCCGAACTCGCGGGCCGCTTTCCGGCCAAGCCGCTGCGCGTGGTGGGCAACCTGCCCTACAACATTTCCACGCCCATCCTGTTCCACCTGCTGGGCTCTGCCCATTTGGTGGCCGACCAGCATTTCATGCTGCAGAAGGAAGTGATCGACCGCATGGTGGCCAAGCCCGCCACGTCGGACTACAGCCGCCTGAGCGTGATGCTGCAGTGGCGCTACGACATGGCCAACGTGCTGTTCGTGCCGCCCGAGAGCTTCGAGCCGCCGCCGCGCGTGGACAGCGCCGTGGTGCGCATGGTGCCGCTGGCGCAGCCGCCGCTCGTCGATGCGAAGCGCCTGGGCGAAATCGTGCAGGTGGCTTTCAGCCAGCGGCGCAAGATCATGCGGCACACGCTGGGCAAGTGGCTGCAGGAGCATGGCTTCACTGGCGAGTTCGACACCCAGCGCCGGGCGGAGGAAGTGCCCGTGCACGAATATGTGGCCCTGGCGCAGACCGTGGCCCCATGAAAAAAGCCCGTCACAGACGGGCTTTTTTATGTGCGCCGGGGAAAGCCCAGGCGCTGATGCTCGAACCGATTCAAGCGGCGGCGAGCCAGTAACCCGCGTTGAACGGGCTGCTCATGCGCAGCGCCAGCGGCGACACGTCGACGAGCTTGTCGGTCGGCATTTTTTCGCCGGCCGGCTCGGTGCTGGCGGTGGCTGATGCTGCGGTGGTGTTCACTTCGATGCCATCGAGGGTTTCAGCTTTGGGCTGAGCCTCGTTCGCCCGTTCTGCTTGGCTGGTAGATGCAGAACGGGCTACAGAAAAGAATAGAAGCACCGGAACGGGACCTTGCGGTCGCCCCAGTAGTCCGAGGCGTCGCGGAAGATGTCGAGCAGTTGCTCGCGTGCTTCCTTGTCGAACTTGGCATTGGCCGGAATCTGCTCCAGCACGATGACGAAACCTGGCTGCGGGCCCGATTTATGCAACGGGTCCGTCATGCAGTCGTACAGCGCGTCGAAGTTCTTCCCGAAGTGGGCCGGGAACGTGAATTGCTGCGCGATCAGGTCGAGCACGTCCTGCTTGGTCTGGGCGTTGCCCAGGTTGGCGTACAGGAAGTGCTGGCCGGCTGCGTTGGCAGCGTCCTGCAGGTCGTTCACGCGGAACGCGCGGATCGATTGCACGATGTTCGGGCGTACGGCACGAAGGGATAAGGTCATCTCCGCTGGTCTTTCCATAGTCATCATCATTTCTTCGGGGCGCTTCGGGGCGGCACCCAGGTCGTTGTCATCGCTCATGGCGCAATCCGTCTGAAACTTGCATAGTGGTCCGCTGTGTACCAGCAGGCCTCGGGTGTGGTGCGCTGTTCACCGCCGCAAACGATTCGTTGTGCACCACGATTGCGCGAGCCAGGTGTTGTCACCGTGTACTCGCGGTAGTGGCCACGCCGTGCCGGCGGTAAAAGACGCTCGCGATTGCCGAAAACCGTGCCGTCCTTGTCGTACCGGAAAGGTCCACCGTTGAGGATGGACTGGTAGGTTCGCTGGCCCTGCACCGGCAATTCGGACAGGGCGATCGTTCCCTCGGTGGACGTTTTTCCGGCGCCGAACCATCCGCGGGCCTCGGCCCCGGTCGTCAGCGCCGCCAGCATCAGGCCGGTAAGCGCAAATTTGGTGACAGAGGACGTGATCGAGGCGTAAGCCGCCATGGGGCACCACAAGAAAAGAGCGGGGGGTTTGAATCGGCGTCCAACCTCGGGGTTAACCCGCAAATTCAAGCCCGCGAGTGTGCACCACGCTGGCGAAAATAGCAAGCGACTGCCCAAAGTTTGAGCAGTCGCCAAGGGGGTAAGTGGTGTTTTAAGTTGGCGACCACTCTCGCCAAAGCGCCTATCTTTCGGCGTTTGCGTCAGCCACTGTCAAGGCTGTCATGTTCACGATGCGCCGAACAGTCGCACTGGCCGTGAGAATGTGCACAGGTTTGGCCGCGCCGAGCAGAACCGGGCCGATCGCGATGTTGCCGCCGGCTGCCGTCTTGAGCAGGTTGTACGAAATATTGGCCGCGTCGATGTTCGGAAAAACCAACAGGTTGGCGTCACCGGCCAGCGCGCTGTGCGGCATGACGATTGCGCGCTGCTTGCTGTCCAGCGCCACGTCGCCGTGCATTTCGCCGTCCACCTCGAGCCACGGTGCCTGCACGCGCAGCAGGTCGAGCGTCTTGCGCATCTTGATGGCGCTGGGCTCGTTGCTGGTGCCGAAGTTGGAATGCGACAGCAGCGCCGCCTTCGGCTTCAGGCCGAAACGCATCATTTCCTCGGCCGCCATGGTCGTGATCTCGGCCAGCTCCTCGGGGGAGGGGTCGTAGTTGACGTGCGTGTCGACCAGGAACACCTGGCGGTCGGGCAGCAGCAGGCCGTTCATGCAGGCGTACACCGGCACGTCCTGCGGTGTGCTGGCGCAGCCGCCCGGGCGCTTGCCGATCACCTGGTCGATGTAGTGCAGGTGGATCAGCGTGGTGCCCCAGGTGCCGCAGATCATGCCGTCCACCTCGTCCTTGTGCAGCAGCATCGCGCCGATCAGCGTGAGGCGGCGGCGCATCTCGATCTTCGCGACCTGGGCGGTGATGCCCTTGCGCTCCGTCATGCGGTGGTACGTCTGCCAGAAGTCGCGGTAGCGGTGGTCCTGCTCGACGTTGACGATGTCGTAGTCCAGCTCTTCCTTCAGCCGCAGGCCGAACTTCTCGATGCGCTGGGCAATGATGGCCGGACGTCCGATCAGCGTCGGGCGGGCCAGGCCTTCGTCGACCACGATCTGCGCGGCGCGCAGCACGCGCTCTTCCTCGCCCTCGCTGTACGCCACGCGCTTCTTCGGCGAGCGCTTGGCCGCGTCGAAGATCGGCTTCATGGTCGTGCCCGAGGCGTAGACGAAGCTCTGCAGGCGGTCGCGGTAGGCGTCCATGTCCTTGATCGGGCGCGTCGCCACGCCGCTGTCGGCGGCGGCCTGCGCCACGGCCGGCGCGATCTTCATCATCAGGCGCGGGTCGAAGGGCTTCGGAATCAGGTATTCGGGGCCGAAGGACAGCTTTTCGCCGACGTAGGCAGCGGCCACGCGCTCGCTCTGCTCGGCCTGGGCCAGGTCGGCAATGGCGTGCACCGCGGCGATTTCCATCTCGTCGGTGATCGTGGTCGCACCCGAGTCGAGCGCGCCGCGGAAGATGTACGGGAAGCACAGGACGTTGTTGACCTGGTTCGGATAGTCGGTGCGCCCGGTGGCCATGATCACGTCGTCGCGCACCGCATGGGCGTCCTCGGGCGCGATCTCGGGGTTCGGGTTGGCCAGCGCGAAGATCACCGGCTTGGCCGCCATCTTCGCCACCATCTCGGCCTTCAGCACGCCGCCGGCCGACAGGCCCAGGAACACGTCGGCACCGACGATCACCTCCGACAGCTTGCGCATGTCGGTCTTCTGCATGTACTGGCGCTTGTCGTCGTCCATCAGCTCTTCGCGGCCTTCATAGACCACGCCGGCCAGGTCGGTGACGAACACGTTCTCGCGCTTCAGGCCGACCTTGAGCAGCAGGTTCAGGCACGCCAGTGCTGCGGCACCGGCGCCCGAGGTGACCAGCTTGACCTCGGCGATGTTCTTGCCGGCCACCTTCAGGCCGTTGACCATGGCGGCCGCCACGGTGATGGCCGTGCCGTGCTGGTCGTCGTGGAACACCGGGATCTTCATGCGCTTGCGCAGTTCGCGCTCCACGTAGAAGCAGTCCGGGGCCTTGATGTCTTCCAGGTTGATGGCGCCGAAGGTGGGCTCCAGCGCGGCGATGATCTCGACCAGCTTGACCGGGTCCTTCTCGTCGATCTCGATGTCGAACACGTCGACACCGGCGAACTTCTTGAACAGGACGCCCTTGCCTTCCATGACCGGCTTGGAGGCCAGCGGGCCGATGTCGCCCAGGCCGAGCACCGCGGTGCCGTTGCTGATCACACCGACCAGATTGCCGCGCGAGGTGTACTTGAAGGCGTTGGCCGGGTCCTTGACGATTTCCTCGCAGGGCGCAGCCACGCCGGGCGAGTAGGCCAGCGACAGGTCGCGCTGGTTGACCATCTGCTTGGTCGCCGCGATGGCGATCTTGCCGGGAACGGGGAACTCGTGGTACTCGAGGGCGGCACGGCGCAGCTCGGCGCGTTTGTCTTCGGGCGTGGGAGTCGATGAGGTCGAGGGGGTCGAATCGGACATGTGCCTGTAGCTCCTGGTGGCGCTTCTTCTGGGGGCGCCGATTGTAGACCTCGCTTCGCAAGGCCTTGGCAGAGGCCATACGCCGCATGGCCGGGGGCGCACATGACCAAATGCACGGGTTGCGCCGTCAAGTCGCTGTGGCAATATGCACGGCTCGGACAAAACCTGAAAAAACCTGAAGAGGAGCGACCATGGCGCTGATGGATTTCATCAAGAAACAGTTCATCGACATCATCCAGTGGACGGAGACCGGCGATGGCACGCTGGCCTGGCGTTTCCCGATGGCGGAGATGGAAATCCAGAACGGCGCCTCGCTCACCGTTCGCGAGTCGCAGGTGGCGGTGTTCGTCAACGAAGGCAAGGTGGCCGACGTGTTCGGCCCCGGCATGTACAAGCTCACGACGCAGACGCTGCCCGTGCTCACGTACCTGAAGAACTGGGACAAGCTCTTCGAGTCCCCCTTCAAGAGCGACGTCTACTTCTTCAGCACGCGCCAGCAGGTCGACCAGAAGTGGGGCACGCCCCAGCCGATCACGATCCGCGACAAGGACTTCGGCGCCGTGCGCCTGCGCGCCTTCGGCAACTACAGCTTCCGCATCGGCGATGCCAAGCTGTTCCACACCGAAATCTCCGGCACGCGCGACATCTACAGCGTGGCCGACCTCGACGGCCAGCTGCGCGGCCTGGTGCTGCAGAACATCAGCAACGCCATCGCGTCCAGCGGCGTGCCTTTCCTCGATCTCGCGGCCAACCAGATCCAGTTTGCGCAGGCGCTCGCCGCGCAGCTGGTGCCCGAGTTCGAGAAGATCGGTATCAAGCTCGAGAACATCACGGTGCAGAACGTCTCGCTGCCCGAAGAGCTGCAGAAGATCCTGGACCAGAAGATCGGCATGGGCATGGTCGGCAACGACATGGGCAAGTTCATGCAGTACCAGACGGCGCAGGCCATCCCCAAGTTCGCCGAAGGCGCTGCCAATGGCGGCGGCATTGCCGGCGACGCGATGGGCCTGGGCGCCGGCGTGGCGCTCGGCCAGGTGCTGGCGCAGAACCTCGCGCAGGGCCTGAGCCCGAATGCGGCCGCCCAGGCCGCAGCCACGCAGCAGCAGCCCGCCGTGGCCGTGGTGAGCGCGAGCGACGTGATGACCACGCTCGAGAAGCTCGGCGAACTCAAGACCAAGGGCATCCTCACGCAGGAAGAGTTCGACGCCAAGAAGGTCGAGCTGCTCAAGAAGCTGGTCTAACCCCCAGGCTTCGCGCACTTCGTGTCGCTACTCCTTCCCCCTTGCAGGGGGCGATACCTGCGGCCCGGCGTAGCCGGTACCGCGGTATCTCCCGCTTCGTTCGTCGCATCTTCAGCCGCGCGCCATGGCTGAGGAAACCGGCAACCAACGCTACTACCGCGCGCCCTGCCCCGGCTGCGGCGCGCCGGTCGAATTCCGCTCGGCGCAGTCGACGCACGCGGTCTGTCCCTACTGCCAGAGCACCGTCGTGCGCCAGGGCGACACGCTCGCGCGCACCGGCAAGATGGCCGAGCTGTTCGACGACTTCAGCCCGCTGCAGCTGTTCGCCGCCGGCCGCATCCAGGACAAGCCGTTCACGCTGATCGGCCGGCTGCAGTACACCTACCCCGGCGGTCGCTGGACCGAGTGGATCGCCGCGCTCGACGGCGAGCGCACCGGCGTGCTCAGCGAGGACAACGGCGCCTACGTGTTCGCGCTGCCCTTCGACATCCAGCGCACCGCGCCGCCCTGGAACGAACTGCGCGTGGGCGCCACCACCGCCTTCGCCGGCCAGAGCTACACCGTCACCTCCAACGAGCAGGTGGCGCTGACCTCCGCGCAGGGCGAGCTGCCGCACCTGCCCGAGCTCGGCAAGCCGTTCGCGATGGTCGAGCTGCGCAACGACAAGGGGCTGGTGCTCAGCCTGGACTACGGCACCGCGCCGCCCGCGGCCTCGCTGGGCCGCTCGGTGCAGCTCGAAGACCTGCAACTCACCGGCCTGCGCGAGGACTCCGCCAAGAACGAGACGGGCCGCAGCTTCAGCTGCCCCAACTGCGGCTCGCCCGTCACCGTCAACCTGGCCGACAGCAAGAGCATCACCTGCCGCTCGTGCAACAGCATCATCGACCTGTCGCAAGGCATCGGCGGCGAGCTGAAGCACGCCACGCAGGACGAGCCCGTGCGCCCGCTCATCGCGCTGGGCACCATGGGCCAGCTGCAGGGCGCGCAGTGGCAGGTGGTCGGTTTCCAGCACCGCATGGGCACCGAGCCCGGCGACGACGAGATGTTCGGCTGGGACGAGTACCTGCTCTACAACAAGAAGCGCGGCTTCAGCTTCCTGGTGGACGCCGAGGACGGCTGGAGCCTGGTCAAGCCGACCACCGGCGCGCCGGTGATGGCCGAGAACGGCAGCACCGCCACCTACCTCAACAAGCGCTACCAGCAGCAGTACGCCTACAACGCCGAGACCACCTACGTGGCGGGCGAGTTCTACTGGCAGGTCGAGCGCGGGCAGAAAACCTTCAACCGCGACTTCGCCAACGGCCCCGCGCTGCTGTCGATGGAGCGCTCGGCCAACGAGCTCACGTGGTCGTCGGGCATCAAGCTCGACAGCGGCGTGGTGGCCACCGCCTTCAAGCTCGACGCGAAGAAGGACATGTTCAAGCGCGCCGACGCGCTGCCCGTGAGCGCCGCCTCGGGCATGGGCTGCGGCACCATCATCCTCATCATCGTGGTGATCATCATCCTGCTGATCATCCTGAGCACCTGCAGCGGCGGATCGTCCGGTGGCTCGCGCAGTTCGGGCGGCTCGTACGGCGGCTATTCGAGTGGCGGCGGCCACAAATGACGGCGAAGATGCACGCGATGTTTCTTATTACTACGACTGGAGGTCCCCATGGGATTTGAATGGCTGAAACCGGGCGTGGTCCTCGGATCGCTCGTGTACGCGCTGATCGGCGTGATCATCTTCTGGCTGTGCTTCCTGATCATCGACAAGATCACGCCCTATGACCTGTGGGCCGAGATCGTCGAGAAGCAGAACGTGGCGCTCGGACTGGTCGTCGCCGCGATGAGCCTGGGCATCTGCATCATCGTGGCCGCAGCAATCCATTGAACGACGCGGCCGTGCCCGCGCGCACCCCGGATGCGCGGGGGCCGCAACCCGTGGAGATCGCGCTGCTTGCCAGCGTGTTCGTGGTCGCCGCCTGCGGGCTGGTCTACGAACTGAGCGCGGCCGCGCTGAGCTCCTACCTGCTCGGCGACTCGGTGCTGCAGTTCAGCACCATCATCGGTACCTACCTGTTCGCCATGGGCGTGGGCTCGTGGCTCTCGCGCTATTTCGACCGGCAGCTGCCCGCGCACTTTCTTCGCATCGAGCTGATGGTGGCGCTGATCGGCGGCGCGCTGCCGGCCATCTTGTTCCTGGCCAACGCCTACGTGCCCAGCGCCTTCCGGCTGCTGCTGTACGGCCTTGTGATGGTCGTGGGCACGCTGGTGGGCCTGGAGATTCCGCTGGTGATGCGCATCCTCAAGCGCAACATCGTGCTCAAGAACCTGGTGTCGCAGGTGCTCACCTTCGACTACCTCGGCGCACTCGCGGTGTCGGTGGCGTTCCCGCTGATCCTGGTGCCGCAGCTCGGCATGATCCGCACCGGCCTGCTGTTCGGCTTCATGAACGCCGCCGTGGCGGTGTGGGCGCTGTGGCTGTTCCGCCATGAGCTGCGCCGCATCGGCGCGCATGCCGTGGCCTGCTTCCTGGCGCTGGCCGCGCTGCTCGCGGCCTTTGTGTGGGCCGACCACATCACGACGCTGGCCGAGGACAAGTTCTACCAGGACCACATCGTCTTCAGCGCCACCTCGCCCTACCAGCGCATCGTGGTCACGCGCGGGCTGCTCGGGCACCGCCTGTTCCTGAACGGCAACCTGCAGTTCGCCGAGCGCGACGAGTACCGCTACCACGAGGCCCTGGTGCATCCGGTGATGGCTGCGCAGGGCGCACCCAGGAAGGTTGCCGTGCTCGGCGGCGGCGACGGCATGGCGGTGCGCGAGATATTGAAGTACCCGTCGGTCGAGTCGGTCACGCTCGTGGAACTCGACCCGAACATGACCCAGCTTTTCACCACGCACGAGACGCTGGCCGCGCTCAACGGCCATTCGCTGTCCTCGCCCAAGGTGAAGATCGTCAACACCGACGCCTTCCAGTGGCTGCAGCAACCCGGCGACATGTACGACGTGATCGTGGTCGACTTTCCGGACCCGACCAATTTCGCCATCGGCAAGCTCTACACCAACAGCTTCTATGCGCTGCTCGAAAAGCGCCTGTCGGCCAGCGGCTACGCGGTGATCCAGACCACCTCGCCGCTGGTGGCACGCAAGAGCTACTGGACCGTGGCGACGACCATCGAATCGGTGGGCCTGCGCGCCACCCCGTACCACGCGCATGTGCCGAGCTTCGGCGAATGGGGCTACATCATCGCGAGCCGCCGGCCGTACCGAATGCCCGACGCGCTGCCGCCGGGCCTGCGTTTCCTGTCGCCTTCCACGCTGCCGTTGATGTTCGACTTTCCGCTGGACATGGCGCGCGTGCCGACCGAGGTGAACCGCCTCTCGAACCAGATCCTCGTCACCACTTATGAGCAGGAGTGGGGCAAGGTGATGGCGCACTAGCCGAGCCATGCAACGGCGCGAATTCCTCGGCGTGGCGGCAGGTGCGGCGGGCGCCCTGGCGCTTGCGGGCTGCGAGGCGCCGCCCGCGCCCATCGAAGGCGGCTTCACCGGCATCGACGTGGCGCGCGGCCATGCGATGCGCGACGGCGCGCTCAAGAGCGCGTCACCCGCTGTCGTGAAGCGCACCCGTGTCGTCATCGCCGGTGGCGGCGTCGCCGGGCTCGCCGCCGCACGCGCCCTGCGGCTCGCGGGCATCGACGACTTCACGCTGCTCGAACTCGAAGACACGGCCGGGGGCAACGCGCGCGGCGGCATGGTCAACGGCATCGCCTGCCCGCTGGGCGCGCACTACCTGCCCGTGCCCGGCGACGATGCGCGCGAGGTGCAGGACCTGCTCGAGGAGCTCGGCCTGCGCCGCCGCGTGGCGGGCCGCTGGGCGTACGACGAGGTCACGCTGTGCCACAGCCCGCAGGAACGCCTGTTCTTCCAGGGCGAATGGCAGGACGGCCTGCTGCCCGTGCACGGCGTGGGCGAAGGCACGCTGGCGCAGTACCGCAAGTTCTCGCAGCGCATCGACGCGTTGCAGCACGCGGCGCACTTCGCCATTCCCACGCTCAAGGTCGCCGTCACGCCTGAGCTGCTGGCGCTCGACGCGATTCCCTTTTTGAGCTGGCTCGACCGCGAGGGCTTCAGCGACGTGCAGCTGCGCTGGTACCTGGAGTACTGCTGCCGCGACGACTACGGCGCGGGCATCGCGCAGGTGTCGGCCTGGGCCGGCATCCACTACTTCGCCAGCCGGCATGGCTTTCATGCGCCCGGCGATCCGACCGGCAGCGCCAACGACGCGAACCCCGAGCGCGACGGCATCCTCACCTGGCCCGAAGGCAACGGCTGGCTCACGAAGCAGCTTGCCAAGCCGCTCGGCGAGCGGCTGCGCACCGGCCAGGTCGTCACGCGCATCGCCGACGTGCGCGGCGGCGTCGAGGTCGATGCGTGGGACACCGCCACGAAGTCGCTGGTGCGCTGGCAGGCCGAGCGCTGCATCGTCGCGCTGCCGGTGTTCATCGCCGCGCGCGTGGTCGAGAACCCGCCCGAGGTGCTGAAGAACGCCGCCGCGCACGTGCGCTACGCGCCCTGGCTGGTGGCCAACATCCACCTGCGCGGGCCGCTGGCCGACCGGCACGGCGCCGCGCCGAGCTGGGACAACGTGGTGTACGGCACCAAGGGCCTGGGCTATGTCGACGCGCGCCACCAGACACTCGACCCGACACCGCGCGGCACCGTGCTGAGCTGGTACCGCCCGCTGGGCGCCAGCGGCTACGACACGGTCGACGGCCGCAAGCTCTTGCTGGAGCGCCCCTGGACCGGCTGGCGCGACGACCTGCTCGCGGAGCTGTCGGTGCCGCACCCAGACCTGCCCTCGCTGGCCACGCGCATCGACATCACGCGCTACGGGCACGCGATGTCCATCCCCAGACCCGGCCTGCTCGCGCAGATCGGCTCGCAGCGCAGCGCGCCGGACGAAGCGCACCGCGGCAGCGTCGTCGCGGGCCGGTTGTCGTTCGCGCATGCCGACTGGTCGGGCTATTCGATCTTCGAGGAGGCCTTCACGCGCGGGCACGTGGCCGGGACCGCAGTGGCATGAAGACACTGGTGCTCGGTGGCTACGGCAACTTCGGTGCGCGCATCTGCCGCGCACTGGCCGCCGACCCCGGCATTGCGTTGCTGGTGGCGGGGCGCGATGCGCAGCGTGCCACGGCATTGGCCGATTCGCTCGGCGGCGGTGCGCGCGGTGTCCGCCTCGATGTGCAGGCGGGCGACCTGGCGGCCAGCTTGCGCGAGCTGGGTGTCGACCTGGTGATTCACACGGCGGGGCCCTTTCAAAGCCAGGACTACCGCGTGCCCCAGGCCGTGGCCGCAGCAGGCGCGCACTACATCGACCTGGCCGACGGCCGACGCTTCGTGTGCGACTTTCCAGCGGCGCTCGATGCCGCCTTCCGCCACGCGGGCCGCACCGCGGTCAGTGGCGCCAGCACCGTGCCCGCGCTGTCCTCGGCGGTGGTCGACCACCTCGCGGTGGGTTGGCAAGGCATTCGCAGCATCGACATCTGCATCGCGCCGGCCCAAGGCGCGCCGCGCGGCGAGGCCACGCTGGCCGGCGTGCTTGCGTACTGCGGCGAGCCGATCCGCGTGTGGCAGGACGGCCGGTGGGTCGAGCGGCTCGGCTGGGCCGACCCGGTGAAGGTCGAGTTCACGCGCATGAAGCCCAGGCGCGGTGCGCTGTGCGACATCCCCGACCTCGAGCTTCTTCCCTCTCGCTATCCCGGCGTGCAGTCGGTCATGTTCCGCGCCGCGCTGGAAGTCGGGCTGGCACAGCACGCGTTCGCGTTCATGGCCTTCATGCGCCGCGTGGGCCTGCTGCCCGCGCCGCACAAGCTGGCGCCGCTGCTGCATTCGGCAGGCCGCGTGTTCGATGCGCTCGGCACCGCGCTGGGCGGCATGGTGGTGCGCGTCGAAGGCACGGACGCGCAAGGCCGGACAGCGCGCCGCGCCTGGCACATCGCCGCGGACCACAACCACGGCCCCGAGATCCCGTGCATGGCCGCCATCCTGCTGGCGCGCCGGCTCGCGCGTGGCGATGCGTTGCCCACGGGCGCGCATGCCTGCGCCGGCTTGCTGGGCCTGCACGAATTCGCGCCCGAGTTCGCGCGCTGGGGCATGGTGAGCGACATCGTCGAAGAGGCTGCAACCGCGGTGCAGGACCATGGCGCACCGCCGCTTTGAGTTCGACATGCCGGCGCCCGCCGACGTGGTCTTCGACGCCTTCCACTTCCATGTGTGGCGCGCGCGCTGGGATTCGCTGGTCGGCAATGCGCGCGTGGTGGGTGGTGCCCCCTGCCCCTTCGTCGGCGCGGAGACCGAGAACAGCGGCGGTGGCTGGCTGCGCGGCCTGTCGATGCGAACGCGCTTCGTCACCTTCGACCGGCCGCACGTGGCGGCGGCGTCGATGGTCGGCCGCTCCTTCCCCTTCAGCCGCTGGGCCGCGTCCATGCGGCACCGCGACACGCAGCCCGGCCACTCGGTGCTGATCTACGTCTACACCATCGAAGCGGGGCCGCAGGCCTTGCGATGGCTGCTGGAGCCGGTGGTGGCGCGGGTCTTCGCACGGCAGACGCAACGCCGCTTCGCGCGCATGCGCGAGTTCCTCGCGGTGCATGCGCACGAGGTCGTCGAGTGGCAACGCACGCAGCACGGGGCCGGCGCGGCATGACCCGCTGCGACGGCGATCGCCTGCTGCGCCTGAGCCTCGTCGCGGTGTGGTTGTTCACCGCCGTCGCCAGCCTGGTCGAGCTGAACGGGCAGAGCCGCGAGGTGCTGGCCGCGGCAGGCATTGCGTCGCCGCCGTGGCTGGTGCAGGGGCTGATCGTCGGCGGCGCGGCCGCAGACCTGCTCATCGCCATCGCGCTGTGGCGCTGGCCGTGCCGCGCGAGCTACGCCGCGGCGTTCGCGTTGATGGCCGTCATGACCGCCGTGGCGACCGTGCTCCAGCCGAGCCTGTGGCTGCATCCGCTGGGTCCGCTGCTCAAGAACCTGCCCATTGCCGCCCTGCTCTGGCACCTGTACCGACGCGCCGCACCATGAACACGTACCTCGTCCTCAAGTGGCTGCACATCGTCTCCAGCGTGCTGATGGTCGGCACGGGGCTGGCTCGGCGTTCTACCTGTTCTTCACCAACCGCAGCGGCAGCGTGCCTGCGCAGGCGGTGGTCAGCCGGCTGGTGGTACGCGCGGACTGGTGGTTCACCACGCCCACCGTCATCCTGCAGCCGGCCACCGGGTTCGCGCTGGCGCACATGGCGGGCTGGCCGATGTCCACGCCGTGGCTCGCGCTGTCGTTGCTGCTGTTCGTGGTCGCGGGCCTGTGCTGGCTGCCGGTGGTGTGGCTGCAGATTCGCATGGCGGCCATTGCGGCGCAGGCGCACCGCGAAGGCACCGCATTGCCGCCGCTCTACGCGCGGTACCAACGCTATTGGGAACTGCTCGGCTACCCGGCCTTCGTGGCGATGGCGGTGGTGTTCTACCTGATGGTGAACAAGCCGCAGCTCTCGTTCTGAGATGAAGCCGATGCGTCGTTCAGGGCGTGATCGCTGTTGGCAGCGGTCGTTGATCGCGGTTCTCCGGCAGCGTGCCCAAGTGAACAGGGCGTCGGGTGCTCCCCGCAGCGAAATAAAGGAGGAGGGGCGCAGCCCCGGGGGACATTCGCGGAGGGGAGTACCCAGCGTCCTGTTCACCCGCCCCGAAACCCGTGCGGTTTTCACAAAGACTTCACACACATCGCCATTGCTTCACAAGCCCTGAGCACACTCCCCAACGCCAACAAAAACAGCGGAGGCATCCATGCTTCAAGTCGCCAATCGAAAACTCGCGTCGCTCAGTGACGTGCTCTTCACCGGACTGGGCCGCGTGCTCGGCTTCTTGCGTCCGGTGGCCCGTGGGCTCATCGGGTCATGGCGACCGCCGGGTTGGCTGCGCATTGCGGGTGCCTTCGCGCTGCTCGGGTTGCAGTGGCTTCAGCAACGGTTGGCATGGCTTGTGTTGCTGATGTTGCTGGTGCTCGCGGGATGGATGGCCAGCCCCCATGTGTTGAAGTGGTGGCACGGCCTCACGCCAGACCGCGTGGAGCCCGTCGTCGCCACCGCCAGGATCGAACCGCCGCAGCGCACGCTGATCGAGCTCGACAAGGGGCCGAACCCCTTCGTCATGAACTTCTCGGCCTCGGTGGCGCCCATTGCGCGCATCGGCCAGGAGGCCACCGGCGTCAGCATCGAGCCTGCCATCGCTGGCCGCTGGACCTGGACCCAACAGAACCGGCTCGAGTTCCTGCCCGCGCAAGACTGGCCCGTCGGCCAGCCCTACAAGGTGCAGCTTGCCGGCAACGCGCTCGCGCCGCACATCGAGATGGCGCAGCGCAAGTACGAGTTCAGCTCCCCCGAGTTCACCGCCCAGATCGCCGGCGCCGAGTTCTATCAAGATCCGGTGCAGGCCAACGTGCGCCGCGCGCTGTTCCAGGTGCGCTTCTCGCACCCCGTCAACACCGCCGAGTTCGAGAAGCGGCTGGTGCTCACCTATGACCAGGCCTGCAGCACCTCGTTCTTCAGCGTCGGCAAGTGCGCCAGCGAAAAGTTCACCGTCAGCTACGACAAGCTGCGCCTCTACGCCACGCTGCAGTCCGAGCCGCTGCCCATTCCCGAGAAGACCCGCCCCGTGGTGCTGAGCCTCACGGCCGGCGCGCTTGCGCAAAAGGGCGGCCCGGCCTTGCGCAACGACGTGTCCCGCGCGGTCGACATTCCCGGCCTCTTCAGCCTGAGCATCGCCAGCATCGACCCGACCATCGTCACCGGCGAGAACGGCGAGCCCGAGCACGTGATGCACGTCAGCGCCTCCATGCCCGTGCACGAGCGCGAAATGGCGCGCGTGGTGCAAGCCTGGCTGCTGCCCGCGACCGAAGAAGCCAAGGGCGACCCTGACGAGAAGTTCGACTGGTCGGCCGACCCCGCGAAGGTGACCGACGCCGTGCTGCGCCGCGCGAAGAAGATCAACCTGCAGCCCATCGCCAGCGAGCGCGAAGTGACCGACATGGTCAGCTTCCGCATGCCCCAGGCCGAGGGCGGGCGCTACCTGCTGGTGCGCATTGCCAAGGGCCTGAAGACGCCCGGCGGCTACCAGCTGGGTGCGGCGCGCCAGGACGTGCGCCTGCTCAAGACCTTCGCGCCCGAGCTCAGCATCATGAGCCAGGGCTCGCTGCTCGCGCTGTCGGGCGAGCGCAAGCTGCCGATCCTGGTGCGCGACCTGCCCGGCATCCGCCTGGAAATCGGCCGCCTGCTGCCGCAGCAGTTGCAGCACCTGGTGACGCAGACCAACGGCGACTTCTCGCACCCGCAGTTCTACGGCGGCCTCACCTCGGACAACCTGGTCGACCGCTTCCAGAAGGAAATTCCGCTCAGCATTCCCGCCGGCAAGGCGCACTACGAGACGGTCGACTTCGCCGAGTACCTGCGCAACGACGTGGCCGACCGGCGCGGCGTGTTCCTGCTGAAGGTGCAGGGCTACGACCCCAACGCCAAAAAGAAACCCGAAGGCGACGGCGAAGCCCAGCCGGAAGACGAACAGCAGCAGGAAGAACAGTCCTCCAACGAAGACGAAAGCAACGGCGAAGCCGGCAACCCCGAGCAGCAGCTCGACCAGCGCCTGGTGCTCGTCACCGACCTGGGCATCGTCGCGAAGAAGTCGCTCGACGGCACGCGCGACGTGTTCGTGCAGAGCATCGCCAACGGCCAGCCCGTGGCCAATGCGCTGGTGGAGGTGTGGGGCCGCAACGGCATGATCGTCGCGTCGCAGACCACCGACGCCACCGGCGCCGCGAAGCTGCCCAACCTGGCCGGCTACCAGCGCGAGAAGACGCCCGTGGTGCTGGTCGTGCGCAAGGACGGCGACCTGAGCTTCCTGCCCTTCAACCGCAGCGACCGCACGCTGGACATCTCGCGCTTCGACGTCGGCGGCCTGCGCGCGGCCGGCGTGCCGAACCAGATGACGGCCTATGTGTTCAGCGACCGCGGCATCTACCGCCCCGGCGACACGATGCACATCGCGATGATGGTGAAAGCCGGCAACTGGGGCACCTCGCTGCGCGACCTGCCGCTGGAGGCCGAGATCATCGACGCGCGCGGCCTCAGCGTGCGCCGCGAGAAGCTCAAGCTCGGCCCTGGTGGCGCGGCGGAAATCGCCCACACCACGCAGGACAGCTCGCCCACCGGCAACTACACCGTCAACCTCTACCTGCCGCGCGAATCGTCGCCCGGCACGCCGGAGGTCGAAGGCCTGCTCATCGGCAGCACCACCGTGAAGGTGCAGGAGTTCCTGCCCGACCGCACCAAGGTCACCGCCAAACTCAGCAGCGAAGCGGCCGAAGGCTGGGTCAAGCCGAAGGACCTGAAGGCCTTCGTCGACGTGCAGAACCTCTTCGGCACGCCCGCGCCCGACCGCAAGGTGGAAGGCACGCTCACGCTGAGCCCGGGCTTCCCGGTGTTTCGCGCGTTCACCGACTACGCCTTCTTCGACCCGCAACGCGCCGCCGACAAGCAGGTCGACGACCTGGGCAGCGTGCAGACCAGCGCCGACGGCAAGGCCGAGTTCGACCTGCGCCTGTCGCGCTTCGACGCGGCCACCTACCAGGTGCACGTGCTGGCCAAGGCCTTCGAGCCCGAGGGCGGGCGCAGCGTGTCGGCCGAGGCGCAGACGCTGGTGAGCGACATGCCCTACCTGGTGGGCGTGAAGGTCGACGGCGACACCAGCTACGTGAGCAAGGGCGCCGCGCGCAACGCCACCGTGATCGCCATCGACCCGCAGGCGAAGAAGACGGCCGTGGCCGGGCTGAAGCTCGAGCGCGTGGAGCGCAAGGTGCTGTCGGTGCTCGTGAAGCAGGACAACGGCCTGTACCGCTACGAGTCGCGCAAGAAGGAAGTGGTGCTCGACGAGAAGCCATTCGCCATTGCCGCCGCAGGCAACACCGTGGCGCTCGACACCGGCGCGCCCGGCAACTTCGCCTACGTGGTGCGCAACGCGCAGGGCGTGGAGCTCAACCGCGTGGAGTACAGCGTGGCGGGCAACGCCAACGTGTCGCGCTCGCTGGACCGCAACGCCGAGCTGCAGCTCACGCTCGACCGCAAGGACTACGAGCCCGGCCAGGAAATAGCGGTGAGCATCCGCGCGCCGTACGTGGGCGCGGGCCTCATCACCATCGAGCGCGACAAGGTCTACGCGCATGCATGGTTCAAGACCGACAAGACCGCCTCGGTGCAGAAGATCGTGCTGCCCAAGGACTTCGAGGGCACCGGCTACATCAACGTGCACTTCGTGCGCGACCCGTCCTCGGACGAGGTCTACATGAGCCCGCTGTCGTACGGCATCGTGCCCTTCGCCACCGCGCTGACCAAACGCACGGCCAACCTGCAGCTCACCAGCAGCGAGCTGGTGAAGCCGGGGCAGACGGTGAAGATGAAGCTCACCAGCGACAAGCCCACGCGCGCCGTGGTGTTCGCGGTGGACGAGGGCATCCTGCAGGTGGCGCGCTACAAGACGCCCGACCCGCTGAAGCACTTCTTCCAGAAGCGCGCGCTCGAAGTGGGCACGCTGCAGACGCTCGACCTGATCCTGCCGGAGTTCAAGAAGCTCATGCAGGGCGCGGCCCCCGGCGGCGACGGCGAAGGCGAGCTCGGCAAGCACCTGAACCCGTTCAAGCGCAAGCGCGACAAGCCGGTGGCCTACTGGTCGGGGCTGGTGGACGTGAACGGCAGCCGCGAGTTCAGCTACACCGTGCCCGAGAGCTTCAACGGCAGCCTGCGCGTGATGGCCGTGGCCATCAACGACGAAGCCACCGCCGCCAAGAGCACGCGCACCGTGGTGCGCGGCGACATGGTGATATTGCCGAACGCACCGCTCGCGATGGCGCCGGGCGACACGGTCGAGGTGGGCGTGGGCCTGGCGAACAACATCGCGGGCTCCGGCAAGGAAGCGCCGATTGCATT
Source organism: Variovorax sp. AC103 (assembly GCF_979254005.1). Classification (NCBI taxonomy): domain Bacteria; kingdom Pseudomonadati; phylum Pseudomonadota; class Betaproteobacteria; order Burkholderiales; family Comamonadaceae; genus Variovorax; species Variovorax sp. AC103. The sequence continues at coordinate 195,608 of NZ_CEEDFC010000002.1, read as the reverse complement.
GACGCTCACCGCCTCGGGCGGCCTCGAAGTGGTGGGCGACGCCACGCAGACGCTCAAGGTCAACGAGCGCGGCGAAGCGAGCACCAAATTCAACGTGCGCGCCAAACCCGGCGAGCAGGCGGTGCTGGGTTCTTCGGCGCTGGTGTTCACCTCGACGCACAAGACCTTCAGCGCGCGCCTGTCGACCGAGGTGAGCGTGCGGCCCGCATCGCCCTTCGTCACGCTGGTGCAGGCCGGCAGCTTCCAGCGCGCCGGCGAGCTGAGCAGCAAGGCCGACCTGTACCCGAACTTCCGCCAGAGCGACGTGGCCGTGTCGGCCGCGCCCTGGGCCTTCGCGACTGGCCTCATGCAGTACCTGGAGGCCTACCCGCACGGCTGCACCGAGCAGATCACGAGCCAGACCTTCCCGGCGGTGCTGCTGTCGGGCCGGCCCGAGCTGGTGAAGGAAATGGCGCGCGGCCGCACCGCGGAGCAAGGCCCGCTGCCCGAGGCGCGCAAGACCTTCGAGCGCTACCTGGTGCAGCTGCGCGCACGGCAGACGGCCGACGGCGGCTTCTCGCTGTGGCCCGGCGCAGGCACCGACGCCTTCGCCACGCTCTATGCGGTGCACCTGCTGGTCGAGGCCAGGGACCACAAGCTGCCGGTGCCGCAAGACCTGCTGCAAAAGGCCGACACCTACCTGCAGGGCTGGCTCGGCAGCGGCGACGCCACGCTCGACGGCTGGCGCCAGCGCACGCAGGCGGCCTACCTGCTGACGCGCCAGGGCATCATCGCGCCGGCCGCGCTGGCCAACCTGCGCGAAGCCTGGCGCAACAAGAAAACGCAGGGCTGGAACGACGACCTGGGCGCTGTGTACCTCGCCGCGAGCTACCAGCTCGTGAAGCAGGAGCAGGTGGCCAACGAACTGCTCGACCCGGTGTGGAGCGACCTGCTCGCGCGCACCGAGAAGAAGCAGCGCCGCAACGTCTGGGGCGCCTACTACGACCCGCTGGTGCACGACAGCATGACGCTGCACCTGGTGGGCCGGCACTTTCCGGCGCGCCTGAAGACGCTGAAGCCCGCCGTGTGGGAAGGCATGGCCGCGATGGTGCGCGACGGTTGGTACAACAGCCTGTCGTCGGCCTCGATGCTGCTGGCGGTCGACTCGTACTTCGAGGCCGTGGGGCAGAACGCCGAAGGCAAGCTCACGGCGAGCGCCGTCAACGCGCAGGGCCAGGCCGCCGCGCTGGCACTGGGTGCGGTGAACCCGATCACGCGCGCCGCGGTACCGGCCGGCACCGCGAAGCTGAAGCTGTCGAACGACAGCGACTTCAACCTGTACTACAGCTGGGCCGAGCAGGGCTTCGAGCGCAACGTGCCCGCCACGCCGGTGAACCAGGGCATGGAAATATTCCACGAGGTGCTCGACGCCAAGGGCAACCCGGTCACCAAGGTGAAGCTCGGCGACGAGGTCACGGTGCGGGTGCGCGTGCGCAGCCTGGACCGCGCGCAGATCGCCGACGTGGCGCTGGTCGACGTGCTGCCCGGCGGGCTGGAGCCGGTGCTGCAGGCGGTGGGCGACGACGACGACACCAACGCCGATGCGCCGATCTGGAAGAAGCGCCTGGGCGGCGGCGGCTCGTGGCAGGTGCAGTACGCCGACATCCGCGAAGACCGCGTGGTGTTCTACGGCGGCGTCGGCAAGGACCTGCTCGAGGTGACCTACAAGGCGCGCGCGACCAACGTGGGCGACTACGTGGTGCCGGCCGCCTATGGCGAAGCGATGTACGACCGGCGCGTGTTCTCGCGCTCGGCGGGTGGGCGCTTCCAGGTGGTGGGCAATTGACCACGACGACGGTCCGCGTTGTTCCCTCTCCCGCGTGCGGGAGAGGGCCAGGGTGAGGGTCCGGCCTTCCCATGAACACGCTGCTTGATCCGTCGCCGTCGCCGTCGCCCTCACCCCAGCCCTCTCCCGCACGCGGGAGAGGGGGCAAGACACGGGGGCGCAAGATGCTCGTCGTCCTTGCGGTCATTGCCGCGCTGCTCGCCCTGCTGCGCCTCTGGCCTCACGCCCCGCTCAGCGAAACCGTCGGCAGCTCCCGCGCCGTCTACGCCCAAGGCGGCGAACTGATGCGGCTCACGCTCGCGGGCGATGAACAGTACCGGCTCTGGGTGCCGCTCGCGCGCATCTCGCCCACGCTGGTCGATGCGGTGCTGCTGTACGAAGACCGCCGCTTCTACGCGCACCCCGGCGTCAACCCCGCCGCACTGGCGCGCAGCGCGTGGCGCATCGCCAGCGGCGAGCGCCGCCAGGGCGGCTCCACGCTCACCATGCAGCTCGCGCGCCGCGTGTACGGCATCGACAGCCGCACGCCCGGCGGCAAGATCGGGCAGATCTTCGCCGCGCTGTGGCTCGAAGCACGCTTCAGCAAGCACGACATCCTGGAGGCCTACCTCAACACCGCGCCCTACGGCGGCAACATCGAAGGCGTGCAGGCGGCGAGTCTCATCTACTTCCGCAAGGACGCCGCAAGGCTCAGCCTGCCCGAGGCACTGACGCTCGCGGTGATTCCGCAGAACCCCGTCAAGCGCATTGCCGAGCGCGGGCGCAACACCGAGCTGCAGTCGGCGCGCGAACGCCTGTGGGCGCTGTGGGCCGAGCGCGACCCCACCGCCAGGCAGCACGCTCCCGACGCGCAGCTCGCGCTCTCGGCGCAGTCGCGCGGCAGCCTGCCCTTTCTGGCGCCGCACGCCACCGACATGCTGCTTGCGCAGGAGCGCGGCGTGCAGGAGGTGCGCACCACCATCGACCTGCGCATGCAGTCCACGCTGGAGCGCGTGATGGGCCAGTACCTGCGCACACATGCCGACGTTGGCATGACCAACGCGAGTGCGCTGCTGCTCGACGCCTCGACCATGCAGGTGCGCGCCATGATCGGCTCGGCCGACTTCCGCAACGACGCCATTTCGGGCCAGGTCAACGGCGTGCTGGCCAGGCGCTCGCCGGGTTCCACGCTCAAGCCCTTCATCTATGCGCTGGCGCTCGACCAGGGGCTGCTGCATCCGCGCACGATGCTGAAGGATGCGCCCACCTCCTTCGGTCCCTACACGCCCGAGAACTTCGACCACCGCTTCGCCGGTCCGCTGTCGGCGCAGGAGGCGCTGATCCGCAGCCGCAACATTCCCGCGGTGGCCGTGGCCGCCAGGCTCTCGAAACCGGGGCTGTACGACTTCATGCGCCTGGCCGGCGTGCAGAAGCTGCAGAGCGAATCGCACTACGGGCTGGCACTGGTGCTGGGCGGCGGCGAGGTCACGCCCGAGGAGCTCGCGGGCATGTATGCGACGCTGGCCAACGGCGGCATTTCGCAGCCCATCCGCTACACGCAGCCCGCGCCCGACGAGCCGCCTGTGCAGCCGCTGCGCCTGCTGAGCGAAGAGGCATCGTTCATCACGCTCGACATGCTGCGCCACACGCCGCGTCCCGACACCACCTTGCCCGCGCGCCCCGCCGTCGCGTGGAAGACGGGCACGTCATGGGGCTTTCGCGATGCATGGACGGCCGGCGTGTTCGGCCGCCATGTGCTGGTGGTGTGGGTGGGCAACTTCGACGGCACCAGCAACCCCGCGCTGGTGGGCGTGGATGCGGCCGCGCCGCTGTTCCTGCGCATGGTCGACGCGTTGCGCGCCGAGCGGCTCGACCCGGGTGAAGTCGCGTCGCGCCAGCCGCCGGACCTGCGCCAGGTCGAGGTGTGCGCCGCCACCGGCGGCCTGCCCGATGCGCTGTGCCCGGTGCGCGCGACGACGTGGTTCATCGCCGGCAAGTCGCCGATCCAGGTCAGCAACCTGCACCGCGCGGTGTGGGTCGACGAGACCACCGGCAAGGTGGTGTGCGGGCCGCAGCCCAACGCACGACAGCAGGTGGTGGAACAGTGGGGCAGCGACATGCGCCGCCTGTTCCGCCAGGCCGGGCTGCCGCGCGCGAGCGCACCGGCCGACGGTTGCGAGAAGGACGGCGATGCACCCGAGGGCGCGCCGCTCATCACCTCGCCGCTGCGCGGCGTGCGCCACACGCTGCGCGTGAACAAGCCCGAGCCGCTGGTGCTGCGCGCCGAGGCCGCCGCCGGCACGCAGGCGGTGTACTGGTTCGCCGACGACGCGCTCATCGGCCGTGCCGCGCCCGGAGAAGGCATCACCTGGATGCCGAGCCTTTCGGAGTCCGGCCGGCGCTACGTGCTGCGCGCGGTCGACGACCAGGGACGCGCCGAATCGCGCGAGGTGACGGTGGACGTCGCACCCTGAACGGATGTCATGGCCGCGTCATGCCTGCCCGGCATGGTCACGCGTTTTCGACTTGGAACTTCTTCGTTCATGACGCGCCTCGCTTCTCTTTCCTTCATTGCCCTGGCCACCGCACTCGCCTGCGGCAGCGCGGCGGCGCAGACCGCCTTTCCGTCCACGCTCGCCGGCCACGCCGTGCTGCCCGCGCAGAGCTTCGTGGCCGCGCCGAAGGACGCGCCGGCCGACCTGCAGGTCAGCGGCAAGTTCACGACGCCCAGGCGCGTCGAGGCCATCGGCACCGTCGAAGGCCTCTCTGCCGGGCGCGGCACGGGGATCTCGGTGCCCTTCAAGGGCCAGCCGCTGCAGGGCCACTCGGGCATCAAGAAGATGGACGACGGCACGTTCTGGATCCTCACCGACAACGGCGCGGGCGCCAAGGCCAACTCGCCCGACTTCATGCTCTACCTGAACCACTACAAGGTGGACTTCAAGAGCGGCAAGTTCGACCGGCTGCAAACCGTGTTCCTGCACGACCCCGACAAGAAGGTGCCGTTTCGCATCGTCCACGAAGGCACCAGGCAGCGCTACCTGACGGGTTCGGACTTCGACCCCGAGAGCTTCCAGTTCGCCGGCGGCGCGCTGTGGATCGGCGAGGAGTTCGGCCCCTTCCTGATCAAGGCCGACCTCAAGGGCAAGGTGCTCGCGGTGTTCGACACGCTGGTCGACGGCAAGGCCGTGCGCTCGCCCGACCATCCGGCCGTGACCACGCCGGGCGTGCCCGGTGGCGCGGTCGATTTCCAGATCAAGCGCTCCAAGGGCTTCGAGGGCATGGCGTCTTCGAAGGACGGCAGCAAGCTGTATGCGCTGCTCGAAGGGCCGGTGTGGAATGCCGAGGCCAAGGACTACGAGCGCGTGGAGGGCAAGGAGGCGCTGCGCATGCTGGAGTTCGACGTGGCCACCGAGAAGTGGACGGGGCGCCATTGGAAGTACGTGCTGGAAGCCAACGGCAACGCCATCGGCGACTTCAACATGATCGACGCCACCACGGGCCTCGTCATCGAGCGCGACAACGGCGAAGGCACCTCCGACAAGGCCTGCCCCGAAGGCCAGAAGCGCACCGACTGCTTCCACGACATCGCGAAGTTCAAGCGCGTCTACAAGGTCGAGCTGAGCGACGCCAACGTGGGCGGCCCGGTGCGCAAGATCGGCTACATCGACCTGCTGAACATTGCCGATCCCGACAAGCTCGCGCGCAAGCCGCTGAACGACGGCGCGCTGAAGTTCCCGTTCTTCACCATCGAGAACGTCGACGTGGTCGACGCCACGCACATCGTGGTCGGCAACGACAACAACCTGCCCTTCTCGAGCAGCCGCGAGCCGAACAAGGCCGACGACAACGAGCTGGTGCTGCTGGAAGCGGGCGCGCTGCTGCAGGCGAAGTAGGCGGCGGGCACGGGGCGCTCCCGGGGGCCGCATTGCCCCGGCGCGCAGGCAGGGCGGGTGAGGGGCGGGTTGGGGAAATTGCGCCAGATGCGTATGATTCTCATCTTCAAGCATATTCCCTCGTCCCCTTTCCCATGAATTTCCGAACGACCTCGCGCGCCGTCCGGCGCGCGGCGTGAGCACCGGCGTTCGCCATCGCCTCGGCGTGGCGTCCCGCGCGGTGGCCGCCATTGCCGGCGGCTACGGCGTGGCGGCGCTCTCTGCCGCCGTGCTCGCGCTGTGCCTGCCCGCCGCCTTCGGCATGGCACGCAGCGAAGCCGCCATGACCGGCACGCTGGCCTCTTTCATCGTCTTCGCGCTGGCCGTGATGTGGGTCTTTGCCGCGCGCACCGCCATGCGCGCATGGACCGGCCTGGCCGTTGCCGCCGCACCGCTCGCCGTGCTGCTGTTCGTGCTCCTGCGCATCGCCGGGGGCGCCGCATGAAGGAAGGTTTCCGCCAGTCGATGGCGTGGCTGCACACCTGGTCGGGCCTGCTGGTCGGCTGGGTGCTGTTCATGGTGTTCGCGGCCGGCACGGCCTCGTACTTCAAGGACGAGATCACGTTCTGGATGAAGCCCGAGCTGCACGCGGTGGCGCAGCACGCGGTGCCGCCGGTCCAGGCCGCCGAAGGCGCCGTGGCCTACCTGCAGCGGCACGGCGCCGGCAGCCCGCGCTGGTTCATCAACCTGCCGACCGAGCGCCAGCCCTCGACCGACGTGCTGTATCTCGCCGCGCCGGCGCCCGCCGCCGCCGGTGGCGCACCCGCCGAGAGGCCGCGCCGCCGCTTCGACCGCGCCTCGCTCGACCCGGCCACCGGCGAAGCGATGTCCGCGCCGCGCGCCACCCGCGGCGGCGAGTTCTTCTACCGCCTGCACTTCGACCTGCACTACATGCCCGCGCTGTGGGCACGCTGGATCGTGGGCTTCTGCGCGATGTTCATGCTGGTGGCCATCTTCAGCGGCATCGTCACGCACAAGCGCATCTTCAAGGACTTCTTCACCTTTCGCCCGAAGAAGGGCCAGCGCTCCTGGCTCGACGCGCACAACGTGACGGCGGTGCTCGCGCTGCCCTATCACCTGATGATCACGTACACCGGCCTGGTCACGCTGATGTTCATGTACATGCCCTGGGGCCCGCAGGTGGCCTACAAGGACCGCGGCGGCGAGCAGGCCTTCTTCGCCGAAGCCTTCCCGGGCAGCGGCCGCGACCAGGTCAAGGCCTCGGGCACCAAGGCGCCGCTGGCGCCCCTCGCGCCGATGCTGGCCCAGGCCTCGGCGCACTGGAACGGCGCCGCCGTGGGCCGCATCACGGTGCACCAGCCCAACGATGCCAATGCGGTGGTCTCGCTCACGCGCGCCGAAGGGCCGCAGCTGTCGTACGACCAGCCGTCGATGCAGTTCAACGGCGCCACTGGCGCGCTGATCGGCGCCTTCGGTGACGTGCCCCGGCCGGCCGCGCAAACGCGCGGCGTGCTCTACGGCCTGCACATCGGGCGCTTCGGCGATCCGTTGCTGCGCGCGCTGTTCTTCCTCTCGGGCCTGGCCGGCTGCCTGATGGTGGCGACCGGGCTGCTGCTGTGGGCCGTGAAGGAGCGCCAGAAGTTCGCCAAGACGCTCAAGCAGGGCGGGCGCATCGGTTTCGGCCTGCGGCTGGTCGACGGCCTGAACGTCGGCGCCGTCGCCGGCCTGCCGGTGGCGATGGCCGCCTTCTTCTGGGCCAACCGGCTGGTGCCGGTCGACGTGGCCGAGCGCGGCGCGGTCGAGATCCGCTGGTTCTTCATCGTCTGGGGCGCGACCGCCGTGCTCGGCCTGCTGCGACCGACGCTGCGCATGTGGCAGGCGCAGCTGGCATTCGGCGCACTGCTGTTCGTGCTGCTGCCGGTGCTCAACGCGTTCACAGGTCCCGCGCCGCTGACCGTGAGCCTGCGTTCGGGCCCGAGCGCGGTGGCCGGCTTCGACCTCGTCGCGATGGCATTGGGCCTGGGCCTGGCGAGCGCGGTCTGGATCGTGGAGCGCAAGCGCCGCAAGTCGCTGGCCAGGAAGGCCGCTCCGCCGGCGGCCAAGGCCACGCCTGCGGCGCAGTCCGCGCTCGTCACCTCGGAACAGGGTTCGTGATGGATTCGCTGCTCCTGGCCCTCGTGTTCGCCGCTTCGCTCGGCGGCTTCTGCGCGCTGAGCCTCGCGATGGACCGCCACAGCGAAGACGTCTACGGCCGCGGCAGCTCGCCGGGCACGTGGCGGCGCTGGCTGCAGCTGGGCGGCACCGTGCTGCTGTGCCTGTCGCTGGCCGCGAGCCTGCAGGCCGCGGGGAGCTCGATCGGCTGGGTGCTGTGGCTGGGCGCGCTCACGGCCGCCGCGTTGGCGACGGTCGGGCTGCTGGGCTGCGCGCCGCGGCGGTTTCCGTGGATCGGGTCGGCCGCGGCGCTCGTCGCCGTGGGCGGCGGCTTGCTCTACCTGCTGCTCCTGTTGCTGGCCTGAGCCGTTCAGGCCGGGCGCCGCGCCGCGGTGCCGCCCGAGAGCACGCCCTGCGTCACCGGCAGCGCCATGAAGTCGTGCGGGAAGCCCATCGGCACGGCGCTGACTGCATCGAGACGCTGCAGCGCCGAGGCATCGAGTTCCACGTCGAGCGCACCCAGGTTGTCCTCGAACTGCGCGAAGGTGCGCGCGCCGACGATCGGCATCACGGTCGGCGCGCTGCGGTGCAGCAGCCAGGCCAGCGCGATCTGCGCGGACGAGCGGCCCTGCTCCTTCGCGATCTGCGCGACCACGTCGGCGATGTCGAGCGTGCGGCCGCTCAGCGCGCCGTTGATGGCGACCAGGTCCTTGCGCGTGCCCGAGACGCCTGCCGTGCCCGACGTGGCGCCCTTCATCTGCGCGAGGTCGGCGCGCGTGTACTTGCCCGACAGCACGCCGCTGCCCAGCGGCGACCACGCCATCACGCCCAGGCCGAGCTCGTGGGCCATCGGCAGCAGTTCGCGCTCCACGGTGCGCTCGATCAGGCTGTGCTCGATCTGCAGCGCCACCAGCGGCGTCCAGCCGCGCAGGTCGGCCAGCGTCTGCATGCGCGCCACCTGCCAGGCCGGCGTGTCGGAGATGCCCGCGTAGAGCACCTTGCCCGAGCGCACGAGGTCGTCGAAGCCGCGCATCACTTCGTCGATGGGCGTGAGGTTGTCCCAGATGTGCAGGTACAGCAGGTCGATGTAGTCGGTGCCCAGGCGCTTCAGGCTGGCCTCGACCGAGCGCACCATGTTGCGCCGGTGGTTGCCGCCCGCGTTGGGGTTGCCGGGCTGCATGTTCAGCGTGTACTTGGTGGCCAGCACCACCGACTCGCGCCGCTCGGCGATGAACTGGCCCAGCAGCTTCTCCGAGCTGCCGTTGGTATAGAAGTTGGCCGTGTCGATGAAGTTGCCGCCGCGCTCCACGTACAGGTCGAACATGCGGCGCGACTCCACAGCGTCGGCGCCCCAGCCCCAGTCGCTGCCGAAGGTCATGGTGCCCAGCGACATCGGGCTGACGCGCAGGCCCGAGCGGCCGAGGGTGAGGTAGTTGTCGAGCTTCATGGTGAATGTCCTTTCGAGATGGCTGGCGGTGCGGTCGCATCGCCATGGCCTCGAAGGTAGGCTCGGAATTCCTCTGGAAACAGCCCGCTGGGGTTGATGCTTTGTGAAGCCTGTCTTCATAATGAAAGCCATGTCGCCCGAGCTGCTCCCTGCCATCGCCGCCTTCGCCCGCGTGGCGCACCACGCCAGCTTCACGCGCGCCGCGGAAGAACTGGGCGTGTCGCCCTCGGCCCTGTCGCAGACCGTGCGCACGCTGGAGCAGCGCCTGGGCGTGCGCCTGCTGGACCGCACCACGCGGCGGGTCGGCGTGACCGAACTGGGCCAGCAGTTGCTGAACGGCGCGCGACCCGCACTCGACGCGCTGGCCCAGGCGGTCGAAGGCCTCGACGAGGCGCGCGACAAGCCAGCCGGACTGCTGCGCCTGAACGTCTCGCGGGTGGCGGCCGAGCTGCTGCTCTTTCCGTACCTGGGCGACTTCGCGGACACCTGGCCCGACATCACGCTCGAGCTGGTCTGCGACAACCGCATGGTCGAACTGGTCGAGGGCGGCTTCGACGCCGGCATCCGGCTCGGCGAAAGCCTTGCACAGGATGTGGTGGCCGTGCCGGTGGGCGGGCCGCTGCGCATGGTCACCTTCGCCGCGCCGCGCTACCTGAAGGGCCGCAAGCCGCCACTGGTGCCCGAAGACCTGCGCGAGCACCGCTGCCTGAACTACCGCCTGAGCACGGGCGGCCTCTATCGCTGGGAGTACGCGCAGGACGGGCGCGTGCTGGACATCGCGCTGCCGGGGCCGCTGGTCAGCAACGACAGCGAGGTCTTGCTGGCCGCGGCGCGCGCGGGCGCGGGGATCACCTCGGCCTTCGAAGGCGCAGTGCGCGAAGACTTCGAAAGCGGCCGGCTGGTGCCGCTGCTGGAGCGCTGGTGGCCGACCTTTCCGGGCTTCTATCTGTACCACCCGAGCCGCGCGCAGATGCCGCGCAAGCTGCGGGTGTTCATCGACTTCCTACAGGCGCGGCATGCGCCGCCGCCGGTGTCGCAGCGGGCGGTCAAGCCCGCATCAGCGCCTCGATCTCGTCCGCGTCCACCGGCACGCCGCGCGAAATGAGCTCGCAGCCGGTGGCCGTGACGATCGCGTCGTCCTCGATGCGGATGCCGATGTGGTGGAACTGCTCGGGCACGCCCTCGCCGGGGCGCACGTAGATGCCGGGCTCCAGCGTCAGCACCATGCCCGGGTGCAGGATGCGGCTCGGGCGGTTCTTGATGACTTCGTTGGACAGCGGATCTTTTCGCTCGCTCACTTCGCCGACCTGCGTGGGCTCGACGTAGCTGCCGCAGTCGTGCACGTCCATGCCCAGCCAGTGGCTGGTGCGGTGCATGTAGAACTGGAAGTAGGCGCGCGAGTCGATCACGTCGTCCAGGCCGCCGACCTTGTTGGCGTCGAGCAGGCCCAGGTCGAGCATGCCCTGCGCCAGCACCTTCACCGCCGCGTCGTGCGGGTCGTTGAAGCGGTTGCCGGCCTTGGTGGCGGCGGCCGAGGCGTACTGGCTCTGCAGCACCAGGTCGTACAGCGCGCGCTGCGGGCCGCTGAACTTGCCGTCGGCCGGGAAGGTGCGCGTGATGTCGCTGGCATAGCTGTCGAGCTCGCAGCCCGCGTCGATCAGCACCAGCTCGCCCTTGCGCACCGGCGCGGCGTCGGCGCGGTAGTGCAGCACGCAGGCATTGGCGCCCGCCGCGACGATGGAGCCGTAGGCCGGGTACTGCGAGCCGCCCAGGCGGAATTCATGCAGCAGCTCGGCGTCCAGGTGGTACTCGCGCACGTCCTTGCCTTCGCGCAGCATGCGCGCCGACAGCTGCATCGCGCGGATGTGGGCGCGCGCGCTGATCTGCGCGGCGCGCCGCATCACGTCCTGCTCGTGCGCGTCCTTCACGAGGCGCATCTCGTCGAGCAGGCCGCACAGGTCGCGCTGCTCCTCGGGGCACAGCGCGCCGTAGCGCACGCGCGCGCGCACCGACTGCAGCCAGCCGTCGATGCGGGTCTCCAGGCCCTTGTGCGTGGCGAAGGGAAACCACACGGTCGACTTGTTCTCGAGCAGCTTGGGCAGCTTCGTGTCGAGCTCGTTGATCGAGAGGGCGTCGTCCACGCCCAGCGCGGCGGGCGCGGCCTCGGGGCCGAGGCGAAAGCCGTCCCAGATTTCCCGTTCCAGGTCCTTGGGCGCGCAGAACAGTGTGGCGCGGCCGTCGCCCGAGAGCACCAGCCAGGCGTTGGGCTCGGTGAAGCCGGTCAGGTAGTAGAAGTAGCTGTCGTGGCGAAACAGGAAGTCGCTGTCGCGGTTGCGCTGGCGCTCGGGGGCCGTGGGGATGAGGGCGATGCCGTCCTTGCCCAGTTGCGCGGCGAGGCGCGCGCGGCGCTCGGCGTAGATCGTGGTGTCAATGAGCATGGGTTTTCACTTTCGATACGGTGCAAGTCCGGGGTCCGCGGGAACCAGGTGCCGCCATGGGAACACATCCTGCGCAAAGTGGCTGACGTACCCGCCGATCGTTGACTGGATGACCATGAATTGCAGCCCCTTGCGCACGCCCTGCAGCCGTTCGAGCTGCGCCAGGTCCAGGCAGGTGTTGCGCAGCCTCAGCACGCGCAGCTGCGCGCCCATGGGGCCTTGCAGCAGGGCCTCGTAGTCCTCGAAGGGCGTGATGCCGCCGGGCGCCCGGTCGGGCGGCCACACCATCTGCTGCTCGGTGGATTCGGAAAAGTCCAGCAGCCGCAGCGCCGGCAGGTGCGCCGCCGCGGCGAGGTTGCGGATGAACCCCTGGGTGTCGAAATGGGCGCCGATGCACAGGCTGCCCAGCTGCGGCAGCGGCACCGCGAAGAAGTCGGCGTCCGGCGCGTTCGGCACGGTGAGCTCGCTCAGGCGCGGCGTCTTGCGCACCCAGCGCGCGATGTCGCCGCCTTCCTTGAGGATGCGGCCGCTCGCGCACACGAGCGACTGGTTGTGGTCCTCCGGCTGCGTGGGCTTGATGAACAGCGAGCGCAGGCGCGGGAACATCACCGGGCTGTCGAGCAGCGGCGCGAAGGTCCAGTCGCGCGTGCCGTTCGCTCCGCTGTCGACGCCGCTGAACGACAGCGAGGTGATGCAGTCGGCCACGTCCTGGCGGGCCAGGCAGGCCAGCGTTTCCTCGAAGGCCTCGCCCCAGGTCTCGCCGAAATACTCGACATGCCAGCCCTGGCGCATGGGCGCGAGGCTCAGGCGCGTGAAGTCGCTTTCGTACATCGGCACGCTCAGCGGGTCTTCGGGCGCGCCGCCGTTGCGTTCGGCGGCTGTTTCCAGGGCCAGGTCGTGAATGCGCAGGGGCAGCAGGCGCAGCGCGTCGGGCAGCGGGGCGATCGTCATGCGTCGGGCGCCGGCACCACGCCGGCGTTGAGTTGTTGCAGCCGCTGCGGCGTGCCCACGTCGGTCCAGGGGCCGGCGTAGAGCTCGGCGCTCACCTGCCGGCGCTCCATCGCGGCGCGCAGGATCGGGGCCAAGGGGGCTTTGCGGCCTTCGGGGTTGCCGGCCGGAATGTCGCAGTACGGCGGCGTAAACAGCGCGGCGCGGTAGAGGCCGATGGTGGAGAAGGTGAACTTCTCGGGCGCCGTGTTCAGCGCCAGGCCGTCGGGTGCCAGGCCGAAGTCGCCGTTCGGGTTGTGTTCGGGGTTGGGCACCAGCCACAGGTGGGCGAGCTTGCCGCTGGCGACAAAGCGCTCGACCGAGGCTTGCGTGAAGGTGAAATCGGGCGCGAACACATCGCCGGCCGCCACCCAGAACACCTCGCCCAGCAGCGGCAGCGCGCGCACGATGCCACCGGCCGTCTCCAGCGCGCCGCCGAAGTCGCGGCCCTCGTCGGAGTATGAAATTGATAGCGCGACACCCTTGTCCATCAAGGGTGTTGCGCCGAAATGGTCTGAAATTTGCGCGCCCAGCCAGTCGGTGTTGACCACCAGCTTGGTGAACCCTCCGGCGGCCAGCGCTTCCATCGGCCACTGCATCAAAGGCTTGCCGCGCACCTCGAGCAGGGGCTTGGGGCAGGCGTCGGTCAGCGGCCGCATGCGCTCGCCGCGCCCGGCGGCCAGCACCATCGCGCGGACCGGGGTCATTGCGCGCCTGCTGCCACGCGCCCGCGTTGCAGTTCGTTGCGCTCGCTGTGACGGGGCTGGAACAGCGACACCAGGCATTCCATCAGCGCATGCGCCTTGGCCGAATGGTCGCCGCCGAAGTTGCACACATACACGTCCAGCGTCACGCCGCGCTGCTCGGGCCAGGTGTGGATGCACAGGTGCGATTCGGCCAGCAGCACCGTGGCCGTGACGCCGCCCGGCCCCAGGGGCGTGGCGGGAAATCCGTGGACCAGCTTGCCCACCGCCTGCAGGCCGGCGGCGGCCACCGCCTTCATGCAGACGGCACCCAGGGCCTCCCGGTCGGTGAGCCATTGAAGGCCGCATTGGCAGTCGTGGAGGTCGGCGGTAAGGTGCAGCCCAAGCATGGGTGGCAACTCTAGCAGTCCGGCCCGGCACAGGAGCGCATCGGACGGGTGTTCGGCCTGTATCGGCGCCCCGGCGGGCTCGCCCGGTAAAATCGCGGGTTCCCCCCAATCCCACCCACCCTTTTCCCCCGAAAGCCCCATGCCCATGGCAAACCAAGCCCTGATGGCCAACGCGATTCGCGCGCTGGCCATGGATGCCGTCCAACAAGCGAACTCCGGACATCCGGGTGCACCGATGGGCATGGCCGACATGGCCGTCGCGCTCTGGGGCGATCACCTGCGCTACAACCCCGCGAACCCGCACTGGTTCGACCGCGACCGCTTCGTGCTCTCGAACGGCCACGCCTCGATGATGCTGTACGCCGTGCTGCACCTCACCGGCTACGACCTGCCGATCGGCGAGCTCAAGAACTTCCGCCAGCTGCACAGCAAGACCGCCGGCCACCCCGAAGTCGACGTGACCCCCGGCGTGGAAACCACCACCGGCCCGCTGGGCCAGGGCATCACCAACGCCGTGGGCTTCGCGCTGGCCGAAAAGCTGCTCGCCGCCGAGTTCAACCGCAAGAGCCACGACATCGTCGACCACCACACCTACGCCTTCCTGGGCGACGGTTGCATGATGGAAGGCATCAGCCATGAAGCCTGCGCACTGGCCGGCGCCTGGCACCTGAACAAGCTCATTGCCCTGTACGACGACAACGGCATCAGCATCGACGGCCAGGTCAAGCCCTGGTACATCGACAACGTGGCCGAACGCTTCCACGCCTATGGCTGGCACGTGATCGGCCCGATCGACGGCAACGACGCCGCCGAAGTGTCCAAGGCCATCGCCAAGGCCAAGCAGTCGACCGACAAGCCCACGCTCATCAACTGCAAGACCGTCATCGGCAAGGGCAGCCCGAACCGCGCCGGCACCGCCAAGGCGCACGGCGAGGCGCTGGGCGCCGAAGAAATCAAGCTCACGCGCGATGCCATCGACTGGCACTACGCGCCCTTCGAGATCCCGGCCGAGGTGTACGCCGACTGGGACCACAAGCAAGCCGGCGCCAACATCGAAGCCGAGTGGAACGCCAAGTTCGCCGCCTACGCCGTGGCGTTCCCCGAGCTGGCCGCCGAGTTCACGCGCCGCATGAAGGGCGAGCTGCCCAAGAACTTCCACCAGGTGGCGTTCGACACCGTGGTCGCCGCCCACACCAAGGCCGAGACCGTGGCCAGCCGCAAGGCCAGCCAGCTCGCGCTGGAAGCCTTCACCGCCGCGCTGCCCGAAATGCTCGGCGGCAGCGCCGACCTGACCGGCTCCAACCTCACCAACACCAAGAGCACTGCCGCCCTGCGCTTCGACGCGAAGACCGGCGCCGTGGTCATGAACGTGCCGGCGGTCGACGCCAAGCAAGGCGCCGAAGACGAAGCCAAGCCCGAAGCCCCGGTGGAAGTGCCGCACGGCACCATCGGCCGGCACATCAACTACGGCGTGCGCGAGTTCGGCATGGCGGCCATCATGAACGGCGTGGCGCTGCATGGCGGCTACATCCCCTACGGCGGCACCTTCCTCACGTTCAGCGACTACAGCCGCAACGCCATCCGCATGGCCGCGCTCATGAAGCACCGCGTGATCCACGTGTTCACGCACGACTCCATCGGCCTGGGCGAAGACGGCCCCACGCACCAGTCGATCGAACACGCCGCCTCGCTGCGCCTGATTCCCAACCTGGACGTCTGGCGTCCGGGCGACACGGCCGAAACCGCCGTGGCCTGGGCCGTGGCGCTGCAAAACCAGACGCGCCCGACCGCGCTGCTGCTGAGCCGCCAGAACATCGCCTACGCACCGAAGAGCGAACTCGGCGACATCAGCCGCGGCGCCTACGTGCTGTCCGAGCCGGAAACCGTGGGCCTCAAGAGCAAGAAGACAGCCGCCGTCATCATCGCCACCGGCTCCGAAGTGCAGCTCGCACTGGCCGCGCAGAAGCTGCTGGCCGAAAAGAAGATCGCCGTGCGCGTGGTGTCGATGCCCTCGACCACCACCTTCGACCGCCAGGACCTCGCCTACAAGAAGGCCGTGCTGCCGAAGAAGCTGCCGCGCATCGCCGTTGAAATGGGCTGCACGGGCGGCTGGTGGAAGTACGGCTGCGCCGCCGTCGTCGGCATCGACACGTACGGCGAGTCGGCGCCCGCGCCGGAACTGTTCAAGTACTTCGGATTCACGGCGGAGAACGTGGCCGCCACGGTGGAAGCGGCACTGCGCGACTGACCGTCGCGCAGCGTTTCTTCTTGCCGGTTCACAACAAGTTTTTCAACCTTAGGAGCAAGTCAGATGGCTATCAAACTCGGTATCAACGGCTTCGGCCGCATCGGTCGCAACGTGCTGCGCGCAGCGGTGCAGAACTTCAAGAACGACATCGAAATCGTTGCCATCAACGACTTGCTCGAGCCCGACTACCTGGCCTACATGCTCCAGTACGACTCGGTGCACGGCCGCTTCAAGGGTGAAGTCACGGTCGAAGGCAACACGCTGATCGTGAACGGCAAGAAGATCCGCCTGACGCAGGAGCGCGACCCGTCGCAGCTCAAGTGGGACGAAGTCGGCGCCGACGTCGTGCTCGAATCGACCGGCCTGTTCCTCACCAAGGAAACGGCGCAGAAGCACATCGACGCGGGCGCCAAGAAGGTCATCCTGTCGGCACCGTCGAAGGACGACACCCCCATGTTCGTCTACGGCGTGAACGACAAGAAGTACGCCGGCGAAGCCATCATCAGCAACGCCAGCTGCACCACCAACTGCCTGGCCCCGCTGGCCAAGGTGCTGAACGACAAGTGGGGCATCAAGCGCGGCCTGATGACCACCGTGCACGCCACCACCGCCACGCAGAAGACCGTGGACGGCCCGAGCAACAAGGACTGGCGCGGCGGCCGCGGCATCCTGGAAAACATCATTCCGTCCAGCACCGGTGCAGCCAAGGCCGTGGGCGTGGTGATTCCCGAGCTCAACAAGAAGCTCACGGGCATGAGCTTCCGTGTGCCGACCTCCGACGTGTCGGTGGTCGACCTCACGGTCGAACTCGAGAAGGAAGCCACGTACAAGGAAATCTGCGCCGAAATGAAGGCACAGAGCGAAGGTGCGCTGAAGGGCGTGCTGGGCTACACGGAAGACAAGGTGGTGGCCACCGACTTCCGCGGCGACCCGCGCACCTCCATCTTCGACGCCGAAGCCGGCATCGCGCTGGACAGCACCTTCGTGAAGCTGGTGAGCTGGTACGACAACGAATGGGGCTACTCGAACAAGTGCCTCGAAATGGTGAAGGTCGTGTCGAAGTAAGACTTCGCGGCTTCAATGAAAAACGCGCCCGAGGGCGCGTTTTTTCATGGGTGGCCGCAAGGCGCGTCCGCGCTGCTTTTCGCCCAGGCTCAGACCGGCTCGAGCACGTGGATCAGCTTGCTCTCGACCAGCTCCTTGGTCTTCGCGCCGTGCTCCTTCATGTGCGGTGCCACTGCATGGGCCTGCAGATGGGCCAGCGTTTCCCACTTCTCGATCACGACGAAGGTCTCGGGGCCAAAGCTGGCCTTGGACGTGGGGACACCTTGCGCATCGACCGCGGCGCCGTACTCGATGCAGCCCGCTTCGGCCAGCACGGCCGCGCGGTTGGCGGCAAAGGCCTCGAGCAATGCGGCGCGCTGGCCCGGCTTGGCGGTGATGACTGCGACGACGTGGATCATGTGAAAGGTCTCCAGGGTGTGTAGGAATTTCGACGCTCGAATCTAAGAGATTTCGCGCCGCCGCGCAGAGGGCGCGGGTCCGGTCCGCGACAACTTCGCAGGCTTGTCCCTATCATCGCGCGCATGTTCTTTCCGCTGCCCCGCACGGCCACCGCGCCCTTCTGCCCGTCCGAAGTGAAGGGCAGCGTCGCCGTCCCGCAAGACCTGCCGTTCATCAAGAAGCTGATGCGCTACGCGGGCCCGGGCCTGCTGGTGTCGGTCGGCTACATGGACCCCGGCAACTGGGCCACCGACATCGAGGCCGGTTCGCGCTTCGGCTACGGCCTCTTGTTCGTGGTGCTGCTCGCGAGCCTGGCGGCGATGCTGCTGCAGACGCTGTGCGTGCGCCTGGGCCTGGTCACGCAGAAAGACCTGGCGCGCGCCTGCCGCGAGCACTATTCGCCGCGCGTCAATCGGCTGCTGTGGCTGGGCGCCGAACTGGCCATCGTGGCCTGCGACCTGGCCGAGGTGCTGGGCAGCGCGCTGGCGCTGCACCTGCTGTTCGGCGTGTCGATTCCGGTGGGCATCGCCATCACGGCCTTCGACACGCTGCTGGTGCTGGGCCTGCAGGGCGCGGGCTTCCGGCGCGTGGAGGCCATCGTGCTCGGGCTGGTGGGCACCATCGCGGGCTGCTTCATTGTCGAGCTGGCGATGGCGCCGCCCAACTGGTTCGGCGTGGCGATGGGCTTCGCGCCCGCCCTGGAGCGGCTGCACCAGCCGGGCGCGCTGTACCTGGCCATCGGCATCGTGGGCGCCACCGTGATGCCGCACAACCTGTACCTGCATTCGTCCATCGTGCAGACCCGCCTCGTGGCCGACACCGACGCGGCGCGCCGCGAGGCGGTGCGCTTCTGCACGCTCGACGCGGTGGTGTCGCTGTCGCTCGCGCTGCTGGTCAACGCTGCGATCATGGTGCTGGCGGCCAGCGCGTTCCATGCCACGGGTCACCGCGAAGTGGCCGAGATCGACGACGCCTACCGGCTGCTCGAACCCATCGTGGGCAGCGCGTTCGCGGCCACGCTGTTCGGCATTGCGCTGCTGGCCTCGGGGCAGAGTTCGACCTTCACCGGCACCATCGCGGGCCAGATCATCATGGAAGGCTTTCTCGACATGAAGATCCCGTGCTGGCAGCGCCGGCTGATCACGCGCCTGCTGGCGCTGGGCCCGGCCTTCCTCGGCGTCTGGTGGTTCGGCGACGGCGGCGTGGGCAAGATGCTGGTGCTCAGCCAGGTGGTGCTGAGCTTCCAGCTGCCGTTCGCGATGTGGCCGCTGATTCGCTTCACGAGCCGGCGCGACATGATGGGCAGCTTCGCCAACGGGCCGGTGGTCAAGCTGCTGGCCTGGGGCCTGTTCGGCGTGATCGGCGCGGCCAACGTGTGGCTGGTGGGCTCGGTGCTCAGCGGCGGCTGAGCGCCGGTTCGGCGTCGTCCTTGCCCAGCGCCGCGGCCATGAAATCGACGAAGGCCCGCACGCGCGCCGAGAGCTGGTGGCGCTGCGGGTACACCGCGTGGATGTCGGCGTCGGGCGTGCGGCAGTGGGCCAGCACCTGCACCAGCCGGCCGCTGCGCAGGTAGCGCGCGATGTCCCATTCGGCGCGCATCAGGATGCCGTGGCCGTCCAGCGCCCAGTTGACCGCGATCTCCCCGTCGTTGGTGCTCAGCGCGCCCCGCGTCTTCACCGCCTCGGTGCGCTGCGCCGTGCCGCGCCCCGTGCTCAGGCGCCACACGCCGTAGGCCTCGTCGCCCTGTCGGATGCCGATGCAGCGGTGGTGCGTGAGGTCGTTCGGCACCTTGGGCGTGCCGACGCGCGCCAGGTAGGCGGGCGAGGCGCACAGCAGGCGCCGGTTCGACGCGATGCGCCGCGCGATCACGCGCGCCTCGGGCGGCGCGCCGAAGCGGATGCAGACGTCGAAGGCGTCGTCGGACAGCGGCGGCGGGTTGACCGAGAGCTGCAGCTGCACCTCCACCTGCGGATGCTTGCGCACGAACTTCGAGATGAGCGGCGCCACATGGCTGCGCCCGAAGCCCAGCGTGGCGTTCACGCGCAGCAGGCCCTGTGCCTCGCCATTGGCGCCGCCGAGCTGCTGTGCCATGTCGTCGATCTCGCCGAGGATGCGCCGCGCGCTGGCCACGTAGAGCTCGCCTTCGGGCGTGAGGCTCATGCGCCGCGTGGTGCGGTTCACCAGCGTGACGCCCAGGCGCGCTTCCATCAGCGCGAGCCGCTTGCTCACCGCCGGCGTGCTGATGCCGAGCTCGCGCGCCGCGGCGCTCAGGCTGCCGCAGGCCGCGAGCGTGGCGAAGAAGCCGAGGTCGGCGGGCTGGACGGGGGATGTCATGGCCACCTCACTGTTGAATTGAAGTTAAGGATGGATTCACTTTCGGCATGAATCGTTCGGCGCATCGAATCCTACAGTGGGCTCTTTCGACAGAGCACACATTCACAAGGACATCGATGAGCAGCTACAGCATTGCCACCATTCCCGGCGACGGCATCGGCAAGGAAGTGATCCCCGCGGGTCGCGAGGTGATGGAGGCGCTGGCCGCGGCTTCCGGCGGCGCGCTGCAGTTCAGCTTCGAGGACTTCGGCTGGGGCGGCGACTGGTACCGCGCGCACGGCGAGATGATGCCGGCCGACGGCCTGGACGCGCTGCGCGAGAAAGACGCCATTCTTTTCGGCTCCGCGGGCGACCCGCACATTCCCGACCACATCACGCTGTGGGGACTGCGCCTGAAGATCTGCCAGGGCTTCGACCAGTACGCCAACGTGCGGCCCACGCGCATCCTGCCGGGCATCGACGGCCCGCTCAAGCGCTGCGCGCCGGGCCAGCTCGACTGGGTGATCGTGCGCGAGAACTCCGAGGGCGAATACTCGGGCGTCGGCGGCCGCGTGCACCAGGGCCACCCCATCGAAGCCGCCACAGACGTGAGCATGATGACCCGCGCGGGCGTCGAACGCATCATGCGTTTCGCCTTCACCCTGGCCCGCTCGCGGCCGCGCAAGCTGCTCACGGTGGTGACCAAGAGCAACGCGCAGCGCCACGCGATGGTGATGTGGGACGAGATCGCGCTGCAGGTCTCCAGGGAGTTCCCCGACGTCGCCTGGGACAAGGAGCTGGTCGACGCGTGCACCGCGCGCATGGTCAACCGACCGGCCACGCTGGACACCATCGTCGCCACCAACCTGCATGCCGACATCCTCAGTGACCTGGCGGCGGCGCTGGCGGGCAGCCTGGGCATTGCGCCCACCGGCAACATCGACCCCGAGCGCCGCTACCCCTCGATGTTCGAGCCCATCCACGGCTCGGCCTTCGACATCATGGGCAAGGGGCTGGCCAATCCGGTCGGCACCTTCTGGTCGGTGGTGATGCTGCTGGAGCACCTGGGCGAGGCCGAGGCCGCGCGCCGCGTGATGGCGGCGGTGGAGCACGTCACGGCCAACCCGTCGCTGCACACGCGCGACCTGGGCGGCAGCGCGACCACGGCGCAGGTGACGCGCGCGGTGTGCGACCACATCGCCGGCGTGCCGCAGCGCATGGCCGCCTGACGGCCCGGGCCTTGATGGCCTGATCGATTTCGAGCGACCCCGACGGTATTCGCGTGCCTCGATGCGCGCACCACGACAACAAGCCGGAGACAAACACCATGACCGCTTTTTTCGACGCGCGCCGCCGGCGCACCGTGCTTCGCGCCACCGCCCTGGGGCTCGGGCTGGGCCTGGGCCTGGGTGCAACCGCGCTGTCCTTCGCGCAGCAGCCCGCCGGCTGGCCCGCGCGGCCCATCAGCCTCGTCGTGCCCTTCCCCGCGGGCGGCACCACCGACGTGCTGGCGCGTGCGCTGGCCGACAAGCTCTCGCAGTCGCTGGGCCAGCCCGTGGTGGTCGAGAGCCGGCCCGGCGCCGGCGCCACGCTCGGGGCCGACTACGTGGCCAAGGCCAAGCCCGACGGCTACACGCTGCTGATGGGCGCGGTGCACCACACCATCGCCACCAGCGTCTACAAGAAGCTGCCCTACGACTTCCAGAAAGACCTGGCGCCCGTCACCGTGGTGGCCATGGTGCCCAACGTGCTGGTCGTCAATGCGGCCCAGACGCCCGCGAAGAACGTGGCCGAACTGGTGGCGCTGGCCAAGGCCACGCCCGAGAAGCTGGCCTACGGCTCCAACGGCAACGGCACGGCGCAGCACCTGATCGGCACGCAGTTCCAGGCCAGCACTGGCACCACGCTGCTGCACGTGCCCTACAAGGGCAGCGGCCCGCTCACCACCGACCTGCTGGGCGGGCAGGTGGCGATGTCCTTCGACACCATCACGCCGGTGCTGCAGCACATCAAGAGCGGCAAGCTGCGCGCGCTGGCCGTGACCACGGCACGCCGCTCGTCGGTGCTGCCCGACGTGCCCACGCTGGAAGAAGCGGGGCTCAAGGGTTTCGACATCGGCACCTGGTTCGGCGTGCTCGCGCCGGCGGCCACGCCCAAGGACGTGCTGGCGCGGCTGAACACCGAGATGGTGAAGATCATCCACTCGCCCGACTTCGCGCAGCGCATGCAGGCCATCGGCGCCGAGCCGCTGGGTGGCACGCAGGACGAGATGGCGAAGCAGATCCGCGAGGAGACGGCCAAGTTCGCGAAGCTGGTGAAGGAAGGCGGCGTGGCGATCGACTAGCCCGCGCCGGCGCGCCGGCGGTTACCGGTGCGCACACCTTGGCGCAGTCGGCAACACGCCGAGCCCATAGGATGGCGTTTCTTGAACTCCCGCCATCCCGCCATGTTCATCGTCACCCTCACCTACGTCCGCCCGCTCGAGGAACTCGACGCCCTGATGGACGCGCATGTCACCTGGCTCAAGAAGCACTATGCGAGCGGCCTGTTCGTGGCCTCTGGCCGGCAGGTGCCGCGCAAGGGGGGTGTGATCCTGGCGCGCTCGGGCGACCGGGAGGCGCTCGACGCGGTGCTGGCGCGCGACCCGTTCGTGCAGAACGGTGTGGCGCGCACGGAGGTGCTCGAGTTCATCCCGAGCATGACCGCGCTGGGCGCCGAGGTGCTGAAGACCCTCTGACGCCCCCGCCCGCAAGGCTCGGTCAGGCCACAGGCACTTCCTCGCGCCCGCCCGGGTGCTTCGCGAAGCGCGCCGTCTCGCGGCCATGAACCGGTGCCGAATTGTCGAAGGGCCAGCCGCCGAACTGCGTGCGCCGGTAGTCGGCCATGGTCTGGCTGATCTCGGCCTGCGTGTTCATCACGAAGGGGCCGTACTGCACCACCGGCTCGGCGATCGGGCGGCCCTGCAGCACCAGGAACTCGCTCGCCTCGTCGGGGCCGTTGACCAGCTCGACGGCCATGTCCGCGCGCAGCTCGATGGCCACCGGGCCCTGCACGCGCTCGCCGCCGACGTGCGCCGTCGCGCCCTTGAAGAAGTACAGCATGCGCCGCGTGTCCTCGCCCGTGGCGGCGGACAGCGTCCATTGCGCGCCGGGCGTCATCTTGATCGTCCAGATGGCCACGTCGGCGTCGGCCTGCGCGGCCCACGAATCGGGCGGCGGCGCCAGCGGCTGGATCGGCGCCTGGCCGTTCAGGGCGTCGCCGAGCTTGCCCGCGATCACCGCGACGTCGGTGCGCCCGCCCTTGGCGTCGTCGGACGCGAAACGCGGAATGTCGTCGGACCACAGCATCGTGAAATGCGGCTCGGCCATCTTGCTGCGCGCCGGCAGGTTGAGCCAGATCTGGAACAGCTCCAGCGGGTTCGGCGCACCGGCGTCGAGCAGCGGGAACATCTCGGAATGCACGATGCCCTTGCCGGCCGTGAGCCACTGCACGTCGCCGCCGCCGAAGCGCGCGGTGGCGCCCAGCGAGTCGGAGTGGTCGACCAGGCCCTTGCGCACGATGGTCACCGTCTCGAAGCCGCGGTGCGGGTGCGAGGGAAAGCCCGGCACCGTGTCGCCGTGGTACATGCTCCAGCCGTCCTTGCGGCTGAAGTCCTGGCCGATCTGGCGCCCGGCGAGCGAGGCTTCGGGGCCCATGCGGCCGTTGCCCTGCGGGTAGGCGTCGTCGTGGTACACGCAGAACAGGAACGGGTCGATCGTCTGCCACGGGAACCCGAGGGGCGCGACCTGCAGGACGGGGCTTGCGCGCTTGTTGTTGTCTTCGGACATGTCGTTATTCCTTTCCATGGGGGGCATGGCCGATGGTGCCTTGCCGATGGCTGGAATATCGGGGCGCAAGCGCCTTCCGGTAGGTGCCTTGCCTGCAACAGTGAAGAGCGCGTATGGAACGATGGGCATCGTTCGTTCCTCCTGCCGGGTCGGTCGATGCCTTACTGCTTGGGCATTTCTGCGTTCGGGTCCATGTACATCAGCTCCCACAGGTGGCCGTCGATGTCCTGGAAGCCGTGGCCGTACATGAAGCCGTAGTCCTGCGGCTCGCGCGGCGTGGTGCCGCCGGCCGCCACCGCCTTGGCCACGAGGTCGTCGACCTCGGCGCGGCTCTCGCACGACAGGCACAGCAGCACCTCGGTGGTCTTGCCGGTGTCGGCGATGGCCTTGGCCGTGAAGGTCTTGAAGAAGTCTTCCACCAGCAGCATGACGTGGATGCTGTCCTTCTGCACCACCATGCACGCGGCATTGGCGTCGGTGAACTGCGGGTTGAAGGTGTAGCCCAGGGCGGCGAAGAAAGCCTTGGTCTTGTCGAGGTTCTTGACGGGGAGATTCACGAAGATCTGCTTGGTGGCCATGGTGTCGTCCTGTGTCGATGAGGATGAATGGAGGATTTCCGGTGTTTGTGTACGCCGTCCACAAAAGATACCAAAGAAAATGGACGGCGTCCACATGAATTTCGGCGCGGGGGTTTTGCGCTGCTGGCGGATGCGGCGCGCGCATCATCGGCGGCTATGGAAATCGAGTTCAAGTTCTGCATTCCCCCCGGCCGCCTGAAGGCCGTCGAAGCCGCGCTGAAGCGCGGCGCCGTCGTGCGCACCCGCCTGCAGGCCCGCTACTTCGACACCGCCGACCAGCGGCTGGCCGCCCATGGCATGGTGCTGCGGCTGCGCAAGGAAGGCCCGCGCTGGGTCCAGACCGTGAAGGCCACGGGCGACAACGCGCTGCACCGGCTGGAGCACAACGTCGACCTGGGCACGGCGGGCAAGGCGCCGCAAATCGATCCGCAGCGCCACCAGGGCACGCCCGTGGGCGAACGGCTCGCCAAACTGCTGGCGGAGGGGGGAGATGCTGCATTGGTCGAACGGCAATCGACCGACATCGTGCGGCTCACGCGCGACGTGCGCGTGACGGGGCCCGGTGGCGCGGTGGTCGAGATGGCGCTGGACGTCGGCAAGGTCGTCGCGCACGCTGGCACGCCCGAACAGCGCCAATCGCCGGTGTGCGAGCTGGAGCTGGAACTCAAGAGCGGCGACGTGCGGGGCCTGGTGTCGCTCGCGCGGCGCTGGTCGCAGCAGCATGGGCTGTGGTTCGGCACCGTGTCGAAGGCCGAGCGCGGCGCGCGCCTGCTGGCCGCGCAAGACCGCGTGGAAGCGGTGAAGGCGCAGCCGCCGCGCTTCGCCGCGCAGCACCCCGACGGCCGGGCGATTCAGCAGGCCGTGGTCGCGTCCTGCCTGGCGCAGATGCTGCCGAATGCCAGCGAGATTGCGGCGGGCAATACCGACCCCGCGGACGAAGAGCAGATTCACCAGCTGCGCATCGGCATCCGGCGGCTGCGCACGGCGCTGCGCGAATTGGCGCCGCTCGATGCGGACTCAGGGCTGTTCGAGGCCGCCGCGTGGGAGCCGCCGCTGGTCGACGCCTTCCGCGCGCTCGGCGAATTGCGCGACCGCGAACAGGTCGTGAAGCTCGCGCAGCCCCTGTTGCGCGAAGCGGGCGGGCCGGCCTTCGACCCGATGGCGGGCGACGCGGCGTCCAGCGCGTCGTCTGCAGGCGATGTGGTGCGTGCTGCGGCGTTCCAGGACGTGCTGGTTTCGCTGATCGGCTTCACCGCATTGGCGCCGGCGGAATCCGCCGCGGCCAGTGCCGACGACGCCCGCCGCCTGCTGCGCAAGCGCCTGCAGAAGCTGCACAAGCAGGCGGTGCGCGACGGCGAGCGCTTCGAGTCACTGGCAACCGAAAGCCAGCACCGCGTGCGCAAGCGGCTCAAGCGCCTGCGCTACCTGGCGGAGTTCGTGGCGCCGCTGTTCGAGGGCGAAGACAAGGAGGCCGCCGAGCGCTACCTGAAGGCGCTGCGGCCCGCGCAGGACGCGCTGGGGGAGTTCAACGACGAGGCGGTCGCGCTGGCGCTGTACCGCGAGGCCACGGAACGCGATGCGCGCGCGTGGTTTGCGGTGGGTTGGTTCACTGCGCGGCATGCGGGCGGCGCGAAGGCCTGCCGCAAGGCGCTGGGAAAGATCGGGGACGCGCCGAGGTTCTGGAAGAAGAACTGAGCGGCCGCCGGTCCCGGCGACCCGGCTGCTTCAGTCGTCAGTGATGGTGCCCGTGCGCCCCATGCACATGCTTGTGCTCGATCTCCACCGGCAGCGCCGCACGCACATCCGTCACCTGCAGGCTGAACTTCAGCGCCTTGCCGGCCCACGGATGGTTCCCGTCGAGCAGCACGACCGGGCCCTTGATCTTCATCACGGTGAAGACATGCTCGGTGCCGTCGTCCAGGCGGCCTTGCAGCTGCCCGCCGATCTTCACGCCGGGCGGAAACTCGGCCTTGGGAATGCTGCGCACCAGCGCCTCGTCGCGCTGGCCGAAGGCGTCTTCGGGCGAGAGGTTCACCACGGTCTGGTAGCCCTTCTCCTTGCCGTCGAGCGCTTCCTCGATCTTGGGCAGCGTGTTCTCGTAGCCGCCATGCAGGTAGGCCATCGGCTCGGGGCTCGCCTCGATGAGCTTGCCCTGGGCGTCGGAGACTTTGTACTTGATGGTGACGACGGTGTCTTTTTCGATTTTCATGGGAAGGCATTTTCAGTGGAAACGAAAAAGCGCAGGCGGCTAGGCTTTCCCTGAAGGCACGGGCTCCTGCAGCACGTCCAGTTGCCCCAGCTTGCCCACCACAATCTCGATGAACGCCGACACCGCCAGCGGCAGGTGCTTGCGGCTCGGGTAGACCACGCTCAGCCCCCGCCCCGTGTACGCGTACTGCGGCAGCACCCGCACGAGCAGCCCTTCCTGCTCGTCGCGCGTCGCCATCGACGGCGGCAGCTGCGCGATGCCCATGCCGGCCAGCGCGGCCTTGCGCAGCGCCTGGGCCGTGTTGCCGGTGAAGCGCCCGGCGACCTGCACTTCTTCTTGCACCCCGTCGGGGCCCGTGAGCCGCCATGTGGTGTGGCCGGCCGGGTGCGGCGGCGTCACGCAGTCGTGGTCCGCCAGCGCCTGCAAGGTCGCGGGCGCGCCGCGCCGCGCGAGGTAGGCGGGACTGGCCAGCAGGCCGCCGCTGCGCGTGGCCAGCCGCCGGCCGATATAGCCCGAATCGCGCAGCACGCCGCCGCGGAACGCCACGTCGATCTGCTCGGCGATCAGGTCGGCGGCGGCGTCGCTGAGCACGAAGTCGAGCCTGACCAGGGGGTGTTCGGCCAGGAAGTCCGCCACCCATTCCATCGGGAAGAAATCGAAGAAATCCGCCGGCGCCGCCACCCGGATCAGCCCGCTGGGCGCCTGCCCGCCCGCCACCAGTTCCTGCCCCGCCGCCACCAGCCCGTCGACCGCCCCCGCGCATCGCTCGTGAAAGGCCTGTCCCGCGCTGGTCAGCGTCAGCTTGCGCGTGGAGCGCTGCATCAGCCGCGTGCCCAGCTGCGCCTCGAGCTGCTGGACGCGCCGGCTCACGGTGTTGGGCGGCAGGCCGAGCCGGCGGGCGGCCTCGGCAAAGCTGCCGTGGCGCACCACCTGCACGAACATGGCGATGTCGTTGAGGTCGAGCATGGCGGGTTGATTCCTTCGAATTCTGGATGAGTGCAATCCGACTCTACCGTCTAGTCGATCAATGGGTGCGTGCCTAAGCTTCGGTGCATGGCCACCCCGGCCGCCATGCCAACCCATCAGGAGCCCCCCATGACCCAGGCACAACCCCGCATCGGCATCGTCATCGCCTCGACCCGCGAAGGCCGCTTCGGCGACAAGCCCGCCCGCTGGATCCACGAGATCGCAAAGCAGCGCACCGACCTGGCCTTCGAACTCGTCGACCTGCGCGACCATCCGCTGCCCTTCTTCGACGAGGCCGGCGCCCCCGCGTGGGGTCCGGTGAAGAACGAGGCCGCGCAGCGCTGGCAGGCGAAGCTGGCCACCTTCGACGGCCTGGTCGTCGTCACGCCCGAATACAACCACGGCCCGAGCGCGGTGCTGAAGAACGCGATCGACTGGGCCTACAAGGAGTTCATTCGCAAGCCGATCGGCTTCGTGGGCTACGGCGGCGTGGGCGCGGCGCGGGCCGTCGAGCAGCTGCGGCTCGTTGCCGTCGAGATGCAGATGGCGCCGGTGCGCCATGCGGTGCACATCGGCATGGTGGAGTTCATGGGCATCTGGCAGCAGGGCAAGTCGTTCGACGACTTCCCTCACCTCGCACAGGCTGCCACCGCCATGCTCGACGACATGGCCTGGTGGACCCGCGCGCTGAAGACCGCAAGGGAGGCCGCATGAGCACCGACACAGTCACGCAGGCCCGCGCCATCGTCTACCGCACGCGCGGCGCGAAGCACGGCGGCATCACGCGGCTGGTGAGCCCGGGCGACCTGGGCGAATTTCTCAAGCCCTTCGTGTTCCTCGACCTCTTCGGCTTCGACACCACCGGCGGCCACAAGGGCTTCGGCCTGCATCCGCACTCGGGCATCGCCACGCTCACCTACCTGATCGAAGGCGACACGCTCTACGAAGACACGACCGGCGAGAAAGGCACGCTGCTGGGCGGCGGCGTGGAGTGGATGCGCGCCGGCAACGGCGTGTGGCACACCGGCGGCCCCGCGCCGGGCGTGACGCGCGTGCGCGGCTTCCAGCTGTGGGTGGCGCTGCCGGCTTCTGAAGAGAACGCGCCCGCGCAAAGCCTGTACCTCGCGCCCGCGCAGGTGCCGCAGGAAGGCCCGGCGCGCGTGCTGCTCGGACGTTATGGCGCGGCGCGTAGCGCAATAGCGGCGCCCGCGTCGATGAACTACCTGGCCGTGCAGCTGAAAGACGGCGAGCACTGGCGCTACGTGCCGCCGGCCGGGCACACGGTGGGCTGGGTCGCGGTCAACGAAGGCGCGCTCGCAACCGGCGACGACCGGGGCGGCCCCATCGGCGGCGGCGAACTCGCGGTGTTCGACGAGTCGCAGGACGCGATCGACTTCACCGCCCGGGGCGACACGGCCTTCGTGCTGGGCTCGGCGGTGAAGCATCCGCACGAACTGGTGATGGGCCACTACTCGGTGCACACGAGCCGCTCGACGCTCGAGCAGGGCGAGGCCGAGATCCGGCGCATCGGCGCGACGCTGCGGCAGCAAGGGCGGCTCGGGTAAAGCCGCACGGCCTGCGAAACCCGCGCGTGCGCGCGGCGGGCGACTGCGCCAGAATCGTTCGATCCCTCGAACGACTTCCCGCACAACGCCCTGCCATGAACATCGCCGACTCCTTCCTTGCCAACGCCGCCCGCTTCGTCGACATCCGGCGCGACATCCACGCCCACCCCGAACTCGGCTTCGAAGAACACCGCACCTCCGAGAAGGTGGCGAACCTGCTCACCGAGTGGGGCATCGAGGTGCATCGCGGCATTGCCGGCACGGGCCTCGTCGGCGTGCTGCGCAAGGGCAAGGGCACGCGCACCATCGGCCTGCGCGCCGACATGGACGCCCTGCCCCTGCACGAGGCCAACGACTTCGCCCACAAGTCGACGAACCCCGGGCGCATGCACGCCTGCGGCCACGACGGCCACACCACCATGCTGCTGGCCGCCGCTTGGCACCTGTCGCAACAGGGCCCGGAAGATTTCGACGGCACGGTGAACTTCATCTTCCAGCCCGCCGAGGAGATGGGCAAGGCGGGTGCCAAGAAGATGATCGACGAGGGCCTGTTCGAGCGCTTTCCGTGCGACGCGGTCTTCGGGCTGCACAACTTCCCCGTGGGCGACGTGGGGCGCTTCGCGCTCAACGAAGGCGCGCTCATGGCCTCGAGCAACACCTACAAGATCACCGTGCGCGGGCGCGGCACGCATGCCTCGATGCCGCACACGGGCATCGACCCGGTGGCGGCGGTGGTCACGCTGGCGCAGCAGTTGCAGACCATCGTGCCGCGCACCATTCCCAGCACCGAGCGCGCGCTGCTCGCGGTGACGCAGCTGCAGGGCTCCGACGCGCCCAACGTGATTCCCGACGTGGCCACGGTGGGCGGCACCATCCGCACCTTTTCGTTCGACGCCATCGACAAGATCGAGGCCCGCCTGCGCGAGGTGGCCGCCGGCGTGGCGGCGGCGCACGGCTGCACGGCCGAGGTGTACTTCAACCGTTCGTCGCCGCCGACCGTGAACCACGCGGCGGAGGCGCGCTTTGCCGCCGGCGTGATGCGCGAGGTGGTGGGCGACGACATGGTCACCGACGACTTCCCCGCCGTGATGGGCGCCGAAGACTTCGCGCACATGCTGATCGCACGGCCCGGCTGCTACGCGTTCCTGGGCAACGGCGACGGCGACCACCGGCTCGACGGCCACGGGCCCGGCCCTTGCATCATCCACAACACCTCGTTCGATTTCAACGACGAGATCATCCCGATCGGTGCCAGCTACTTCGTGAAGCTCGCGCAGCGCTGGCTGCCGTCGGGCACCTGAAATCCATTCCCCTGTTGACGATGAAGAAAGCGGACACCCCGATGCCCTCGACCCCGTTCACCCGACGTTCCCTCGGCGCGCTTGCCGCTGCGGCGGCAGCGCTGTGCGCCTTTTCCCCCGTGCATGCGCAGCAGCGCGTGATCCACATCGTCGTGCCCTTCGGCACCGGCGCGGTGCAGGACACGGTGGCGCGCGCCTTCAACAACGAGTTGGGCGCGGCGCTGAACGCCAGCGCCATCGTCGAGAACCGCGCGGGCGCGGGCGGCACCGTGGGCGCGGCGATGGTGGCGCGCGCGCCGGCCGACGGCAGCACCTTGGTGCTGGCCGCGGCGAGCCACAACATCGCGGGCTTTCTGTACAACAAGCTGAGCTACGACCCGCTGAAGGACTTCGTGGGCGTTGCGAACGTGGGCAATGCGGGCTACGTTCTGGCGGTGGCGAGCGGGCTGAACGTGTCGAACACGGCTGACTTCATCAAGGAGGTCAAGGCCAACCCGGGCAAGTACAACTACGCCTCGGCGGGCAACGGCAGCGCCACGCACCTGGCCATGGCGTCGTTCCTGGCCAAGGCGGGCCTGCAGATGACGCACATCCCGACCAAGTCGACCGGCGAGGCGGTCAACGAAGTGCTCGCGGGCCGGGTCCAGGCGGTGATCTCGTCGAGCATCGGCGTGATCGGCTTCCAGGACGATGCGCGCATGAAGCTGCTGGCCTCCACCGGGCAGTCGCGCAGCCCCTTCCTGCCCAGGTTGCCGACCGTGGCCGAGAGCGGCCTGCCGGGCTACGCCTTCGATTCGTGGATCGGCCTGCTCGCGCCGGCCGGCACGCCGAAGGCCGAGGTGGAGCGCATCAACGTCGCGGCCAACAAGGTGCTGGCGGACCCGGTGATCCAGGAACGCTTCAAGCGCCTGGGCGTGGAGCCGCGCACGCAGAGCGCTGAAGAATTCCAGAAGCTGCTGCGCTCCGACTGGGATGCCATGGGTGCCGTGGTGAAGGCCTCGGGCGCGAAGATCGACTGACCTTGTCCGGGGTGCGCGCACGGGCCGCGCTGTAGGACACCGGTCAATTGACAACACGCCGCCCGCGCTCATGCTCCCTGGTGGGTTCCGAAGGATGTCGCTTCGGACGGACTAGGGAATTTCCATGGACTCGTCTTCACCATTCAACCCGCCCCCGGGCCAGCCCGTGAGCAAGTCGCCCAAGGCGTTGTGGGCCGTGATCGGCGCATTGGCCGTGGCCGTCGTCGCGCTCGGCGGCGTGTTGCTCTACAAGCAGGGGCCTGCCGTGAGCGCGGGCGCGCCGCCGGTCGTGGCCGCTGCGTCGCCTACCGCACCGGCCGCACCGGACGATTTCAAGCCTGAAGCCATGCCGCCGGCGGCTGCCGTGCCGCCCACGGCGGCGGGGCAGTCTCCGCAGGCCATGGCAGCCGCGCCGGTGCCTGCGCCCGCTCCCTTGCCCGCCCAGGCCGTCCAGCCGGGACCGGCGCCGGGCGTGAATGCGCCGCTGGCGGCTGCAGCGCCCGCGCCTGCGCCTTGTGCGGTCTGCGGGCGCGTCGAGTCGGTTCGTCCGGTGCAGAAGCGCCTGCAGAGCACCAGCGGCGTCGGCGCCGTGGCCGGTGGCGTGGTGGGGGGCCTTGTCGGCAACCAGTTCGGGCACGGCAACGGGCGCGCCGCGACCACGGTGCTGGGCGCGGTGGGCGGCGGCTTCGCAGGCAACGAGATCGAGAAGCACGTGCGCACCGTCACGGTCTACGAGGTGGCGGTACGCATGGACAACGGGACGGTGCGCACCGTCGAGACGAAGTCCGCGCCGCCTCTCGGCAAGCCGGTCACGCTCAAACGCGGCGTGCTGCGCCCTGTCGACGGCCACAAGTAGCCGCGAGCCGGGCCGCCCGACGCCACGCGGCCCGGCGTTTTCTCCCCGATATCACAGAAGCACCGGCACCGGAAGCTCGCTTGCCCCACGGATATCTTGACGATATATCCTTAATATATTTAAAGTGCGACGCTTCCACACCGCACATCCACAAGGAGCGATCAAGTGAGCAATCCCCGCTGGCAAGGCATCTTTCCCGCCGTCACCACCAAGTTCAACGCCGACGAAAGCATCGATGCCGAAGGCACGGCGCGCCACATCGACTTCCAGATCCGCAACGGCATCCACGGCCTGGTCACCTGCGGCTCGCTGGGCGAGGCCAGCACGCTGTCGCTCGAAGAAAAACTGCAGGTCGCCAAGATCGCGCTGGACGCCGCCGACGGCCGCGTCCCGGTGCTGGCCAACGTGTCGGAGACCAGCACGCGCGAGGCGCTGCGCTACGTGGACGGCGCCAACAAGCTGGGCGTGGCCGGCTTCATGGTGATGCCCTCGGTGATCTACGTGGCCGACGCGCGCGAGGCCATGCTCAACGTGCGCACCATCGCCAACGCCGCGCAGAAACCCATCATGGTCTACAACAACCCGGTGGCCTACCGCGTCGACCTGAAACCGCAGCACATGGTGGAGCTGGCCGACTGCGAATGGATCGCGGCCATCAAGGAAAGCACCGACGACATCCGCCGCATCACCGACCTGCGCAACACCGTGGGCGAGCGCTACCAGCTCTTCCTGGGCGTGGACGACCTCGCCTACGAAGGCCTGGCGCTGGGCTGCAACGGCCTGCTGGCCGGCGTGGGCTGCGCGTTCCCGCGCGAGACGGTGGCGCTGTACGACCTGATGAAGGCCGGCAAGTTTGCCGAGGCGCTCAAGCTCTACCAGTGGATGACGCCGATGCTGCACCTGGACGTGTCGACCAAGCTGGTGCAGAACCTGAAGCTCATCGACGTGCTGGTGGGCGTGGGCACCGAACATATGCGCCGTCCGCGCCTGCCGCTGATCGGCGAGGAGCGCGCCTTCATCGAGAACATCGTGAAGAAGGCGCTGGCCACGCGGCCCGCGCAGTACCAGTCGGTCATGTAGTCACCGCGAACCTTCGCACTTTTCATTGTCCCAACCTAGGAAGAAGCATGAAGACACGAGCAGGCATGGTTTCATCTTTCAGTCTTGCCGGCCTGGCGGCCCTTGCCCTCGCCGGCCAGGCGCACGCGCAGGAGCAGGTGGTCAAGATCGGTCACAGCGGGCCGCTGTCGGGCCCCAACGCCTTCGCGGGCAAGGACAACGAAAACGGCGTGCGCCTCGCGGTGGAGGAGCTCAACGCGAAGAAGCTCAGCGTGGGCGGCAAGACGCTGAAGTTCGAGCTGGTCTCCGAAGACGACCAGTGCGACGCCAAGACCGGCGTGAGCGTGGCGCAGAAGTTCGTGGACGACGGCGTCAAGTACGTCATGGGGCCGTACTGCTCGGGCGTGGCGATTCCGGCCTCGCGCCTCTACAGCGACGGCGGCACCCTGGTCTCCACCGTGGGCACCAACCCGAAGGTGACGCAGGGCGGCTACAAGAACCTCTACCGCATCATCGCCAGCGACAACCAGATCGGCTCCGCCATGGCCGTGTACGCGGCCAAGGAGCTGAAGGTGAAGAAGGTCGGCGTCATCGACGACCGCACCGCCTTCGGCCAGGGCCTGGCGGAAGAGTTCACCAAGGAGGCGAAGAAGCAGGGCCTCACCGTGGTCGGCCAGGAGTTCACCACCGACAAGGCCGTGGACTTCACCGCCATCCTGACTAACATGAAGGCCAAGGCGCCCGAGGCCATCTTCTTCGGCGGCTATGCGCCGCAGGCCGCGCCCATGGCGCGCCAGATGAAGCAGCTGGCCGTGCCCGGCAAGCTGCTGGGCGGCGACACCGTGTGCAGCCCGGCCACCGGCAAGCTCGGCGGCGACGCGGTGAACGACCTGGTGTTCTGCGCGCAGGGCGGCTCCATGCTCGAGAAGGCGCAGACCGGCCCGGCCTTCAAGGAGAAGTTCAAGAAGCGCTTCAACGCCGACCCCGATGCGTACGCGGCCTCGTACTACGACCAGGTGCTGTTCATCGGCGAGTCGATGAAGAAGGCCAACTCCATCGACCCCGACAAGGTGGGTGCCGAGCTCTACAAGGCCACCTACAAGGGCGTGGCTGCCACGTATGCCTACGACGACAAGGGCAACATGAAGCAGGCGCCCATCACCGTCTTCACCTTCAAGAACGCGGTCCCCGTGCCCATCGCCAGCTACTGAACGGAACCAGGCCCATGCAACGCATCCAGGTCATCGACTCCCACACGGGCGGAGAACCCACGCGCCTCGTGATCGGCGGCTTTCCCGAGCTGGGGACCGGCCCCATGGCCGAGCGCCGCGCGCTGCTGGCCGAGCGCCACGACAAGTGGCGCGCGGCCGCCGTGCTGGA
Source organism: Variovorax sp. AC103 (assembly GCF_979254005.1). NCBI lineage: Bacteria > Pseudomonadati > Pseudomonadota > Betaproteobacteria > Burkholderiales > Comamonadaceae > Variovorax > Variovorax sp. AC103. Next base: position 160,968 of record NZ_CEEDFC010000002.1, on the reverse strand, counting down.
GCCGCGCGGCAGCGACGTGGTGGTGGGTGCGCTGCTGTGCGCGCCGGTGTCGCCCGATGCGGCGGCCGGCGTGGTGTTCTTCAACAACGCCGGCTACCTCGGCATGTGCGGCCACGGCACCATCGGGCTGGTCGCGAGCCTGGCGCACATGGGGCGCATCGGCGTGGGCGAGCACCGCATCGAGACACCCGTGGGCACGGTGACGACCACGCTGCACGAAGACGGCTCGGTGAGCGTGCGCAACGTGCCCGCCTACCGGCACCTGCACCAGGTGGCGGTCGAATTGCCGGGCCACGGAACGGTGCGTGGCGACGTGGCCTATGGCGGCAACTGGTTCTTCCTGGTGAGCGAGAGCGAGCACGGCCAGCGCGTGGCCAGCGACAACCTCGCCGCCCTGACCGACTACACCGCCGCATTGCGCCTTGCCCTGGCGGCGCAGGGCATCACGGGCGCGGACGGCGCGGAGATCGACCACATCGAGCTTTTCGCGGACGATGACGAAGGCGCCGACAGCCGCAACTTCGTGCTGTGCCCCGGCAACGCCTACGACCGCTCGCCCTGCGGCACCGGCACCAGCGCCAAGATCGCCTGCCTCGCGGCCGACGGCAAGCTCGCACCGGGGGCCGTGTGGAAGCAGGCCAGCGTGATCGGCAGCGTGTTCGAGGCCCGCTACGCGATGGACGGCGGCAAGGTCATTCCCACGCTGCGCGGCCGCGCGCACATCAGCGCCGAAGCCACCTTGCTGATCGAAGACGAAGACCCCTTCGGCTGGGGCATCCGGCGCTGACGCCGGGCTGCTCGGCATGGACGCGGACGTCATCGTCATCGGCGCCGGCATCGTCGGCGCGGCCTGCGCGCAGGCGCTGGCGCAAAAGGGCGCGCGCGTGCTGGTGCTCGATGCGCGCCTGGGCGGCGCCACCGGCGCGGGCATGGGCCACCTCGTGGTGATGGACGACAACCCGGCCGAGCTGGCGCTGAGCCGCGATTCGGTGGCGCGCTGGCGCGCGCTGGCCCCGCGCATGGGCGAGGACTGCGCGTACAGCCCCTGCGGCACGCTGTGGATCGCCGCCAACGACGAAGAGATGGCCGAGGCCGAGCGCAAGCGGCAGCGGCTGAGTGCGCACGGCATCGACAGCCGCCTGCTCAGTGGGCGCGAACTGGCAAGCGCCGAACCCGCACTGCGTCAGGGCCTCGCGGGCGCGCTCGAAGTGCCGGGCGACGGCATTCTCTATGCGCCGAATGCGGCGCGCTGGCTGCTCGCCCAGGAAGCGTCATCGGTCCGCATCGAGCACGCCAAGGTCGAGGCCATCGAAGACAACGGCACGCTGCGCCTGGCCGACGGCAACCGCCGCAGCGCGCCGCGGGTGGTGCTGGCCAACGGCATCCAGGCAACGGCGCTGTGCCCGGAACTGCCGATCCGCCCCAAGAAGGGCCACCTGCTCATCACCGACCGGTACCCGGACACGGTGCACCACCAGCTCGTCGAGCTCGGCTACGTGACCAGCGCGCACCACAGCGACGGCGACTCGGTGGCCTTCAACGTGCAGCCGCGGCCGACGGGGCAACTGCTGGTCGGCTCGTCGCGCCAGTTCGACACGACGGACCCGGCCGTCGAGGCGCCGATGCTGGCGCGCATGCTGCAGCGCACGCTCGATTACCTGCCGGGCCTTGCGAACCTGAACGCGGTGCGCGCATGGACCGGCCTGCGCGCCGCATCGCCCGACGGCCTGCCGCTGCTGGGCAGGCACCCTTGGCGCGAGAGGCTCTGGCTCGCCGTCGGGCACGAAGGCCTGGGCGTGACCACCGCGCCGGGCAGCGCGCATCTGCTGGCCGCACTGATGACCGGCACGACGCCCGATGTCGACGCGGCGCCGTATGCGCCGCGCGGTCTGCGGGAAATGACATGAGCGGTCACACCCTGCTGCACATCGACGGCCATCTCGTGCGCGTGAAGGCGGGCAGCTCTGTCGCCGCCGCGCTGTGCGTGGCCGGCGGCATGGGCGTGGCGCGGACCTCGGTCACCGGCCAGCCGCGCGCGCCGTTCTGCGGCATGGGCGTGTGCCAGGAATGCCGCGTGTGGGTCGACGGCCGGCGCAGGCTGGCGTGCCAGACGGTGTGCGCCGAAGGCATGCGCGTGGAGATCACGGAATGAGCGGCATCGCTGGCGAACACTGCGATGTGCTGGTCGTGGGCGCGGGCCCGGCCGGCATGGCTGCGGCGGTGGCGGCTGCGAAGAGCGGTGTATCGGTCGTCGTCATCGACGACAACCCCGCGCCCGGCGGACAGATCTGGCGCGACGGCCCCTTTGCGGCGCTGCCACCTGCCGCGCAACGATGGCGCGATGCGCTCGGGCGCCACGCCAACATCCGCGTGCGCAGCGGCACGCGCGTCGTGGCCGTGTCCGCCGCCCATGAACTGCTGCTGGAGGACGCCGAGGGCGCCGCGCGCATGCGGTGGAAGAAGCTCATCCTCTGCACCGGCGCGCGCGAGCTGCTGCTGCCCTTCCCCGGCTGGACGCTGCCCGGCGTGACGGGCGCGGGCGGTCTGCAGGCGCTCGTCAAGGCGGGCATGCCGGTGGAGGGCGAGCGCATCGTCATCGCGGGCAGCGGGCCCTTGCTGCTGGCCGCCGCGGCGACGGCGCGCGCGGCCGGTGCGAAGGTGCTGCGCATCGCCGAGCAGGCCTCGTTCGCATCGGTCGCGCGCTTCGGTGCCGGCCTTGTGCGCTGGCCCGGCAAGGCGGCGCAGGCCGTGACGCTGGTCAACGCGCAGTACCGCACCGCGTCGCGCATCGTGTCGGTGCAGGGCACGGCGCAGGTCGAATCGGTCCGGCTCAGGCAGGGCGGCCGCGAGGCCGAGATCGCCTGCGACCGGGTGGCCTGCGGCTTCGGCCTCGTGCCGAACACGCAGCTGGGCCAGTTGCTCGGTTGCGCGCTCGGGGCACACGGCGCACACGGCGCATACGGCGCACAGGGCGCACAGGGCCTGTCGGTCGATGCATTGCAGGCCACGGGCGTCGCGGACATCTACGCCGCCGGCGAGTGCACTGGCTTCGGCGGCAGCGAACGCGCGCTGGCCCAGGGCCGCATCGCCGGCCATGCGGCCGTCGGCAACGAAGCCGAAGCCAAGGCACACCAGCGCGAACGCGCCAGCTGGGATGCCTTTGCCGCGCAACTGCACCGCAGCTTTGCGCTGGCACCGGACCTGCGCGCGATGCCCTGGCCCGACACGCTCGTGTGCCGCTGCGAAGACGTGCCGCTGTCCGCGCTCTCGGCAAGCACCGGCTGGACCGACGCCAAGCTGCACCGCCGCTGCGGCATGGGCGCCTGCCAGGGCCGCGTCTGCGGCGATGCGGGGCAGTTTCTCTTCGGCTGGACGCCCCCGGTGCCGCGCCCGCCCTTGTCGCCGGTCCGCATCGCGACACTGGCCGCGCTTGCCGGGCCGGGCGACCCTCGACAATGACGCCGCCGCATCCGCAGAACCACCCCATGGCCGCCCCGACCCCCGACTCCCGCCCTCTTCCCAAGCGCCGTGCCGCCGACGTGGCCTACGACGCCATCGAAGCGCTGCTGTCGACCCTGCAGATCCAGCCCGGCAGCCAGGTCGTGGAGGCCGAACTGGCCGAGCGCACGGGCCTGGGCCGCACGCCGGTGCGCGAGGCGCTGATGCGCATGGTGTCCATCGGGCTCATCGTGCAGCAGCCGCGCCGCGGCCTGCTGGTGTCGGCGATCGACCTGGCCGACCACCTCGACGTGATCCAGACCCGGCGCGTGCTCGAACGGCTGGTGGCCGCCTGCTCGGCGCGCCGCGCCACCGCGCTGCAGCGCGAGCAGATCGTGCAGTGCGCGCAGGCCATGGTCGAGGCCGCGGACCGCGGCGACCTGACCGACTACATGCGCGCCGACCACGCGCTCGACCTCGTCAACCACCAGGCCAGCCACAACGACTCGGCGGTGCAGGCGGTGGTGCCGCTGATCGTGCAGTGCAGGCGCTTCTGGTACGCCTACCAGCATGAGGGCGAGATCGTCGAAGGGGCCCACGCGCACCTCGAACTGGCGCAGGGCATTGCCACCGGCGACGAAGCCGCCGCCGTCGCGGGCGCCGAACGGCTGATGGACTACCTCGAGGTCTTCGCGCGCAAGATCATCGACAAGTAGGCCCTGCGGCCCCTGTCCGTACCCCGGGGAATTCCGCGTGTGCCGCCGGGGCTGCCGGCGCATACTGAAACGCATGGCCGCCGCCCCCCGTGCCCAACCCGAAGACTTCTTCACCGCCGACGAGTGGCGCGCGCTCACCGCCCGTTCGTCGTGGAAGGGGCTGTGGCTGGTGGCGCATTGCTGGGGCACCATCGGCGCGGCGATGCTCGTGGGCATCGTGTGGCCGTGGACCGTGCCGCTCATGGTGCCGATCGTGGGCACGCGGCAGCTGGGCCTGTTCATCCTCATGCACGACGCGGCGCATGCGGGGCTGCACCGCCACCGCAAGGTGAACGACTGGGTCGGCCACTGGCTGTGCTCGTCGTCGCTGCGCGACTACCGGCCCTATCACCTGCAGCACCACCGCTTCGTGCAGCAGACCGAGGACCCCGACCTCGTGCTGTCGGCGCCCTTTCCGATCACGCGCGCCTCGATGTGGCGCAAGGTGGCGCGCGACCTGAGCGGGCAGACGTTCTACAAGCAGCGCTTCGGGCACATCGCACAGGGCATCCGCGAACGGGCGCCGGGCGAATCGGCGCTGAAGGCGTTCGGCCGGGAGCTTGCGAAGGACCGGCGCTTCCTCCTCGCGAACGGCCTCGGCTTCCTCGCCTTCGCGCTGGCGGGCTACGGGTGGGCATGGCTGCTGATGTGGCTGCTGCCGATGGCCACCTGGCTGCCGCTGGTGAGCCGCGTGCGCAACATCGCCGAGCATGCGCTGGTTGCGCAGAACGAATCCGACCCGCTGCGCCAGGCCCGCACCACGCATGCCGGCTGGCTCGAGCGCCTGCTGGTGGCGCCCTACTGGGTCAACTACCACTGCGAGCACCACATGTTCACCAGCCTGCCGTGCTGGGCGCTGCCGAAGGCGCACCGCCTGCTGCAACGTCAGGGCGCGACTGTGCGGATGGAGGTGCAGCCTGGGTACCTGAGCCTGCTGAAGCGGGCCACGTCGCCGTCGGCTCAGCCGGCCTGACGCGACGGAGGCGGTAGCCGCAGGCCCGGTCAGTCTTCGCTCGGCGCGGGTTCCGGCTCGGGCTCTTGCCAGCCCGGCCAGCCCAGCAGCTCGGCCAGCCGCTGCACGATCCACGTGGCCTCGGCCGCGGACACGCCCGACTCGGCTGTCGCCAGCCCGGCGTGGATGCGCCGCAGGATCTCGCTCTCGACGGGCACCTCGGTGTGGTGCTGGATCTGCGCGTGGCCCACGAGGTGGCTGGCGAGGTCTTCGCAGATCTCGTAGCGCGCGCGCACCACGGCGATCGGCTCGCTCAGGCGCTGGCGCGCGTCGCTGTACACCGCGAAGAACGAGGGCGGAATGAAGATCTGGTTGTCGTCGGACATGGCGGTTTTTTCGGAGGCCCCAATGACAAAACGCGCCCAGGGGCGCGTTCGTCGTGGCCCGTGGGAGCCATGGGTGCTGGATCAGCCGCCCTTCTTGGGACGCTTGCCGGGGTTCTTCTTGCTGCGCGTTGCGGTGCCGCGTTCGAGGCTGACCTTCTGGCCGCCACCGGAGCGAGGCGCGGTGTAGCCGGGCAGCGGCGTCGGCTTGGGGGTGGCAACGCGTTCGGCTTCGGTACGGAATGTCTTGGGCATGAAAAGCTCGGGTAAAAAGTAATGAATGTTCGAGGCGCAATTAGGCCACATTCAAGGATTTCACATGCCAATAACCGAAACAGCCGGCGGTGTCGAGGGGCCGCGCTTCGTTTCGGGGTCGCTGCTGCGCCACGTCTGCGTCATGGCGGGCACCGGCGCCGTCGGGCTGATCGCCGTGTTCGCAGTCGACCTGATCAACCTGTTCTACATCTCGCTGCTCGGCGAGAAGGAGACGGCGGCCGCCGTCGGCTTCGCGGGCGTGGTGGGCTTCTTTCATGCGTCGCTGTGCATCGGGTTGACCATCGGCATCGCGGCGGTGGTGTCGCGCACGGTGGGCGCGGGCCGCCTGGCCGATGCGCGGCGCATCGGCACGTCGAGCCTGGTGCTGATGGCGGTGCTGTCGGTGGCGGTGGGCTCGGGCACGGCCTTCTTCCTGCACCCGGCCCTGCAGGCGCTGGGGGCCCAGGGCGAGACCGCTCGGCTGGCGCAGCGCTACCTCTCGGTGACGGTGCACACGCTGCCGCTGCTGGGCATCGGCATGGCCTGCTCGGCGCTGCTGCGTTCGGTCGGCGATGCGCGCCGCTCGATGACGGTGACGCTCGCGGCGGCCTTCGTGACGGCGGTGCTCGACCCGATATTGATCTTCGGCTTCGGCCTGGGGCTCGACGGCGCGGCCATCAGCGCGGTGGTCTCGCGCCTGGTGCTGGCGGCCATCGGGCTGCACGGCGTGATGGTCACGCACCGCATGCTGGGGCGCTTCGACGCGTCGCGCCTGGGCGGCGATGCGCGTGCGCTCGGCACCGTGGCCGGGCCCGCGGTGCTGACCAACCTGGCCACGCCCGTGGGCGCGGCCTTCGTCACGCACGCGGTGGCGCAGTTCGGCCCCTCGGCGGTGGCGGGCGCGGCCACCATCGACCGGCTCACGCCGGTGGCCTTCGGGCTGGTCTATGCGCTGAGCGGCGCGGTCGGGCCGATCCTGGCGCAGAACCTGGGCGCGGGGCAGTACCGGCGCGTGCAGGAGGGCTTGCGCGACAGCCTGCTGTTCATGGTGGCGTCGGTGGCCGCGGCGTGGCTGGTGCTGGCGCTGAGCCAGGGCGTGCTGATCCGCGCGTTCTCGGCCGAAGGCCTGGCGGCGGAGCTGATCTCGCTGTTCTGCAGCTGGCTGGCGCCGAGCTTCTTCTTCGCGGGCGGGCTGTTCGTGGCGAATGCGTCGTTCAACAACCTGGGGCATCCGCTGCTGTCGACCGCGTTCAACTGGGGGCGCGCCACGATGGGGACGATTCCGTTCGCCTGGTGGGGCTCGCACCACGGCGCGGCCGGCGTCTTGGTCGGGCAGGCGGTGGGCTCGTCGCTGTTCGGGCTGTTCGCCGTGGTGGTGGCGTTCCGGCTGGCCGCGAAGCTGGCGCGGCAGCAAGCGCCCGATTCGGCGCCTGTGCCGGTGCTCGACGCGCCAGTGGCGCCGACCTCGGCGCACGGCGAGGCTGCGGCGCTCGCCACGCCGCAGCCTGGGGGGCTTACTCGCCCAGGTCCTGCAGCGTCAGCAGCCGAACCCTGACCGACTTGCCCTTCACGCGCCCGCTCGAGAGCTTGCGCACGGCTTCCTCGGCGATGGCGCGGTCGACCGCCACATAGGTCGAGAACTCGTTGACGTTGATCTTGCCGATCTGGTCCTTGGCGTAGCCGCAGTCGCCCGTGAGCGCGCCCAGCACATCGCCAGCGCGGATCTTTTCCTTGCGCCCGCCCACGATCTGCAGCGTCGCCATGGGCGGCTTCATCGGCTCGCCCTTGCCCGGCGTGAGCTCGGCGAGGTCGTGCCATTCGGATTCGCGGCCCTGCAACTGCTCGATCTTTCCGACGTGGCCCATCTCGTTCATGCTGGCCAGGTTGAGCGCCAGGCCTTCCGAGCCGCCCTGCTGGCCCACGCGGCCGGTGCGCCCGACGCGGTGGATGTGGATTTCGGAGTCGGGCGTCACGTCGACGTTGATCACCGCTTCGAGTTGCGAGATGTCCAGGCCGCGCGCGGCCACGTCGGTGGCCACCAGCACGGAGCAGCTGCGGTTGGAGAACTGCACCAGCACCTGGTCGCGCTCGCGCTGCTCCAGCTCGCCGAACAGCGCCAGCGCGCTGAAGCCCTGGGCCTGCAGCACCTCGACCAGGTCGCGGCACTGCTGCTTGGTGTTGCAGAAGGCCAGCGTGCTGACGGGGCGGAAATGGTCGAGCAGCAGGCTCACGGTGTGCAGTCGCTCGCTGTCCTTGACCTGGTACCAGCGCTGGCGGATCTTGCTGCCTTCATGCTGCGCCTGCACCGTGATCTGCTCGGGGTTCTTCATGAACTGCTGCGCGAGCTTGGCGATGCCTTCCGGGTAGGTGGCCGAGAACAGCAGCGTCTGGCGTTCCTTGGGGCACTGGCGCGCCACCTTCACGATGTCTTCGAAGAAGCCCATGTCCAGCATGCGGTCGGCTTCGTCGAGCACCAGCGTGTTGAGCGCCGACAGGTCGAGGTTGCCGCGCTCCAGGTGGTCCATCAGCCGCCCGGGCGTGCCGACCACGATGTGGGCGCCGTGCTCCAGGCTGGCGATCTGCCCGCGCAGCGCGACGCCGCCGCACAGCGTGACGACCTTGATATTCTCCTCCGCGCGCGCCAGGCGGCGGATTTCGGTCGTGACCTGGTCGGCCAGTTCGCGCGTGGGGCACAGCACCATCGCCTGCACGGCGAAGCGGCGCGGGTTCAGGTTGGAGAGCAGCGCCAGGGCGAAGGCGGCGGTCTTGCCGCTGCCGGTCTTGGCCTGGGCGATCAGGTCCTTGCCGAGCAGCGCCGGCGGCAGGCTGGCGGCCTGGATCGGCGTCATCTGCGTGTAGCCGAGCTGCGTGAGGTTGGCCAGCATCTGGGGCGAGAGCGCCAGCGTGGCGAAGCCGTGGTCGGCAGGGGCCTGGGCTTGCGGGCCGCCGGCTGGGGGAGTGGGTGTGGTCATCGTTCAGCAGCCGTGGTCCATGAAAGACAAAAAGCCTTGCCGGCGCCCTTCGCGGGGCGCCGCAAGGCCTTTCGTGCGTCGCGGATCAGCGGCGGGGTGAGTTGTTGCCGCCGGAGGTCGGCGGCGGGCCGCGACGTTCCAGGTGACGGAAGGTGATACGGCCCTTGGTCAGGTCGTAGGGCGAGAGCTCGAGCGACACCTTGTCGCCCGCCAGGATGCGGATGTGGTGCTTGCGCATCTTGCCGCCGCTGTAGGCGATCAGTTGATGGCCGTTGTCCAGCGTGACGCGGTAGCGCGAATCGGGCAGCACTTCGGTCACTGCGCCGTTCATTTCGATCAGTTCTTCCTTGGGCATGGGTGATTACCTCTGAATCGTTCGATGTGTGTTGGAGATGGAATTCGGCGTGATTGTTTCAGCCTGCGCAGGGCAGCGCGAGCGGGGCGTTGCGGGGGGCGCGTTCGCTCACCCAGCCCAGGCCCTGGTCGATGGCGTAGCCCGCGGCGGCGGCGTGGCTGGCAAAGCGCGGCGTGAAACGCATCACGCGGTCGTGCATGCCGCTGCCGTGGCCGGAGCGGATCGAGACGGAGGCGGCGTAGTTGCCGTCGTCCTGGTGTCGAATGAGCGGGGAAACAAGGTACTTGCCGACCGCGATACTGTGTTGAATGATGTCCATGAAGCCTTGGCACAGCGCGCAAATGTGGAACGCGAAATGCCTGAAAAATGATTGAAAACGGGCGTGGGCCTGCCAGAACGGCGCGGCGGACGCGCTATTCGCTTCAACATGAACGAAGGCAGTGGTGGCAATCATGGGCGCCCGGTCTGGCGCTCCAACACACTGTGCAAGCCGGCTTGGGAATGAGAGGCCTGAAGGTCCAAGGGACGATGCAGGTCAGCCGGCGGTATTGACGAAATTCTTCGTCGTGGTATCGAAACGAACCCGACATTATAGCTTGCGGGGCGTGACGGCTGCTTGTCTTAATAACAACGGTCCCGTGAAAAAGGCCCTGAATGACCGTTGACCAAGCGCTGTTAGCTATCAAAAGCATAGCGTTGCAGCCGAAGCACAGGTCATGAGCACCCTGCGCGGGACCCGCAGGCGTTCGAGCGCACGCTTTGCCGAAGCGCTCCTACAGCCGTGCGCAGCGCCGGTGCGCTCAATCGCGCCATGAACACGATCACGATGCTCGCCACCGCCCCCGTTCGCTACGACCCCGCCGTGGAGACCTTCCACGACGACGAGGCCCAGACGCAGACGGAACTTGTCGCCACCCTCGTCGACATGGAGAAGACCATGGCCGACCACACCGGCCATGCCATGCGCGCCGTGCACGCCAAGAGCCACGGCCTGCTGCGCGGCGAGTTGCGCGTGCTCGACGGCCTGCCCGAGCCGCTGGCTCAGGGCCTTTTCGCGGCGGCGCGCCGCTTCCCGGTGGTGATGCGGCTGTCGACGCCGCCGGCGGAAGTGCTCGACGACCGCGTCTCGCTGCCGCGCGGCATGGCCGTGAAGGTGCTTGACGTCGAGGGGGCGCGCGTCGACGGCTCCGAAGACCAGCGCACGCAGGACTTTCTCTTCGTCGACGGCCCGGTCTTCGCCGCGCCCGACGCCAAGGGCTTCCTGCGCAGCCTGAAGCTGCTCGCCAGCACCACCGACAAGGCGCCCAACGCCAAGCGGGTGCTGTCCAGCGTGCTGCAGGGCGTGGAGAAAGCGGTCGAGGCGGTCGGTGGCAAGAGCGGCACGCTCATTGCCATGGGCGGCCACCCGGAGACGCATCCGCTCGGTGCCACCTTCTTCACGCAGGTGCCGATGCGCTACGGCAACTACATCGCCAAGCTGCAGCTGGTGCCGGTGTCGCCCGCGCTGCAGGCGCTTGAGAACGCGCCCATCGACCTGACCGACAAGCCCGACGGCACGCGCGAGGCCGTCGCCGACTTCATGCGCCAGCAGCCGGCGGTGTGGGAACTGCGCGTGCAACTGTGCGTGGACCTCGAGCGCATGCCCATCGAAGACGCCTCGGTCGAGTGGTCGCAAGAGCTCAGCCCGTTCATTGCGGTCGCGCGCATCACCGCCGATCCGCAGGAAGTCTGGAGCGAGGCGCTGGCGCGCGAGTTCGATGACGGCATGGCCTTCAACCCCTGGCACGCGCTGGCCGCACATCGCCCACTGGGCAACGTGATGCGCGCGCGCAAGGTGGCTTATGCGGCGTCTTCCAGCTTCCGAAGCGAGCGCAACGGTTGCCCGATGCACCGCTGAGGTCTGGCAGCCGCTTCAGCCGATGCCCAGCATCCGCTGGTTCGCCGTCACATCGACGCCGCCCGCCGCGAAGTCGTCGAACGCCCGGTCCGCCACGCGGATGATGTGATCGGCGATGAACGCAGCGCCTTCGCGCGCCCCGTCTTCCGGATGCTTGATGCAGCACTCCCACTCCAGCACCGCCCAGCCCGGAAAGTCGTACTGCGCCATCTTCGAGAAGATGGCCTTGAAGTTCACCTGCCCGTCGCCCAGCGAACGGAATCGCCCGGCGCGGTTGATCCAGCTCTGGAAGCCGCCGTACACGCCCTGCTTGCCGCTGGGGTTGAACTCGGCGTCCTTCACGTGAAAGATCTTGATGCGCTCGTGGTAATGGTCGATGTAGGCCAGGTAGTCGAGCTGCTGCAGCAGGAAATGGCTCGGGTCGTACAGCAGGCAGGCGCGCGGGTGGTTGTTCACGCGCTCCAGGAACATCTCGTAGCTCACGCCGTCGTGCAGGTCTTCGCCGGGGTGAATCTCGTAGCCCACGTCCACGCCCGCGGCGTCGAATGCGTCGAGGATCGGGCGCCAGCGGCGCGCCAGTTCGTCGAAGGCTTCCTCGATGAGCCCCGGCGGGCGCGGCGGCCACGAGTACAGGTACGGCCAGGCCAGCGCACCCGAGAAGGTCGCATGCGCCTTGAGGCCGAGGTTGGCGGAAGCCTTCGCCGCGAAGTGCAACTGCTCCACCGCCCACTGCTGGCGCCGCACCGGGTCGCCGCGCACCTCGGGCGCCGCGAAGCCGTCGAAGCCCGCATCGTAGGCCGGGTGCACCGCCACCAGCTGGCCTTGCAGGTGGGTCGAGAGTTCGGTGATCTGCAGCCCGTGCGCAGCGAGGGTGCCCGTCACCTCGTCGCAGTAGGTCTGGCTTTGCGCGGCCTTCTTCAGGTCGAACAGGCGTGCGTCCCAGCTGGGAATCTGCACACCCTTGTAGCCGAGGCCGGCCGCCCATTTGGCGATGCCGTCGAGCGTGTTGAACGGGGCGGTGTCTCCGGCGAACTGGGCCAGAAAAATGGCGGGGCCCTGGATGGTTTTCATCGGCTTGTCTTCCTTATGCGTTGGGGCAGCGTTGAAAGCATACTTGGCGTGTCGTCCGACCCCGTGCGAGAGGCCAAAGAGCCACAATGGATTTTCCTTTTCGCACCCCTCGTCCGGTTCGCACCGTCGACAGTCCCGCGATGACACAACCTGTTTCCGCCCGGCTCAAGATCGGCCTGTCCGCCTGCTTCTCGCACGCCGACCCGGCCCGCTCTCTCTTCACCAACAAGACGCTGCAGTACGTCGAGCAATCGATCGCGCACTGGCTCATGTCCGCCGGCGCCATGGTGGTGATGGTGCCCTGCCCCACCGGCGAGACCGCGCGCGGCGACACCAAGCTCTCGCACTACGCCGAGTGGCTCGACGGCGTGGTGATGCACGGCGGTGCCGACGTGTGGCCCGGCAGCTACGGCGAGGTGCCGCTCAAGGATGCGTGGATCGGCGACCAGATCCGCGACCTCTACGACCTGGCGCTGGTCGAGGCCTTCGAGCAGGCCGGCAAGCCCATCTTCGGCGTGTGCCGCGGGCTGCAGCTCATCAACGTGGCCTTCGGCGGCACGCTCTACCAGGACATCGAGGCGCAGCACGACGGCGGGCTGCGCCACCGCGACCCGGTGACCTACGACCAGAACTTCCACCAGATCGAGGTGGTGGAGGGCACGCGCCTGTCCAAGCTGTTTCCCGACACGAAGACGGCGCGCGTCAACAGCATCCACCACCAGGGGGTGAAGGACATTGCGCCCGGCTTCGACATCGAGGCCTGGAGCCTGCCCGACCGCGTGCCCGAGGCCATCCGCCGCCGGCCGGACCGGGGCCGCAGCTACATCGCCGCCACCCAGTGGCACCCCGAGTTCCACAAGTACGGCAGCAACGAGACGGTCGACGATACGCCCATCCTCCACGACTTCCTGTGGGCCTGCGCCACCGCCAAGGTCGCGCCGCGCTCGTCGCTTCGCTCCAACACCGGCAAGATCCGCGACCGCGCGGCGCGGATGCTGCAGCGCGCGCTGCTCAGGCGCTGACAGCGCCGCAACGCCGTCTCAGTGCCAGGCGGCGCGCACCAGCGCGACCGGGTCGCTGGTGCCGGCGCTGATGCCCGTCACCGCGCCCCAGTCGGGGTCGAAGCGGCTGGACACGAACGCGGCCGAGGCCTGCGCGCTCGCGTGTTCCAGCATCAGGCAGGCCTGCGTCGAGAGCACCAGCCGCTGCGTGAAGCGGCGGGCCTGGCGCTCCAGGTCCTGCGGCGGCAGCTGCACCATCCGGCGCACGGCCTGCAGTTCGGCCAGCAGGCGCGGCTCGCCGGCCGCGATGCCCTGCAGCTGGTCGAGCACCAGGTGCACGTCGTCGGGATTGCGCGAGACGGCGCGCAGCACATCGAGGCACATCACGTTGCCCGAGCCTTCCCAGATCGAGTTGACCGGCGCCTCGCGGAACAGGCGGCCCATCGGCGCGTCTTCCACGTAGCCGTTGCCGCCGAACACTTCCATGGCTTCGCCGGTGAGCGCCACCGCGCGCTTGCAGTTCCAGAACTTGGCCGCGGGCGTGAGCAGGCGGCGCCAGGCCGTGTCGATCGGCGCCGCGGAGCCGAAGCGCGAGGCCAGGCCCATCGCCAGCAGCGTGGCGCCTTCGGACTCCAGCGCCATGTCGCCCAGCAGCTCGGTCATCACCGGCTGGTCGACCAGCGCCTTGCCGAAGGCGTAGCGGTTGCGCGTGTAGTGCAGCGCCTGCGCGAAGGCCTGGCGCATGAAGCCGGCGCTGGAGAGCGCGCAATCGAGCCGGGTGACGGTCGCCATCTCGATGATGGTCGGGATGCCGCGGCCTTCGTCGCCCACCCGCACGCCCCAGGCCTCCTTGAACTCCACCTCGCTGCTGGCGTTGGAGCGGTTGCCCACCTTGTCCTTCAGGCGCTGGATGTGAACGGGGTTCCTGCTGCCGTCGGGCCGCCAGCGCGGCACGAAGAAGCACGAGGCGCCGTGCTCGTCGGTCTTGGCCAGCACCAGGTGGCCGTCGCACATCGGCGCCGAGAAGAACCACTTGTGGCCGGTGATGAGAAATTCCTCGCCCCACGGGCCGCTGCCGGCCGGCACGGCGCGCGTGGTGTTGCTGCGCACGTCGCTGCCGCCCTGCTTCTCGGTCATGCCCATGCCGACCGTCATGGAGGCCTTGCCCTCGAGCGGGATGTCGCGCGGGTCGTGTTCATTGGAGGCAAGCTTGTCGCGCACGGCCGCGTACAGCGCCGCGTTGCGCCGCATCACCGGGATGCAGGCCTTGGTCATGGTGGTCGGGCAGGTCGAGCCCGACTCGATCTGGCTGTGCATGTACAGCGACGCGCCGTAGCCCACCCAGGCCGAGGGCCGCTCGTCGAAGAAGGGCAGGTTGGCGATGCCGTTGCGCCGCGCGATGGTCATCATGGTGTGCCAGGCGGGGTGGAACTCCACCTGGTCGATGCGCTCGCCGATGCGCGAGTGCGTGTGCAGCTCGGGCTCGTGGCGGTTGGCGTTCTCGGCGGCGCGCAGCGTGGCTTCGGCGCCGTACTCCGCGCCCTGGCGCACCAGTTCGGCGTCGCGCCATTCGGCGCCACCGCGCGCCACCGCGCCGCGCAGCGCGGGGTCGCTGGTGTAGACGTTGTAGTCCTTGAGTTCGGGAACCTGGTTGTCGGGGTGGATGCCGGTGGCGGTGGTCATGGGTGTCTCCTTGTGTCGGCTGTATCGGAGAAGAAGCTCCGGAAAGGTTCAGGCGGCGCCCTTTCGCGCAAGGCCACTGCAGAATCCGTTCGATGGGTTCGAAAATTCTAGGAACAACACGCCCGCAGGGTGTTCGGGTTCGGTGCGCATGACAAGCCCTCGCGCCGCGGCCGCCGCCCCGAGGAGAAAGCCGCGCCAGTCCCGCGCGCGCCACACCTCGCAGGCGCTGCAGGAGGCCTTTGTTCGGCTTTGGGTCGAGAAGGGCTACGCGGCAGTCACCATCCGCGAGATCGCGGCCGTGGCCGGCACGGGGCTCGGCAGCTTCTACGAGTATTTCGAGAACAAGGACGACCTCGCGCGCGTGTGCCTGCACCTGCGCTCCAAGGCGCTGCTGCTGGGCATGCGCGCGGCGGTCGCCTCGCATGCGGGCCGGCCGCTGCGCGACATCGTGGACGCGGTGATCGATGCGCAGCTCGACGCCCACCGCGAGCAGCCGCTGGCCTGGGGTGCGCACTACCTGCTGGAGCGCCATCTCTCCAGCCCCGAGGCCTACCGAAAGATGTACGACCGCTTCGTGGGCGAATGGGTGGGCGCGCTCGACGCCGCCTGCGACCTGGCGGCCGACGGCTGCAGGAACGGCATCGAGAAGAAGGAGATGGCTCGCGTGTGCCAGACCCTCCTCTACGGCCTGGTGGCGCACACGTACATCGGCACCGGCGGGCGGCCCGACCTGCAGGCGCTGTCACGGCAGCTGCGCGGCGCGCTGCACGGCTACCTGGCCGGCGTGGCCTGAGCGGCCGGGCGTGTCAGCGCGACTTGTTCGTCGTGTTGCTCACGCCGGCGTCGATGGTGCCGAACACCGTGATGCCGCTGCCGCCGGTCGCGCCCGATGCGTTCGCGCCGCTGCCGGCCGACCCCGTGCCCGCGCAGCCCGACACCAGCGCGCCCATGGCGATCACGAACACGGCTGAAATGAATGGCTTCACTGGAAACTCCAAGAGAGAGGGGATGGACACTGCCGGTTCACTATAGGCCGCGCGGCGGCCCGCCCTGTCACAACAAGCCCGCCAGCGGCAGGGTTGTTGTGACAGGGCCGGTTTCATCGCCGCGGGTCCGTGGCCAGCAGCATCTCGGCCATCGACTGCAGGTGCGCCTGCAGTCGTGCCGCACCGGCTTCGTCCAGCGCCAGCGTGGCCTCGTCCATGTAGAGCTTGCGGTTGATCTCCACCTGGATGCTGTGCCGGTTCGCCGCCGGGTTGCCGTTGCGGCGCACCAGTTCCACGCCCTTGTAAGGGTGGTTGTAGTCCACGCTGTAGCCCAGGCCGCGCAGGTGCTCGCAGATCTTGCGCGACAGCGCCGGGTCGGCCGTGCTGCCGTCGCGGTCGCCGATCACGAAGTCGGCATGCGCCAGCCCCGGAAAGTCGGTCGCGTGGCTGGCCGCGATGGCCGGCATCGAGTGGCAGTTGATGTGGATGGCGTAGCCGTGGCGCGCATGCGCCTCGTCCACCGCCTGCGCCACGGCCGCGTGGTACGGGCGCCAGCAGCTGTCGATGCGCCGGCGCACCTCGTCGACCGGCAACTGCCGGTCGTAGATCGGCAGGCCCTCGTCGGTGAGCTTCCAGATCAGGCCCTTGCCCAGGCGCACCTTCGACAGCACGCGCGGGTCGGTGGAGACCGGGTCGGTCCATTCGCCGTCGAGCATCGTGGTGTCGATCTCGGTCGTGTCGCGGTTGGCGTCGAGGTAGCTGCGCGGAAAGTGCGCCTCCACCCAGGCCGCGCCCAGTTCGGGCGCGAAGGCGTAGAGCTTCTCCACGTGCGTGTCCTCGGCCCGGCGCAGCGTCGCGAGTTCGCGCACCGTGCCGAAGTCCTCGGGGTAGACGGTGCCGCTGTGCGGGGAGTCCAGCACCAGCGGCGTGTGCCCGGCGACGCTGGTCACCTGGGCGCGGTTTTGAATCAGTTTCAGGACTGGATGCATAGGCAGGTGCGGCTCAGTCCAATCGGACGCGCGCGAATTCGGCCACCTTCTTCATCTTGTCGATCTCGCTGGCGATCTGCTTGGTGAACTGGGCCGGCGTGGTGCCCGAGGCGTACAGGCCCTGCAGCGCTAGGCGCTCGCGCACCGAGGCGTCCTTCAGCGCGGTGGCCACGGCCTGCTGCATGCGCAGCACCAGGTCGGCCGGCGTGCCGGCGGGCGCGATCATGCCGAACCACGACGGGTCGTTGTTCGCCGGGTAGCCGAGCTCGCCGTAGGTCGGCACGTCGGGCAGCACGTCGAGGCGGCCGGTCCAGGACACGGCCAGCGCCTTCAGCTTGCCCGACTTCACGTGCGGCAGCGACGAGGCCACCTGGTCGAAGTACACCGGCACTTCGCCCGCGAGCACGTCGTTGATGGCCGGGCCCGCACCGCGGTAGGGGATGTGCACCATCGAGGTTCCGGTGCTGCTCTTGAACAGCTCGCCCCACATGTGGCCGATGGTGCCGTTGCCCGGCGAGGCGTACGACACCTTGCCCGGGTTGGCCTTCAGGTACTTCACCAGTTCGGCGAAGTTGGCCACCGGCAGCTTGGCGGGGTTGATGACGATCACGCCCGGCGCCTTGACGATCTCGGTCACGGCGGCGAAGCCCTTGATCGGGTCGTACGGCAGCTTCTGGTACACGGCCGGGTTCACGCCGTGCGTGGACAGCGTGGCAATGCCGAAGCTCAGGCCGTCCGGCGTGGCGCGGGCCAGCTCGGCCATGCCGATGGAGCCGCCGGCGCCGGCGCGGTTGTCGATGACCACGGGCTGCTGCAGGATCTTGGCAATGGGCTCGCCGAGCACGCGGGCCGTGATGTCGGTGGCGCCGCCGGGCGGGAAAGGCACGACCAGACGGATCGGCTTGCCTTGGGCAAAGGATATTCCTGGAAGGATAGAAGCGGCAGCCAGCGTGGAAATGAAATGACGACGTTGCATGGGGTGTATTCCAATGTGCATTGAGGGTGAAGAAGCGATTTGCCACCTCACTTGAAGCAAAGGATATACCCGCTAATATTCCGATTCGGAATGTTTTAATCGCGATCCTTCAAGGTCCTTGCCATGTCGCTGCGCCGTCTCAACCCTCCCCTGAATCTGCTGCGCGCCTTTTCGACCGTGGTGCGCTTCGGCGGCGTCTCGCGCGCGGCCGAAGCGCTGCACCTCACGCAGGGCGCCGTCAGCAAGCAGGTGCAGGAGCTCGAGCGCTGGATCGGCGCGCCGCTGTTCGAGCGCAGCCGCAAGCGCCTGGCACTCACGCCCGCCGGCGAACGCTACGAGAAGGCGGTGCGCGCCACGCTCGCGCAGCTGGAGGCGGCCACGCTGGAACTCATCACCAGCGGCGACGGCGGTGGCGCGCTGCACCTGTCGACCCTGCCCACCTTCGGCGCCAAGTGGCTGATTCCGCGGCTGCCCGATTTCCAGCGCCTGCATCCGCAGATCACGCTGCATTTCGTGCCCTTCGTGCACGGCTACGACTTCGAGCGGCCCGAACTCGACTGCGCCATTCTTTTCGGCGACGGCCACTGGCCCGGCGCCCGTTCGCACTACCTCGCGGGACAGGACGTGGCGCTGATCGCACCGCGCGCGGCGCAGGCCGAGGTGGTCATCCGCTCGCCGCAGGACGTGGCGCGCTGCACGCTGCTGCGCCACGTGACGGTGCCGCAGTCGTGGCTGCAATGGAGCGAGGCGCACGGCGTGCGCGGGCTCGACCCGCTCGCCGGCCCGCAGTTCGACCAGTTCCAGACCATGATCCGCGCCGTGATGGTGGGCATGGGCGTGGCGCTGGTGCCGCGCTGCCTGGTGCAGGACGAGATCGCCTCGGGGCTGGTGGACGAGCCGCTGCCCGGCGGCGGCTACCGCGGCGGCCAGGGCTACTGGTTCTGCTACCCCGAAGGGCGGGGCCAGCTGGCCACGCTCGACCATTTCCGCAGCTGGCTGCTGGCCGAGGTCGACCGGGGCAAGGACGCGTTGACCGCCGCGCCGGGCTGACGGCGACAAGGCGCGGGCAAGGCGCGGCAAGGTGCCCGCGCCCTGCCCTTGCAGTGATTACTCGGGCTTGGCGCCCGACGCCTTCACCGCCGCACCCCAGACCCCGATCTCGCTCGCCACGAAGCGGTCGAACTCGGCCGGCGTCGTGGGGGCGGGCTCCGAGCCGCGCTCGCGGATGAAGCGCGCCATCTGCTCGCCCTTCAGGATGTCGGTCACCTCGTGGTTCAGGCGCTCGACGATGTCTGCCGGCGTGCCGCGCGGCGCCATCAGGCCGAGCCAGCCCACGGCCTCGAAATTCGCGGTGCCCGGCACGCCGGTCTCGCGCACCGTGGGCACCTCGGGCAGCTGCGACGAGCGCGTGACCGAGGTCACGGCCAGCGCCACCGCCTTGCCCGACTTGATGTGCGGCAGCGCGGCCGTCACCGAATCGATCATCAACGGTACCTGGTTGCCCAGGAAGTCCGACTGCGCCGGCCCGCTGCCGCGGTAGGGAATGTGCGTGATGAACACATGCGCCGCCGCCTTGTACATCTCGCCCGACAGGTGCTGCGTGCCACCGATGCCGGCGCTCGCATAGCTCAGGCGCCCGGGCTCGGCCTTGGCGCGCGCGGTCAGGTCGGCCAGCGTGCGCATGCCGCTCTCGGGCGTGGCCAGGAACACCAGCGGCACCTTGGCGACCAGCGAGATGCCGACCAGGTCCTTTCTGGGGTCGAAGCCCGGCTTGGCGTAGAGCGTCTGGTTCACCGCCATCGCGCTGCCCGCCACCACCAGCGTGTAGCCGTCGGGCGCCGAACGCACCACGAACTCGGTGCCGATGTTGCTGCCGGCGCCGGCCTTGTTGTCGATGATCACCGGCTGGCCCAACCGCTTGCCGAGCTGCTCGGCCACCGCGCGGGCGAAGATGTCGGTGGCCTGCCCGGGCGGGAAGGGCACCACGAGCTTGATCGGCCTGTCGGGCCAGGCGGCGGCCTGCGCCGCGCCCGTGGCGGCCAGCAGCATCGCGGCCGCGGCCGCGGCCAGGGTGGCGAAGTGACGGCGCTGCATGCGGCTCACAGCGCCGAGAGGTGCTTGCCCACGATGCCCGCGAGTTCGAACATCGTGACCTGGTCCTTGCCGAACACCGGCTTCAACTTGGCGTCGGCATTGATCGCGCGCTTGTTGGTCGCGTCCTGCAGGCCGTTGGCCTTGATGTAGTCCCACAGCTTCTTGATGACCTCGGTGCGCGCCACCGGATCGGCGCCGATCACCGCGGCCAGCGAGTCGCTGGGCTTGAGGCCCGCGCCCGGCTTGCGGGGTGCCGCAGCCTTCTTCGCGGCCGGTGCCTTCTTGGCCGCGGGCGTCTTCTTGGCGGCCACCTTCTTGGCGGCCGCGGTCTTCGCCGCCGGCTTGCCGAAGGTCTTGCGCGGCGGGAATTTGCTGCCGCCCTCGCGCGGCGCGAACTCGAAGGTCACCTTGCCCTCTTCGGCGTTCCACGTCAGGAAGGCCTTGAAGGCACGGCGCGTGCGCATGCTCACGAACTTGTCGAGCAGGTCGGTCTTGCCGGTGGCGAGCAGCTTTTCCATCTGCGCGCGCTCCACCGGCTGCTGCAGGATGATCTTGCCGGTCTTGAAGGTGCAGCTCGGCGTGGGCTGCGCGTTGGTGGGCACCGACTTTTCGCACACATAGTTGCTGCCGTGCTCGAACACCGGCGCGCCGCACACCGGGCACGGGCCCACGGTGTCCTGCTCGCTGAAGTCGACGATCTCGCCGCTCTCGGCGTTCTTGTCGTCGCCGAAGTCGAACTCCAGCTTCCAGTTCTTCGCCTCCTCGTCGTACTTGATGACGATCTCGGAGGTGAAGGGCCAGCCGGCCTTGGAGCGGAAGCCGTCGATCGGGCCGATGTGCTTGTCGCGCAGCAGCGCCTCGGCCTCGGCCACCTCGAAGGTGCGCCCGGCCGGCGACTTGCCGAACGAGAAGCCGCAGGCGTCCTCGCCCGTGCCGCTCTTGCCGGTGCAGGCATAGCGGCGGTAGTTTTCCTTCACCACGCCGCCGCAGTTGGGGCACGGCGTCTGCAGCGTCGAGTAGTCGCCCGGCACGGTGTCGCGGTCGTACTCCTTGGCCTTCTTCACGATGTGCTCGGTCATCGCGGCGATCTCGCGCATGAAGGCGTCGCGGCTGAGCGCGCCCTTCTCCATCTGCGCGAGCTTGTATTCCCATTCACCGGTCAGCTCGGCCTTGGAGAGCTCTTCCACGCCCAGGCCGCGCAGCAGCGTCATGAGCTGGAACGCCTTGGCCGTGGGAATGAGCTCGCGGCCTTCGCGCAGCATGTATTTCTCGGCGATCAGGCCTTCGATGGTGGCCGCGCGCGTGGCGGGCGTGCCCAGGCCCTTCTCCTGCATGGCTTCGCGCAGTTCGTCGTCGTCGATGGTCTTGCCCGCGCCTTCCATGGCGCCGAGCAGCGTGGCCTCGGAATAGCGCGCGGGTGGGCGTGTCTTCAGGCCCTTGATGTCGGCCGATTCGGTCTGCACGATCTCGCCCGGCTTCACCGGCACGAGGCGCTTGCCGTCCTTGTCGTCTTCCTTCTCGTCGTCCTGGGCTTCCTTGCCGTAGATCGCGAGCCAGCCCGGCTTGACCAGCACCTTGCCGTCGGTGCGGAACGGGTACTTCTTGCCATCCTGCTCCACCGTGCTGATGCGCGTGGTCACCTGGTGCTCGGCACTCGGGAAGAACACCGACATGAAGCGGCGCACCACGAAGTCGTAGAGCTTCTGCTCGGCGTCGCTCAAGCCGCTGGGGGCCTGCAGGGTCGGGATGATCGCAAAGTGATCCGACACCTTGGCGTTGTCGAAGATGCGCTTGTTGGGCTTGACGTAGTTGCCGTCGACCGCCTGCTTGGCGAACGGCGCCAGGTGCTTCATGCCGCTGTCGGCGAGCATGGCCATGGTGTCCTTGACCACCGGCAGATAGTCTTCCGGCAGCGCGCGCGAATCGGTACGCGGGTAGGTCAGCGCCTTGTGGCGTTCGTACAGGCTCTGCGCCAGCGCGAGCGTGGTCTTGGCGCTGAAGCCGAAGCGGCCGTTGGCCTCGCGCTGCAGCGAGGTCAGGTCGAACAGGCCCGGCGAAGCCTGCGTGGTGGGCTTGCTTTCTTCGGTGACCGTGGCGGGCTTGCCGCGCGCGGCGTTGGCGATGGCCAGCGCTTCCTGCTCGTTCCACACGCGGTCCGCGCGCTGCTCGGGGTCGGGCTCGCCGTTGGCCTGCAGCGGCGCGTTGGCCTTCTTCCAGTCGGGGTTGAACCACTTGCCGGGGTACGCGCCGGCCTCGGCGGCGAAGCTGCCGTGCACTTCCCAATAGTTGCGCGAGACGAACTTGCGGATCTGCTCCTCGCGCTCCACGACGACGGACAAGGTCGGCGTCTGCACGCGGCCCACGGTCGTGAGGAAGAAACCGCCGTCGCGCGAATTGAACGCGGTCATGGCGCGCGTGCCGTTGATGCCCACCAGCCAGTCGGCCTCGGAGCGCGAGCGCGCGGCGTCGGCCAGGCCCTGCATCTGCTTTTCGGTGCGAAGCGCATCGAAGCCCTCGCGGATGGCCTGCGGCGTCATCGACTGCAGCCACAGGCGCTTGACCGGCTTGTTCAGCCCGGTCTTGCCGCCGGCGTACTGCTCGATCAGGCGGAAGATCAGCTCGCCCTCGCGGCCCGCGTCGCAGGCGTTGATGAGCTGCGTCACGTCCTTGCGCTTGGCCTGCTTGACCACGGCGTTCAGGCGCGTCTTCGTCTTGTCGACCGGCTTGAGGTCGAAGTGCGGCGGAATCACGGGGAGGTTGGCAAAGCTCCACTTGCCCCGCTTCACGTCGAACTCCTCGGGCGCCTGGATTTCGACCAGGTGACCGACGGCGCTGGTCACGACGTAGCTGTCGTTCTCGAAATGCTCGTCATGTTTGTCGAATTTGCCGGCCACCGGCGTGAGGGCACGGACGATGTCCTGTGCCACCGACGGCTTTTCTGCGATTACCAACGTCTTTGTCATCTAAGGGCTCTCTATACTGTGCGGCTTCCCGCGTGCGCACGCGTACACGCGCATGTGTGCACATTCAAACTAACAGACTTCGGCAATGCCTTCCAAAACCCCCATTTCCGGCGGCCGCCGAATTCAGATGCGCCGCTCCGATGTCCACGGCAACGGCGTCTTCGCCGTGCAGGACCTGGCCGAAGGCGAAACGCTGATCGAATACAAGGGCGAAGTCATCAACTGGAAGGAGGCGCTGCGTCGCCATCCGCACGACCCGGCCCAGCCGAACCACACGTTCTACTTCCACATCGATGACGGGCGTGTGATCGACGGCAACGTCAAGGGCAACGACGCACGCTGGATCAACCACTCGTGCGAACCGAACTGCGAGGCCGACGAAGTCGATGGGCGCGTTTATATCAAGGCGCTGCGCAACATCGCTGCAGGCGAAGAGCTCAATTACGACTACGGCCTGATCATCGACGAGCCGTACACGCCCAAGCTGCTGTCGGAGTTTCCTTGCTGGTGCGGCTCCGAAGAGTGCCGCGGCACGCTCTTGACACCCAAGGATGAGGACGAAGAAAAGAAAAAGAAGAAGAAAGCCAAGAAGAAGGCTGAAAAGAAGAAGGCCGAAAAGAAGGCCGAAAAGAAGGCCGAGATGAAGGAAGCCAAGAAGGCCGACAAGAAAGCCGACAAGAAGGCTGAGAAAAAAGACGGGAAAAAGAAGTCCGAAAAGGACAAGTCCGAAAAGGACAAGTCCGACAAGGACTGAGCATGGGCAACACCACGGCTGCCTGGCACGAGGACCGGATCGCCGCTGCGGTGGCGCCGCTGCTGCCCGGGTTCGCGGTCGAGGCCGTGGCCGAGATCGATTCCACCAACACCGAGCTCATGCGCCGCGCGCGCGCCGGCCGCGTCGAGCCCGTGCTGCTGGTGGCCGAGCACCAGACCGCGGGCCGCGGCCGCCTTGGCCGCGCGTGGCAGAGCGAGCAACAGAGCCGGGAGCAGACGTCGCTCCTGTTCTCGCTTGGCCTGCCTCTCGCACCGGCCGACTGGTCGGGCCTGTCGCTCGCCGTCGGCGTCAGCGTGGCCGAAAGCCTCGACCCGTCGGGCGAGCACGGGATCGGCCTCAAGTGGCCCAACGACATCTGGGTGAACGACCGCAAGCTGGTCGGCATCCTCATCGAAACCGCAATGCCGCACGCCGGCAGACCCGGTGCGCAGCGCTACGTGGTGATCGGCATCGGCATCAACATCGGCCCGCGCGAAGCCGACGGCATGCGCACGCCGCCCGCGTGGCTGCGCCAGTGGCGTCCCGACGCCAGCGCACCCGAAGTGCTGGGCGAACTGGCCGAGCCGCTGGTGCGCAGCGTGCGCGAGTTCGAGGCCCGCGGCTTCGCCCCCTTCGCCGAACGTTTTGCCGCGCGCGACGTGCTGCGCGGGCGCGAGGTGGTGCTCAGCGACGGCACCGCCGGCATGTGCGAAGGCGTGGCCTGGGGCGGTGAACTGCAGGTGCGCACCGACGCCGGCCTGCAGCTGATCTCCAGCGACGAAGTGAGCGTGCGCCCTCGCGGCATGGCCTTCTGACCGGCATGAAGCTGCGCGCACTGCTCGTCGTCTTGCTGCTGGCCAACGCCGGCTACTTCCTGTGGACGCGCGGCGATCTCGCCGGCTTCGGCCTGGCGCCCGCGAGCCTGTACGAACGCGAGCCGCAGCGCGTTGCGCGCCAGATCCACCCCGAGTGGCTGCAGATCCGCAAGGACGTCAAGCCGGCCGCGGCCGTGCCCGCATCGACACCCGCGCCCGCCTCGGCGCCAGCCCAAGCGCCCTCGCCCTGACGCCGCGGCTCAAGGCGCCGCTTCGCCCTCGAAGCGCACCGTGAACAGCGCCCCCGGCGGATGCTTGCCCGGATGCGCATCCTCCAGCTTCACCCGCGCACGGTGCTGGTTGGCAATTTCCCGCACGATCGGCAACCCCAGCCCCGAGCCGTCGGCCTCGTTGCCGAGCACGCGATAGAACGGCTCGAACACCAGCTCGCGGTCGGTCTCGGCGATGCCCGGGCCGTTGTCCTCCACCTGCAGCAGCTGCACATGGCCGAAGGGGTCGGCCAGCACGCGCACGGTGATCAGGCCGGGGCGCTCGGGCGTCGAGGGCGTGTAGTTGATCGCGTTGTCCACCAGGTTGCGCACCAGCTCCTTCAGCAGCGTGACGTTGCCGTCGAACACCACGCCGGGCGCGCCGGCCTCCGCGCCGTCGTAGCCCAGGTCGATGCGCTTCTCGATCGCGCGCGGCACGGCCTCGCGCACCACCTCGATGGTGAGCCGCGCCAGGTCGCAGGGCTGGTGGTGCGCGTGGGCGCTGTTGCCTTCGGCGCGCGCCAGCGACAGCAGCTGGTTCACCGTGTGCGTGGCGCGCTTGCTGGCGCGGCCGATCTGCTTGAGCGACTGCTTCAGTTCGTCGGCATTGGCGCCTTCGCGCTGCGCCAGGTCGGCCTGCATGCGCAGGCCCGCCAGCGGCGTCTTCAGCTGGTGCGCCGCGTCGGCCAGAAAGCGCTTCTGCGTGCCGATGGAGTCGTTGAGCTTGTCGAGCAGCTCGTTCACCGACGACACCAGCGGCACCACCTCCAGCGGCACCGACGATTCGTCCAGCGGGCTCAGGTCGCCTGGGCGCCGCTCGCGGATGCGCGCCTCCACCACCGACAGCGGCTTGATGCCGCGCACCAGCGCCAGCCAGATCAGCAGCACCGCCAGCGGCAATATCGCGAACTGCGGCAGCAGCACGCCCTTGATGATCTCGGCCGCCAGCACCGACTGCTTCTCGCGCGTCTCGGCCAGCTGCAGCAGCGTGGGCGGCACGTCGTCGCTGCCGCTGGCGATCCACAGGGAGGCCACGCGCACCTCCTTGCCGTGCAGGGCGCTGTTGTGCAGGAAGACCTGGCCGGGCGGCAGCGGCTCGTCCAGGCCGGGCATCGGAAGTTCGCGATCGCCGCTGAGCAGCGTGTCATGACCATCGAGCAGCTGGTAGTACACGTGGCCGGCGTTGTCGGCGCGAAGGATCTCGCGCGCGGGCTGCGAGAGCACGAACTGCGTCTGCCCGTCCTTCACCGTCACCAGTTCGGCCAGCGCCTTGACGTTGTGCTCGAGCGCGCGGTCGAACGGTGCGTTGGCGATGCCCTGTGCCACCAGCCAGGTGACGCCGATGCTCACGGGCACGAGCAGCAGCAGCGGGGTGAGCATCCAGTCGAGGATTTCGCCGAAAAGAGAACGCTGGGCGCGCTGAAAGAGCTTCAAGGGGCTTCCTGGCTGGACGAAACAACGCTGACGCGCATGAACGAAGGTGCTGATCCGCAAGGGCTGCGTGCCGTTGAGGAGGGCGACCGGTTGTAGCTTCGGTGCGAAGTTTCCGCAATGCAGAGGTACCAGGGCGCACCGACACGCAGGTGCCCGCGCCCGCATTGCTCGTGATCCGCTCGAAGGGCGGCGCGAATGTGTTCGTACCGCCGGTGCCTGCAGTTCAATGGGGGAAGCCTCACTCGAACTTCGAGAAGTAGTCCGAAAAAAATGCGACCGCGGCGGATATTTTTGCGGAATTGTCGGCGCGCTCGGAATAGACGGCCCAGATATTGGCCGGCTGCGAATAGGCCGGAAGCACCTGAATCAGCTGGGCGGTGTCGATATGAGGATTCAAATCCCATACCGAACGCAGCACGATGCCGTGGCCTTCAATAGCCCAGGCAACCGCTATCTCACCGTGATTCGTCGAGAGTTTTCCTTTGACCTTGACGGATTCTTCTCCGGCTGCACCACAAAGACGCCAAATCCCGAATGGGTGGTCGCGCTCCTTGATGATCAGGCAATCATGCAGTTCCAATTCCGTGATGGAAGCGGGCGCGCCAAATTTTTTCAGATAAGACGGCGAGGCGCAGAGAATTCTGTGATTGCTTCCAAGGCGTTTTGCAATAAGTTGCGGAGAAATTTCGTCGCCAATTCTGATGTCGAGGTCGAAGCCCTGCTCCGCCAGATCCACAAGGTGGCTGAAGACTTCGAACCGTACGCTCAGAAGCGGATATCTGTCCATCAGCGATGAAATTGCGGGCCCTACGTGATTTCGGCCAAACCCGAAGCTGCTGCAGATGCGAATCGGGCCGCGAGGCTGCTGTTTGTGGTCCGATATTTCCTCATACAGGAGGTTGACGTCGTTCAGTATTTTCTCGGCCCATCGATAGACGCGCTCCCCTGTCTGCGTGATGGCCACCACGCGCGTGGTCCGTGCAAAAAGCCTGCAATTTAAGATTTCCTCGAGAATGCGGATCCTCTTGCTGATGTAGGCGGGCGACGTACCCATTTCATTTGCCGCAAGAGAAAAACCGCCTTTTCGAACCACGGCGACAAACACCCTCAAATCTTCGGGTGTCGGCATATTGTTCATGAAGTGTGCACATTGAAAAAACCAAAATGTGGATTGTGGGTCAGATTCCTGTTTTTAGAATCCGCACACAAGCTGCGTTCAGTGATTCTTCGCCTTTAATAGGCGGCAATGGTTAATTTTTGTCGTGTGATTAAGGGTTCGAAACAATGACGGCTTTTTCAAAGCCGCGTTGACGTCCAGAAGTAGACACTGCGCGGCATTTTCATTTTGATTTTCAGATGGAGGCCGGTGGAATGAAGGCAGGTTCGCCAAATTACAGATACACCATATTTTTCATGGTGTTTGTTCTCGCACTGATCAACTATGTTGACCGGGGCGCAATTTCATATGCATCCGGAGACATCATCAGGGAATACGGCCTGGACAAGGCCTCCTGGGGTGCCGTCATGGGCTATTTCGGCTATGGCTACATGTTCGGTGCCCTGTTCGGAGGCGCAATGGCGGACCGCCTCGGGCCGCGAAAGGTATGGATCATTGCCGGGGTGGCCTGGTCGATCTTCGAGGTGGCGACGGCCTTTGCCGGCGAAATCGGCCTGATGTTCTTTGGTGGGTCCGCCTTGGCGGGATTTGCGTGCATTCGAATACTTTTCGGACTGGCCGAAGGGCCGGCGTATTCGATCATCAACAAGACCAATTCCAATTGGGCGACCCAAAGCGAGCGCGGCCTCGTGGTGAGCATCGGATTGCTTTCCACCCCGTTGGGTGCCCTGCTCACCGCGCCCATTGCCGTCGGCCTGCTGGTCTTCACCGGAAGCTGGCGCGTGATGTTGATCGTCCTGGGGGTGAGCGGGCTTCTGTTCCTCGTTTTCTTCATGCGCGTCTTCACGAGCCGCCCCGAGGAAAATTCCCGGGTGAGCGCTGAAGAACTCGCATTGATCCGTGCGGGCCGCCAGCAAGAGAACCAGCCGGGCGCATCCGTCTCTGGCAAGGAACTGCCCTGGTGGAAATTTTTCCGCAGCAGCACGCTCGTCTTCAATGCCCTGGGCTACGGCGCGTACATCTATGTCAATTTTCTGCTGCTGACATGGACGCCGAAATACCTGCAGGACCACTTCGGCTACAGCCTTTCTTCGCTGTGGTACCTGGGCATGATTCCCTGGGTGGGCGCATGTTTCACCGTCCTGCTGGGTGGAAAGCTCTCGGATTGGCTCTACCGGCGCACGTCCAGCCTCAGGATCGCGAGAAGCTGGTTTGCCGCGGCGTCGCTCGTTTGCACGGCGCTGGTGTTCGGCTCCATTTCGATGGCCGACAGCGCGGTGGCAGTCATTGCATTGATGACGTTGGGCAATGCCCTGAATGCGCTGCCCAACGCGGTGTTCTGGGCCGTCGTCATCGACACGGTGCCGTCGTCCCGGGTCGGCACCTTCAGCGGCATCACGCATTTCCTCGCCAACAGCTGCGTGGTTCTCGCGCCCACGCTGACGGGCGTGCTCGTTGCGAAGTACGGCTACGACTCGATGTTCGTCGCGGCATCCGTTGCAGCCGCGGTGGGCGCCTTGGCCATGCTGGTCGTTCGTCCGGGCGTGATGGCCGGACCAAAGGGAGCGAGATAAATGACGCTTCCACTCATCGCCATCGGCTCCATCGGCGGGACTGTCAGCATGCAGGCGCAGGCCGCGCACAGCGGCGTCAGGCCTACCCTTTCGGTGGAGGAGTTGCTGTTGACGGTTCCCCAGCTCGCAGGCGTTGCGCGCTTCAGGGCCGAGACCATCCAGCTTCTTCCCAGCGCGTCGCTGGATTTCTCGATCCTGCTCGATGTGCTGAAGTGGGCGAAAACGCAAGTCGCCAGCGGCGCCGACGGCGTGGTGATCCTGCAGGGAACGGACACCCTGGAGGAGTCCTCGTTCTTCCTCGACCTGCTGTGGGACAGCGAAAAGCCGCTGGTTCTGACAGGCGCGATGCGCAACGCATCTCAGCCTGGCGCGGATGGCCCGGCCAATCTGTGGACGGCCGCGCTGGTCGCCCTGGAGCGGGAAAGTCGCCATCGGGGCGTGCTGGTCGCGTTCAGCGATCAGGTCCATGAGGCCAAACGCATACGCAAGAACAACACCCTGTCGGTTGCGGCGTTCGAGTCCCCGATTTTTGGCGCGTGCGGGGCGCTGATCGAAGACGCCATTCGCTATTACCGCCCGCCAGCTGCACGGTTGACATTTCCAGCGCCGGCCCGGGTCACACGGAAGGTCGCATTGATCGAGGCCACCCTTTCCGCCGATACCGACTTGATCGAGCACGTCGGGAATTCTGGCTACGACGGCTTGGTGATCGGGGCTTTCGGAGCGGGTCACGTGTCCGTGCAGTGGGCCGATGCGCTTGCAGCGGTGGCCAGGAAGATGCCGGTCGTCGTGTCCTCCAGGACCGGCGCGGGACCGACAGCGGAGAAAACCTATGGGTACAAGGGCGGAGAAATCGATCTTGCTGCCAACGGGATGGTGATGGCCGGATTTCTTTGCCCGAGGAAATCCAGGATCTTGTTGACGCTTGTGCCGGGGGCCGGGGCAACAAGCGTTCGCGAGGTTTTTCAGAAGCTCAATGCTGCGCATTGCTGAGCAGTGCTGAGGCGGGTTTTCTTGCCGCATCCGCCGGCGGAGAGTCGGCTGGCTGTCGTCGACCGCGGTGGCACAGCGGCGCGCCGCGGCTCCTCCGCTGCGGGTCGCCCCGTTCGCAGAGGCAGGCAAGAAATCTCCGCCGGGCGTGACTTAGTGGTGTGGTGGTGAGCCCGCGCAGCGGCGTCCCTGCGGGGCCCGGCTGTAGTCTCGGCGTGCAGTTTCTGCAATTCAAAAAAGCATCAGGGAGTGAGTCATGAAGAACAAGTCATTGAACGGCTGCGTGCAGCCGTTGTGGATCGTCGCGTCCGTGTGTGTCGCGGGCCTTGCGGGCTGTGGAGGGGGCGGCGGAGGCGGTGAGGGCGGCGGCATGCCGATGCTGCCGGTCTTGCCTGCGGCGGCCCCGGCACCTGCGCCCGCGCCACCCCCCGCGCCGGCGCCCGCGCCGAACCGCGATCCGGTGCCGGGCAGCGAGCCGATGCCGTCGTTGGACGCACCCCAGCCCGGATCGACCGCGCAGACCGGCAACGACAGCGAAGGCATCTACCTCTCGCTGCTCGATGTCGCCCTGGTCGGCGCCGACGGATCGATTGCCAGCAAGGATCACATCGGCACGATGTGGGGATCGATCAAGGTCGACGGCCTCGGCTGGTCCTTCAACCCCGACACGAATTACTACTTCATCAAGGCCTCGCCCGTCACGGGCTCGGGCACCTTCGCACCCAGGAAGACGATGAGCGGCACCTACGCCTACGGAACGCGCGAGCCCTCGGCATTCGGTCCGCTGGACTACATCAAGGAAAACGCGTTGGCGGTCACGCAGGACAGCGTGGTCGGCAAGTGGGCCAACCCGGACCGCAATTTTGGCGTGGGCCTGTCGATCGACGTCGACGCCTCGGGCGCGTTCACGGGCACCACGGCCGGCGTGCAAGTCGGCAACTGCAGCATCTCGGGCACGCTCGCACAGGCGCAGCCCGGCACCTCCAAGAACATGTACGGCCTGAAGTTCACCGCGGTCGATGCCAATGCCGACGGCAAGGATGCCTGCAAGCTCACGGCCGTATTGCCCTATTCGGGGCCCGCCGCCATCGTGTTGCTGCCCGCGGGCAACTTCGACAGCAACGGCTATTTCCGCAGCATCTTCTTCATGGTGAAGACGACCACCGGCGCAACCCTGTCGGCGGCGCTGCGCAAGCAGCCGTAAGGCGCAACGGCCAAGGCGCAGGGGCCCGAAGGGTTCAGCCCGGGATCTTCTCCAGGCAGTAGCCCAGCCCGCGCACCGTCGCGATGCGCACCGGGCCCTTCTCGATCTTCTTGCGCAGGCGGTGGATGTACACCTCGATGGCGTTCAGGCTCACCTCCTCGCCCCATTCGCACAGGCGGTCGACCAGCTGGTCCTTGCTTACCAGCCGGCCGGCGCGCTGCAGCAGCACCTCGAGCAGGCCGAGTTCGCGCGCCGACAGCTCGACCATCTTGCCGTCGATGGTGGCCACGCGACCGCCCTGGTCGTACACCAGCGGGCCGTGGCGGATGGTGTTGCTGGTGGTGCCCATGCCGCGCCGCGTGAGGGCGCGCACGCGCGCCTCGAGCTCCTGCAGGCTGAAGGGCTTGGCCATGTAGTCGTCGGCGCCGTGGTCCAGGCCCTTGACGCGTTCTTCCACGCTGTCGGCCGCGGTGAGCACCAGCACCGGCAGCTGCGAGCCGCGCGCGCGCAGGCGCTTGAGGATCTCGATGCCATGCAGGCCGGGCAGCCCGAGGTCGAGGATCAGCAGGTCGAACTCGTCATGGGTCATGAGCGCGGTGTCGGCCTGCGAACCGTTGGCCACGTGGTCGACCGCCGCGCCCGAGGTGCGCAGGCTGCGCAGCAGGGCATCGGCAAGCACCTGGTCGTCTTCGGCAATCAGAATCCGCATGAGGCACCTCCGGCCGGTTTCGGGCGCCGTGCCGGCGCCGTTCACATTTGTCTCTGCGGCGGAGTCTACGCGGCCGTATAGGCTTCCAGACCGATGGTTACCACGGTGGCGATGTCGTTGCCCACGCTGTTTCTGAACTCTCGCTCGGCTTGCGTCACCGCGCTTCGGAAGGCGTCGAGCCAGGCCAGGCCGTCGGCCGTGAACAGCACGCGCCGCGCCCGCGCGTCCAGCGGGTCGGGCCCGCGCGTGACCAGGCCCCAGGCCTCGCACTGGTCGACCAGCGCTCCCATCGCCTGCTTGGTCATGCCCGCGCGCTCGGCCAGTTCGGTCAGGCGCGAGCCCTCGCGCGCCAGGTGCCGCGTGATGTGGATGTGCGCCGCGCTCACCTGCGCGCGCGCCGCGAGGTTCGACAGCGCCAGCGGCACGTCGACGTCGTGCGCCATCAGTTCGAGCACGCGCGCGTCGAAACGGCGCATGGCATGGCCGAGCAGGCGGCCCAGGTGGGTCTGGCGCCAGGCGTCGGTGTCGGGCGGAAAAGCGGCTTCGGACATGGCGCCAAATGGTAAAGCAAACTGATCAAAAAATGGGTTTACTCGAACCAATGAGCCCCTACACTACTGTTCAAGCATCCAGCCTGTGGTTAAAAGCAGATCGGATGAAACCTCACACAAACCGTTGATATTCAAGGAGATTTCCACATGGACGCAGTTGTCAAGGGCGCAAGCATCTCGGTCGCCAACAGTGAAAAGGCCAAGGCCCTGCAGGCCGCGTTGGCGCAGATCGAAAAGCAGTTCGGCAAGGGCACGATCATGCGGCTCGGCGAAGGCGAGGCGCTCGAGGACATCCAGGTGGTCTCCACCGGTTCGCTGGGCCTGGACATCGCCCTGGGCGTCGGCGGCCTGCCGCGCGGCCGCGTGATCGAAATCTACGGCCCTGAATCGTCGGGCAAGACCACGCTCACGCTGCAGGTCATCGCCTCCATGCAGAAGCAGGCCGGCACCTGCGCCTTCGTTGACGCCGAGCACGCGCTCGACGTGCAGTACGCCCAGAAGCTCGGCGTGAACCTGTCCGACCTGCTGATCAGCCAGCCCGACACCGGCGAACAGGCGCTCGAAATCGTCGACTCGCTGGTGCGCTCGGGCGCCGTGGACCTGATCGTCATCGACTCGGTCGCCGCGCTCACGCCCAAGGCCGAAATCGAAGGCGAAATGGGCGACTCGCTGCCCGGCCTGCAGGCCCGCCTGATGAGTCAGGCGCTGCGCAAGCTCACCGCCACCATCAAGAAGACCAACTGCATGGTCATCTTCATCAACCAGATCCGCATGAAGATCGGCGTGATGTTCGGTTCGCCCGAAACCACCACCGGCGGCAACGCGCTGAAGTTCTACGCCTCGGTGCGCCTGGACATCCGCCGCATCGGCACCATCAAGAAGGGCGACGAGGCCATCGGCAACGAAACCAAGGTGAAGGTGGTGAAGAACAAGGTCAGCCCTCCGTTCAAGACGGCGGAGTTCGACATCCTGTTCGGCGAGGGCATCAGCCGCGAAGGCGAGATCATCGACATGGGCGTCACCGCCAAGATCGTCGACAAGTCGGGTGCCTGGTACGCCTACAACGGCGAAAAAATCGGCCAGGGCCGCGACAACGCCCGCGAGTTCCTGCGCGAGAACCCCGAGCTGTCGCGCGAGATCGAGAACAAGGTGCGCGAGTCGCTGGGCATCCCGCTGCTGGCCGCCGACGCCGGCGCCACGCCCGAGAAGCCGCAGAAGGCCGCCAAGGCGGACAAGGCCGAGAAGGCAGACAAGGGCGAATAAGACCCCGCGCGGCTCCGCGGCCTCATGCGGGGCCGCGCGAGCGACCCCGGCATGGCATTCAACGCCCCCTCCCTCAAAGGCCGCGCCCTGCGCCTGCTGAGCCAGCGCGAGCATTCGCGCCTGGAACTGGAGCGCAAGCTCGCAAAGCACGAAGAAGAGCCCGGCACGCTGGCCAAGGCGCTCGACGAGTTGGCCGCCAAGGACTTCATCAGCGAGCCGCGCGTGGTGGCCTCGGTGCTCCACCAGCGTGCGGCCCGTTCGGGCGCGCTGCGGGTGAGGCAGGAGCTGCAGGCCAAGGGCATCGCGCCCGAGGCCATCGCGCAGGCGGTGGCCAGCTTGCAGGAAACGGAAGTCGAACGCGCCACGGCCCTGTGGCGCCGCCGCTTCGACGCCCCGCCCGCCGATGCGAAGGCGCGAGCGAAGCAGATGCGGTTCCTGATGGCGCGCGGTTTCTCCGGCGCCGTCGTGTCCAAGGTCCTCAGGAGCGATTTCGATGAAACAGCAGACGAATGAAGACCCCGGCGCGCCCTCCCGCGTGATCACGCTGCGCGTGGCCTGCGAATGGCGCCGCGCCTACGTGCTGGCGGCCGACCCGAAGCGGCTGCCCGACTGGGCCAGCGGCCTGGCGAAGAGCGCGCTGGTGCCGCACGGCGACCACTGGATCGTGCGCACGCCCGAGAGCGGCGACGCCCGCATGCGCTTCGCGCCGCGCAACGACTTCGGCGTGCTCGACCACTGGGTCACGCCCGAAGGCGTGAGCGAGGTCTACCTGCCCTTTCGCGTGATCGGCGTCGCGCCCGACGCCTGCGAGCTGCAGTTCACGCTGCTGCGCCAGCCGCACATGGACGACGCGGCCTTCGAGCGCGATGCGCAGTGGATCGCGCGCGACCTGCTGGCGCTGCGCAATCTGCTGGAAGCCTGAGCGAGGCGGCCGGGCTTCTTCAGCCGCGCACCACGATCGGCGCGAACTTGCGCCGCGCCTTCAGCTGGTCCGCATCCCATTCGATGCCCAGGCCCGGCGTCTCCGGCGCCACCGCGTGGCCGCCTTCGATGCGCAGCCGGCTCGTCGTCAGGTCGTCGAGTTGGGGGATGTACTCCACCCAGCGCGCATTCGGCACCGCAGCGCACAGGCTCACGTGCAGCTCCATCAGAAAGTGCGGGCACATCGCGATGTTGTGCGCCTCGGCCAGGTGCGCGATCTTGAGCCACGGCGTGATGCCGCCCACGCGCGCCACGTCGGCCTGCACGATGGAGCAGGCGCCCTGCTGGATGTATTCCGCGAACTGCGAAGGGTGGTACATCGACTCGCCCACCGCAATCGGCACCGAGGTGCTCGCCAGCAGCTGCGCATGCCCGCGCACATGCTCGGCCGGCATCGGCTCCTCGAACCACGCGAGGTCGAGCGGCGCGTACTGGCGCGCGCGGCGAATGGCCTCGGCCACGGTGAAGCTCTGGTTGGCGTCGACCATCAGCTCGAAGCCAGCGCCCACGGCCTCGCGCACGGCCGACAGGCGCGCGATGTCCTGCGCGACGTGCGGCTTGCCGACCTTGATCTTCGCGCCCAGGAAGCCGTCGGCCTTTGCGGCCAGCGTCTGCTCCACCAGTTGCGCCGGCTCGATGTGCAGCCAGCCGCCCTCGGTCGTGTAGACCGGCACGCGCGGCTGCGCACCGCCCGCCAGTCGCCACAGCGGCAGGCCCGCCGCGCGCGCATTGCGGTCCCACAGCGCGGTGTCGATGGCCGCCAGCGCCAAGCTGGTGATGGCGCCCACGGCGGTGGCGTGCGTGTGGAAGAACAGGTCGCGCCAGATGGCCTCGTACTGCTGCGGGTCGCGCCCGATCAGGCGCGGCACTAGGTGGTCTTGCAGCAGCGCCACGATGGACGATCCGCCCGTGCCGATGGTGTACGTGTAGCCCGTGCCCGCGGAGCCGTCGTCGCAACGCACGGTGACCATCACGGTCTCCTGCGTCACGAAGGACTGGATGGCGTCGGTGCGCTTGACCTTGGGCGCGATGTCGATCTGCGCGATTTCGACCTGGTCGATCTTTGCCATCGTGCTCAGGCGCCGTTGCGCGTCACGTCGGCCGGCAGGTCGGCGCCATGGAACTTCTTGTAGATGGTGTTGAGCTCGCCGCTCTTGAGCTGCGCCTTCACGAAGTCGTCGAGCCTGGCCTTCAGGCGCGGCTCGTTCTTGCGCATGCCGATGGCCAGGAAGTTGACCTTCATGGTGAACTTCGGCTCCATCTGCTTGGCCGGGTTCTTCTCGTTGATGGTCTTCAAGAGCGGCGGCGCGGTCGCGAAGATGTCGGCCTGCCCGCTGACCACGGCGGTGATGGAGGTGGCGTCGTCGTCGAAGCGGATCACCTGCGCGCCCGCCGGCAGCACCTTGGTCAGTTCCTGGTCGTTGGTGGTGCCGCGCGTGGCGATCACCTTCTTGCCGGCCAGATCGGCGGGCCCCGTGATGGTCATGCTCTTGGGTGCGCCCACCACGGCCAGGATGGCGGCGTAGGGCACCGAGAAGTCGACCACCTTCTCGCGCTCGGGCGTGACCGACATGCTGGAGATGACGATGTCGGCCTTGTCGGTCTGCAGGAACGGAATGCGGTTGGCGCCGGTGGTGGGCACGATCTCGAGCTCCAGGCCCAGGCTCTTGGCCAGCAGGCGCGCGGTTTCCACGTCGGAGCCGGTGGCGTTGAGCTTCTCGTCCTTCAGGCCGTAGGGCGGCACTGCGAGGTCGATGGCGATGCGGATCTTCTTGGCGGCGGTGATGGTGTCGAGCTGGTCGGCGTGTGCCGAGGCGCCGGCAAAGGCCAGCGGCAGCGCGAGCATCAGCGCCGAGAGCAGGGCGCCGCGGCGCGGGAACGAGAAGGGGGAAGTCATCGAGAGTCTCCTGGAGTTGTCTGAAGAAGAAAAAATCAAAGCCCGGTGCCAATGAACTCGCGCAGCTCGGCCGTCTGCGGGTTGCCGAGGATGCTGGCGTCGCCCTGCTCCCACACCAGCCCCTGGTGCATGTAGATGACCTTGTCGGCCACGCCGCGCGCGAAGGCCATCTCGTGCGTGACGAGGATCATGGTCATGCCCTCCGCCGCGAGCTTCTCCATCACCTTGAGCACTTCGCCGGTGAGCTGCGGGTCGAGCGCGGAGGTGACTTCGTCGAACAGCATCAGCTTGGGCTTCATCGCGAGCGAGCGCGCAATGGCCACGCGCTGCTGCTGGCCGCCGGAGAGCTGCTCGGGGTAGGCGTCGGCCTTCTCGGCCAGGCCCACGCGCTCCAGCACTTCCATGGCGACGGCGTCGGCCTGCGAGCCGCTCATCTTCTTCACCGACTTGGGCGCGAGCGTGATGTTCTGCTTCACCGTGAGGTGCGGGAACAGGTTGTAGCTCTGGAACACGATGCCCACGTCCTGGCGCAGGTCGCGCAGGTTCAGCGCGTTGTCGTGCACCGCGTGGCCGCAGCACTGGATGGTGCCGCTGTCGATGGTCTCCAGCCGGTCGATGCAGCGCAGCGCCGTGCTCTTGCCCGAGCCGCTCTGGCCGATGATGGCCACCACCTGCCCGCGCGTGACGGAGAACGACACGCCCTTCAGCACATGCAGCTTGCCGAAGTGCTTGTGGACCTCGTTCAGTTCAACCACGGGCTGCATTGAGCTTCCTTTCAAGGGCGCGACTCCATCGCGAGAGCGGATAACAAAGAATGAAATACAGCACCACCGCGCACCCGAAATACAGGAAGGGCTGGAACGTCGAGTTGTTCAGCACCTTGGCGTTGTAGGAAAGCTCGGCATAGCCGACCACCAGCGATGCGATCGACGTGTTCTTGATGATCTGCACCAGGAAGCCCACGGTGGGCGGCGTGGCGATGCGCAGCGCCTGCGGCAGGATCACGCGGCGCATGCGCTCCCAGCGCGTGAGCGCCAGGCATTCGGCCGCCTCCCACTGGCTGCGCGGCACCGACTGGATGCAGCCGCGCCAGATCTCGCCGAGGAAGGCGCTCGCATAGATGGTGATGGCCAGCGCCGCCGCGGCAAGCGCGGGCACCGAGCCGATGCCCGCGATGTTGGGCCCGAAGAAGCACACGCCCATGAGCACCAGCAGCGGCGTGCCCTGGATGACCTGGATGTAGCCCGCGGCGGCCACGCGCACGGCCTTGATCGGCGACACGCGCGCCAGCGCCACCGCGAGGCCGATGAGCCCGCCCCCCACGAACGCGAGCGCCGACAGCTGCACCGTGCCCCACGCGCCCATCAACAGGAAGCCGAAGTGATCGATGGGCATGAAGCTCATGTCGAAACCTCTTTCGCCCGGCTCACAGAGGCGTGCCCAGCTTGCGCCGGCGCGGGAAGATCAGCATGCCCAGCAGCCAGAAGCCCAGGCGCATGGCGTACGACAGCGCGAGGTACACCACCCACAGCACGATGAAGATCTCGAAGTTGCGGAAGGTGTCCGACTGGATGCGGTTGGCCACGCCGAACAGCTCTTCCGCGCCGATCGACGACATGATGCTGGAGGCCAGCATCAGCAGCACGAACTGGCTCGCGAGCGCCGGGTACACGCGCTCCACGGCGGGTCGCAATATCACGTGCCAGAACACCTGCAGCTTGGACAGCCCCAGGCACTGCGCCGCTTCGAGCTGGCCCTTGTGGATCGACTCGATGCCCGCGCGGATGATCTCGCAGCTGTATGCGCCGATGTTCACCACCAGCGCCAGCACCGCGCCCACCATGATCGGCATCGTCACGCCCGCGCTGGAGAGGCCGAAGATGAGGAAGTAGCTCTGGATCAGCAGCGGCGTGTTGCGCACCGCCTCCACGTAGCCGCCCGTGAGGTGGCGCAGCCAGCCATGGCGGCTGTTGCGGCCCAGCGCACAGGCCGTGCCGAGCGCGAAGCCCAGCACGGTGGCAATGAACGACAGCTGCACGGTGGTCCAGGCGCCGTCGAGCAGCAAGGGCCACTGCGCGAGCACGGGCGCGAAGTCGAACTGGTAGTTCAAGGATGGGGGCTCCGGAAGGCCAGCAAAAAGGCGGGGAGGGCGCGGCGCAAGACGCTCAGGCGGCGTGCGCGACGCGAGCCACTTGGGCGATAGGCAGGCACGCAGGCCCGATCGGTTCGAAGGCCTTGTAGGTCAGGATGAATTCGCGATGGCCCAGCGCCTCCGACTTGCTGGCCGCGCCGTTCGCCACGCTGCGCACCGCGTCGAAGATCTCCTGCCCCACCTCCTGCAGCGTGCCGCGCCCTTCGAGGATGCGGCCGGCGTCCACGTCCATGTCCTCGCCGAGCTGGCGGTAGGTGTCGGGGTTGGCGCAGACCTTGATGACCGGCGACACCGCCGAGCCCACCACCGAGCCGCGCCCGGTGGTGAACAGGATCAGGTGCGCGCCGCAGGCGATGAGTTCGACGATTTCCGCGTTGTCGCTGATGTTCGGAAAGCCGAAGCGCGGCTCGCCGTCGGGCACCACGTCCAGCAGGTAGAGGCCGGGTTGCGCGGGCACGTCGCCGGGCTTCACGATGCCGTTGATGGGCGAGGCGCCGCTCTTGGCGTAGGCGCCGAGCGACTTCTCCTCGATGGTCGAGAGGCCGCCATCCGCATTGCCCGGCGCGAAGCTGCCGTGGCCCATGGTGCTGTAGTAGCGCGCGGCCTTGGCCACGCAGTCGACGATGGCCTGGCCCAGCTCGGGCGTGGCGGCGCGGCGCTGCATGTGGAACTCGCAGCCGATCAGCTCGCCGGTTTCCTCGAAGATGCAGCGCGCGTCCTGCGCGATCAGCAGGTCGAAGGCGCGGCCCACGGCCGGGTTGGCGGTGATGCCGCTGGTGCCGTCGGAGCCGCCGCAGATGGTGCCCACCACCAGCTCGCTCAGCTCCATGGGCACGCGCTGCTGCTGCGCGAGCTCGGCCAGCGCCCATTGCACCCATTCCGTGCCTTCGCGGATGGTGCTGCGCGTGCCGCCCTTCTGCTGGATGGTGAGCGTGTGCACCGGCCGGCCCGACGCCGCCACGGCCTGCTCGAGCTTGCGCTTGTTCATGCTCTCGCAGCCCAGCGAGATGAGCAGCGTCGCGCCCACGTTGGGGTGCGTGGCGATCGCCTCCATCATGCGTTCGGCGTACTCGTTCGGATAGCAGCCGGGGAAGCCCACGAGGTGCACTTCGGATTCACCGTCCTGCTGGCGAAAGTTGAGCGTGATCTCGCGCGCCACGTGGTGCGCGCACTCGACGAGGTAGGCCACGACCACCACGTTGCGGATGCCCTTGCGGCCGTCGGCACGCGGGAAGCCCTGGATCTGGAGCGGGTTGGGAGTGTTCATGCCGTTCATGCGAAGGTGGGGCGCCTCAGGCGTGGCCGACGAAGGTCTTGCCCTCGTCCAGCGTGTAGGTGGGCGTGTAGTCGCTGTCGAGGTTGTGCGTGTGGATGTGCGCGCCGGCCTCGACCGGCGTGCGCAGGCTGCCGATGACGGCGTCGTACTTGCGCACCTGCTGTCCGGCGGCGATGGCATGGCGCGCGAGCTTGTGGCCCAGGCCGATGTCCTTGTCCAGCGCCACCGTGCCGCCTTCGAGCTGCACGGCGGTGCCGGCGGCCAGGTGGGTGCAGGCGATCAGGCAGTTGTCGGCCGGCGAGAGCAGCACCAGCCGGGCGTCGATGGCGGGCGTGGAGGATGTGTGGGGCATCCGGCGCTCAGAACTTGCGGTACTTCAGGTAGGCCTCTTGCGGGTCGGTGCCCGCAAGGATGGCCGTGCGCACGAGGTTCTCGCGGCCCATCATGTGCTCGGCCTCGGTGACGATGGCCTCGGCCTGCGCCAGCGGCAGGCACACAACGCCGTCGGTGTCGGCCAGCAGCAGGTCGCCGGGGTTCACCGTGACCTCGCCGATGCGCACCGGCACGTCCATCGCGTCAGGCAGCCAGTAGCCCACGATGTCGCGCGGCGTGAAGTAGCGGTGCCACACCTGGAAGCCCTGCTGCAGGATGAATTCGGCGTCGCGCACGCCGCCGTCGGCGATCACGCCCAGCACGCCCTTGCGGCCCAGCGTCTCGGCCGAGAGCTCGCCCATGTGCGACACGGTCGAGTCGTTGGGCTGGATCACGGCGATGTGGCCGGGCTTGGCGCGCGAGAGAAAGCCGGTCCAGGCCATCAGCGTCTCGTGCGGATCGGCCGTGGGGTCGACGCGGCCGTTCACGGTGAAAGCCGGACCGCACAGCTTCTGGCCGGCGATCAGCGGGCGCAGCGTGGGCGGCAGCGTGAAGTCGCGCAGGCCGGCCGCGCGCATCACGTCGTGAAGGATGCCGGTGTAGCAGGCTTGCAGGCGAGGGAGCAGTGCGGAATCGTGAGGCATGGCGGCTTTCGTTTTCTTAGGTGAAACTAATTTTCAGAAATAAGGTTAGCAGCGGCGTGCGCGATTGCGGCTGGGGTTTGCGCCAATTCGAGGGTAATTACCAATGAATTGGCAGACAAGCGCGGGTTTCTGAGAGGCTGCCAGCGCGGATATGTCGCGTATATTCAATTTCATCAGTGAAATATGTATTTCACTTGTGCATCGAAACAGCCGACAACTCACTCAAGGACATTGCGCAATGACTTCACGCGTTCAGGGAAAGAACATCCTCGTCACCGCCGCCGGCAAGGGCATCGGCCGCGCCAGCGCGTTGGCGCTGGCGCGCGAAGGCGGCACGGTGTGGGCCACCGACGTGGACGAGGCGGCGCTGGCCGAGCTCGCCGCGCTGGCCCACGAAGAAGGCCTGTCGGGCCTGAAGACCGCCACGCTCAACGTGCGCGACAGCGCCGAACTGCAGGCCTTCGCACCGACCGCGGGCCGGCTCGACGTGCTGTTCAACTGCGCCGGCTTCGTGCACAGCGGCAACATCCTGGCCTGCGAGGAGGCCGACTGGGACTTCAGCATGGACCTCAACGCCAAGTCGATGTACCGCACCATCCGCGCCTTTTTGCCGGCGATGCTGGAGCGCGGCGGCTCGATCATCAACATGGCCTCGGCCGCGTCGAGCGTGAAGGGCGTGCCGAACCGCTTCGTCTACGGCGCCTCGAAGGCGGCGGTGATCGGGCTGACCAAGGCGGTGGCGGCCGACTTCATCCAGCAGGGCGTACGCTGCAACGCCATCTGCCCGGGCACGGTCGAGTCGCCCTCGCTGCGCGACCGCATCGCGGCGCAGGCCGAGCAGGCCGGTGCCGACGAGGCCACGGTCCGCGCCGCCTTCGTGGCCCGCCAGCCGCTGGGGCGCGTCGGCAAGCCGGAAGAGATCGCGGCGCTGGTGGTCTACCTCGCGTCCGACGAGTCGGCCTTCACCACCGGCGCGGTCCATATGATCGACGGTGGATGGTCGAACTGAGCAGGGAACAATGAAGCAAGCACCAGCGCCGGAAGAACAACAGGGCCAGGACGAGGCAGCGCCTGAGGGCGAGGGCGCGCTGCGCTATGCCGCGCCGGCGCTCGAGAAGGGGCTGGACATCCTGGAGGCGCTGGCCGACAGCCCCGGGGGCTACACGCTCAACGAACTGGCGCAGAAGGTGGGGCGCAAGGTCAGCGAGATCTTCCGCATGGCCGTGACCCTGCAGCGGCGCGGCTACGTGCAGGTCGACGAGAACGACCGCTACACGCTCACGCTGCGCATGTTCGAGCTGGCGCACCGCCAGCAGCCGCTGAAAAGCCTGGTGAGCGCCGCGCTGCCGCTGCTGCGCGAGCTGGCGAACCGGGCGCGCCAGTCGTGCCACCTGACCATGTACCAGGGCGGGCGCGTGGTCGTCATAGCGCAGGTCGAGAGCCCGGAGCGCTGGTCGTTCGGGCTCAAGGTGGGCGTGGTGATGGGGCTGACGGACACGTCTTCGGGCCACGTGCTGCTGGCGTTTCGCGACGAGATCGACCGCGCCCGCATGCTGCGCGCCCACATCGGCGTGGAAGGCGAACTCGACATGGACCCGGGCGAGCTGTTCGCCATTCTTCAGGAGGTGCGCGCGCGCGGCTACTCGGCCATGCCGAGCAAGCAGACGCGCGGCATCACCAACATCGCGTACCCGGTGATGGGTGCGGCCGACCACGTGATCGCGTCGATCAACGTGCCGTACATCGAGCGCATCGACCAGAAGTCGGCGCCCGACGCGGTGCAGGTGCGCGGCATCGTCGGCAACATCGCCGCGCGGCTGTCGGCGCTGATGGGGGCGAGCGGCTACAACGACAACGAGTGAGCCGCGGGGCGTGGGCGCGGGGTGGGCGTCACCCGGCTTCGGGCATCTCCGCGGCCGATGGCGCCTCGGTACGGCGCGCCGTGAGATCGCGCACATTCTTCTGGACCGCCACGGCGCCGAACAGGCTGAGCAGGTAGGCCATGGCGTAGAAGCCTTTTTCGCTCTGGGCCAGCGTCGAATTGAACAGGCCGACAGCCAGCAGCCCGATGGCGAGCAGCATAGAAATCCAGCACAGGCCGTAATAGATGCCCGTGACGGGCGTGCCCTCGAGCCGGTCGCGCACGCTCTTTTGCAATGACACGGCGGCAAAGAGGCCGTACGTCAGGATGGTGAAGTAATAGCCTTTTTCATTGAGCTGCATCGTGGCATTCCAGAGCCCGATCAGGTAAGCGACCGCGCCTGCGAGCAGCGCGGTCCAGGACGCCGCAATGAAGGCGCCCGTGGGTTTTTGAAATGTGCGGTCCATTGAATTCCTCCCTTTGTGTTTGTGGAGGGCGATTCTGGTGGAGCGGGCCGATGGCATGATCCAACGCGTGTGTGCGATGCTGCACTTGTTCGCATTTGCTGAATTTTTCAGCGTCGATCCGTACCGATCCGCATCTATCCCAAGTGCTTTGCGGAACTGAATTAATAAATTAGTTGGAGGAGTTCCCGCATGTCCACAGGTTCTACCGGTCCCGATGCCCAGCCGTCCCTTGTTCGCACCGGCGCCAAGGCCGGGCTGGCTTTTGCCGGCTCCGTCGTCAAGGGCGGTTTGCTCGGCGTGGTGTTGGGCGGGGGCGTCTTCTTTTTCTACCTGAGCCAGCTGAATGGGCCGGGCAACGTCGCGGCGCGGGCCGGCGGTGCGGGCGCCATCGTTGCGCTGATCACCACGCCGTCGGTGCTGGTGGCGTTTTTGCTGCTGTTGTTCGTGGTCGTCTACGTGATGCTGGGTGTGGCGCAAGGGCGCGCACGCGCGATGCAGCACTTGGTCGCGGCGCGCGGCGAGGCGGTGTCGCAGCGGCTGTCCGGCGCGATTGCCGCCCGCATCGAGGCGATGCCGCGCGCCCACGGCACGCTGCACCGCGCGGCAGACTGGCTGTCGGCCGATGCGCTGA
The DNA here is from genome assembly GCF_979254005.1 of Variovorax sp. AC103. Classification (NCBI taxonomy): domain Bacteria; kingdom Pseudomonadati; phylum Pseudomonadota; class Betaproteobacteria; order Burkholderiales; family Comamonadaceae; genus Variovorax; species Variovorax sp. AC103. The sequence goes on along the minus strand of NZ_CEEDFC010000002.1, from coordinate 117,237 downwards.
GCAAGCAGCTCGCGCCCGTGCTGGGCGAGGGCAAGGCGGTGCGTTCGGTGGTGGGCTTTGTGCTCAACCGGCTGCCGCTGAGCGAAATGATGGCCGAGTGGCAGGAGAGCCGTGCCGCGCATGGCGAGCCGGTCGTTTCACCCGGCGAAGGCCCGGTGCAGGACCCGGCGCTGCGTGCGCTGCTCACGCGCCGCATCAACGAAACCCTGCAGGACATGGCGGAGCCCTCGCGCACGCCGCTGTACATCGCGCTGGGCGCGCACGCGGCGCTGCTGGGCGTGGGGCTCTGGCTCGTCAACTGAGCCAGGGGAAGCGAGGCCGGGCGCTCAGAGCGCCAGCATCAGCTTCAGGTTCTGCACCGCGGCGCCGCTGGCGCCCTTGCCCAGGTTGTCCAGGCGGGCGATGACCACGGCATGGTGGTGGTCCTCGTTCGGGAACACGCGGATCTCGAGTTCGTTGGTGTCGTTGAGCGCCTGCGGCTCTAGCTTGCCGTCTTCGGTAGGCGGCAGCACCTTCACGAACTGCTCGGGCGTGTTGCTCTTCGCGTAGTGCGCAGCCAGCGCTTCGTGCAGGTCGGCGGCCTTCGGCTTGCCGGGCAGCAGGTCGAGGTGCAGCGGCAGTTGCACCAGCATGCCCTGCTTGAAATTGCCCACCGACGGAATGAAGACCGGGCGGCGGGTCAGGCCGGTGTAGGCCATGATTTCAGGAATGTGCTTGTGCTTCAGGCCCAGCGCGTAGGTCTCGAACAGGGGCGCCTCGCCCTTTTCGTAGGCCTCGATCATGGTCCGGCCGCCGCCCGAGTAGCCGCTCACGGAGGGCAGCGAAATCGGAAAGTCGGCCGGCAGGATGCCTGCGTCGACCAGCGGGCGCACCATGGCGATGGCGCCGGTGGCGTAGCAGCCGGGGTTGCCGACGCGCTCGGCCTTGGCCACGGCCTGCCAGTGGCCTTCGGCCAGTTCGGGAAAGCCGAATACCCAGCCCGGCGCGATGCGGTGGGCCGTGGAGGCGTCGATGATCTTGGGCTTGGCGCCCGGCAACTGGTCGATGAGCGCCACCGACTCGCGCGCCGCGTCGTCGTGCAGGCACAGCACCACCAGGTCGACGCCGGCCATCAGGTCGCGCTTGGCGTTGACGTCCTTTCGCAGCTCGGGCGCGATGCTCACGAGTTCGATCTGGGGCATCGTCTGGAGCCGCTCGCGAATCTGCAGGCCGGTGGTACCGGCTTCGCCGTCGATGAAAACCTTGGCCATGGTGGAGTGCTCTGTGTTCCGGGGGAGGGGGTCTAGAAGAAAGTACGTATTGACCGCAACCCCACGTACAGTATTGGTGCGGCGCACCATGATACAGTCCGCGGTTGTTCGCCGCCCCCAGCCGTCAGGCTGCCGTCGCCCGCGAGCAACAGAGCAGAAACACTCTCACCCGCAGATTCCCGTTCTCAACCTCCTCCTTCCGAGAGACATCCCTCATGAAGATTCACGAGTACCAAGGCAAGGAAATCCTTGCCAAGTTCGGCGTGCCAGTGCCGCGCGGCATTCCGGCCTACACGGTCCAGGAGGCGGTCGAAGCCGCCCAGAAACTTGGAGGCCCGGTCTGGGTCATCAAGGCCCAGATTCACGCGGGTGGCCGCGGCAAGGGCGGCGGCGTCAAGGTCGCCAAGACCATCGAAGACGTCAAGAAGCTCGCCGGTGAAATCCTCGGCATGCAGCTCAAGACGCACCAGACCGGCCCCGAAGGCCAGAAGGTCCGCCGCCTGTACATCGAGGACGGCGCCGACATCAACAAGGAATACTACATTTCCGCCGTGACCGACCGCGCCACCCAGAAGGTGGCCTTCATCGCTTCGAGCGAAGGCGGCATGGACATCGAGGAAGTGGCCCACTCCTCGCCCGAGAAGATCATCACGGTGTTCGCAGACCCCGAAAAGGGCCTGACCGACGAACAGGCCAAGCAGATCGCCGACGGCATCGGCATGCCGGCCGACTCGACCGCCCAAACGGTCGACATCCTGAAGAAGCTCTACACCTGCTACATGGAGACGGACGCCTCGCTGGTCGAGATCAACCCGCTCAACCGTGACAGCAAGGGCAACGTCATGGCGCTGGACGCCAAGTTCAACTTCGACAGCAACGCGCTGTTCCGCCACCCCGAAATCGTGGCCCTGCGCGACCTCGACGAAGAAGACGCGGCCGAAGTCGAAGCCTCCAAGTTCGACCTCGCCTACATCTCGCTGGACGGCAACATCGGCTGCCTGGTGAACGGTGCCGGCCTGGCCATGGCCACCATGGACACCATCAAGCTGTTCGGCGGCGAGCCGGCCAACTTCCTGGACGTGGGCGGCGGCGCCACTCCCGAGAAGGTCACCGAAGCCTTCAAGATCATGCTGAAGAACAAGAACGTGGAAGCCATCCTCGTGAACATCTTCGGCGGCATCATGAAGTGCGACACCATCGCCACCGGCGTGATCGCGGCCTGCAAGGCCGTGAACCTGCAAGTGCCGCTGGTCGTGCGCATGAAGGGCACCAACGAAGTCGAAGGCAAGAAGCTGCTTGCCGATTCGGGCCTGCCGATCATCAGCGCCGACACCATGGCGGACGCGGCCCAGAAGGTCGTGGCAGCAGTCAAGAAGGCCTAAGGAACAAGTCATGTCGATCTACATCAACAAAGACACCAAAGTCATCACCCAAGGCATCACCGGCAAGACCGGTCAGTTCCACACGGAAAAGTGCCAGGAATACGCGAACGGCAAGAACGCCTTCGTGGCGGGCGTGAACCCGAAGAAGGCCGGCGAGTCGATCTTCAACATCCCGATCTTCGGTTCGGTGAAGGAAGCCGCTTCGCAGACCGGCGCCACCGTGTCGGTGATCTACGTGCCGCCGGCAGGCGCAGCGGCCGCCATCTGGGAAGCCGTCGAGGCCGACCTGGACCTGGCGATCTGCATCACCGAAGGCATTCCTGTTCGCGACATGCTCGAAGTGCGCAACAAGATGAAGGCCAAGGAAGCGGCCGGCGGCAAGAAGACCTTGCTGCTGGGCCCGAACTGCCCCGGCCTGATCACGCCCGACGAAATCAAGATCGGCATCATGCCCGGCCACATCCACCGCAAGGGCCGCATCGGCGTGGTCTCGCGCTCGGGCACGCTGACGTACGAAGCCGTGGCTCAACTGACGGAAATCGGCCTGGGCCAATCGTCGGCAGTCGGCATCGGCGGCGACCCGATCAACGGCCTGAAGCACATCGACGTGATGAAGGCCTTCAATGACGATCCGGACACCGACGCCGTCATCATGATCGGCGAAATCGGCGGACCCGACGAGGCCGACGCCGCCCGCTGGTGCAAGGACAACATGAAGAAGCCGGTCGTCGGCTTCATCGCTGGTGTCACCGCCCCTCCCGGCAAGCGCATGGGCCACGCCGGCGCGCTGATCTCGGGCGGCGCCGACACGGCCGATGCCAAGCTCGCCATCATGGAAGAGTGCGGCTTCACCGTGACGCGCAACTTCTCCGAGCTGGCCAAGCTGCTCAAGGCACGTCTGTAAGAGACGCTCCACGACACCGGCCGCAGAGCCGGGTCATGCGAGGACCACGCAGAAACAAAAAAAGCGCCCGCACTGGATTGCGGGCGCTTTTTTCAAATAAAACACAGTGGGATCAGAGACATGGAACTCCTTCAAAGCACAGATTTCTGGATAGGTCTGCTCAAGATCGTCTGGATCAACATCATCCTGTCGGGCGACAACGCCGTGGTGATCGCCATGGCGGCGCGCTCGTTGCCGCCCGCACAGCAGAAAAAGGCCGTGATGTTCGGCTCGGGCGCGGCCGTGGTGCTGCGCATCGTGCTCACGGTGGTGGCGGCCAAGCTGCTCGCGCTGCCCTTCCTGCAGATCGTCGGCGGCCTGCTGCTGCTGTGGATCGGCACGCAGCTGCTCAGCGGCGACGACGAGGGCGAGGGCGAGTCCAAGGAATACGGCAGCATGATGGTCGCCGTGCGCACCATCCTGCTGGCCGACCTGGTGATGAGCCTGGACAACGTCATTGCCGTGGCGGCCGCCGCGCAGGGCAGCATGGTGCTGCTGGTGCTGGGCCTGGCGATCAGTATTCCCTTGGTCATTTTCGGCAGCACCCTCATGATCAAGCTCATGGAACGCTTCCCGATCATCGTCATGCTCGGTGCCGCGCTGATCGGTTGGGTCGGTGGCGAAACCATCGTGAGCGACGTGGCGCTGCGCGACACGCTCGCGGCCAATCCCTGGTTGCACTATGCGGCAGCTGCTGCCGGTGCCCTGTTCGTCGTGGCCGTCGGCCGCCTGTTGCAACGGCGCGCGCACGCCGCGGCACACTGAGTTTCTGAGAAGTCGGCACTGGCAAACCATGGCGAGTGTCGGCGTTTCCCTGTTCTCGACCCGCCCCGCGCTGACCTGGGAGTTCGCCTCCCTGACCGATGTCGGGCGGTTGCGCGCCCACAACGAAGACGCCGTCCACGTCGATTCCGCGCTCGGGCTGGCCTTGCTGGCCGACGGCATGGGCGGCTACAAGGGCGGCGAAGTGGCGAGTGCCATGGCCGTGTCGCTGATGCATGCCAGCTTCGGCCGCTGGTTCGCCCAGGCCGGCATGCAGGCGCCGGCCCGGGTGGTCCGCCGGGCGCTGCAGGCCGCCACGGACGAGGCCAATGGCTCCATCCTGCACGCCGGCACCACCAACCCCGAGCTGCAGGGCATGGGGACCACGCTGGTGCTGGCGGCCTTCCGGCCGCAGCGCGTGGTGGTCGGCCACATCGGCGATTCGCGCTGCTACCGCGTGCGCAACGACAAGCTCGAACTGCTCACGCGCGACCATTCGCTGCGCCAGCAGCAACTCGACGCCGGCGCCATCACCGCCGAGGAAGCGCTCAATTCGCCGACCCGCAACCTCGTGACCCGCGCGGTGGGCGTGGAGCCGCAGGTCATGCTGGAAATGCACGAACACAGCGCAAGACCGGGCGATCTCTATATGCTCTGCTCCGACGGACTGAGCGAGATGATTTCCGATGAGCAGCTTTTCACGCTTCTTGCGCACGATATCGCGCTTCAGAAAAAAGCTTCACTTTTAGTTGCAATTGCAAACGACAATGGCGGACGGGACAATATTTCGGTTGTTCTGGCACGGGCGAGCGTCCTGGAAACGTCTCGCGCGGCCAAGTAGCAGGCCTGGACGGCACCCCACCGTCCCGCTTGCCCTCACTCAAGCTTTGCAATCGGGGAGTCGGCAATGCCGAAGATGATCATCTCTGTCGATGGCGTTGTCATCGGACAAGTGGCACTCGCCAAGGAACGCACGACGTTGGGACGACGTGCCTACAACGACATCGTGATCGACAATCTGGCGGTCAGCGGCGAGCACGCCGTGCTGCACATGAGCGATGGCGATGGTCAAGTCGAAATTGAAGATCTCAACAGTACCAACGGTACGTACGTCAATGCGCTCGCCATCCAGAAGCAGGCGCTCAAGGACAACGACGTCATCGAGGTCGGTGGCTGCCGCATCCACTTCCGGGCGCGAAGCAACCTGGCCATCGGTCCCGGTTCCGTGCGCACCACCTTGCCCGAGCACTCGGGGCATTCGGGTGCCGTGCCGCTGTCGTCGGCGCCCACCGAGTCCGGCGCGCTGGTCGAGCTGGGCATTCCGGTGCTGCGGGTGCTGGCTGGCGCCAACGAAGGCCAGGACGTTGCGCTGCAGAAGGTCGTCACCACCATCGGCAAGCCCGGCGTCGCCGTGGCCGTCGTCACGCGCCGCCGGCAGGGCTACGTGGCCGCTGGCGTCGAGGGCAACGTCACGCTCAACGGCCTGCAGCTGGGCACCGAGGCGGTCGCCTTGCAGGAGCGCGACGTGCTCGAGCTCGGCGGCGCCACGCGCATGCAGTTCGTTCGCATCTGAATTTCCCCCCGTGGCCTGCCGCGGCAACGCCCGCAAGGACGGGCTGTCGTGAGCAAGTGGAGCGAGCTGCGGCGCCACTGGCCGCGCATCGCCATCACGCTGTTGCCGCTGTTGCTGGCGTTGGCGCATGCCACCGGCGCCTGGCCGCTGAGCGCACTCGAACGCCTTGACCTGCTGATCTACGACATCCGCCTGCGCGCCACCATGCCGCGCACGGCCGATCCGCGCGTGGTGATCGTCGACGTCGACGACGCCAGCCTGGCGCGCCAGGGTCAGTGGCCCTGGCCGCGCGACAAGATGGCCCGCCTCACCACCGAGCTGCTGACCCGCCAGCAGGCCGCCGTGCTCGGCTTCGACGTGATGTTTCTCGAACCCGACCGCAGCTCCGGCCTCGAACGGCTGCGCGAAATGGCGAACGGGCCGTTGCAGGGCATGCCCGGCCTGGCGTCGGAGGTCGAGCGGCTGGCGCCCTCGCTGGACCACGATGCCACCTTTGCCGGAGCCCTGAAAGGCCAGCGGGTGGCGCTCGGCTACTACTTCAACCGCACGCAGCCGCCCCGCGCCGAGGGCCAGTTGCCCGCCACGCCGCTGCTGCCGGCCGGCGCCTTTCCCGCGGGCGGCACCTACGGCACGACCTGGAACGGGTTCGGCGCCAGCCTGCCTGCGCTGGCCCAGGCCGCGCCGGCCGCCGGCTTTCTCAACATGCTGGTCGGCGCCAACGGCGACGGCGCGATCCGCAGCGTGCCGCTGCTCGCCCGCTACGAAGGCGACCAGGCGCAGCCTGGGTACTACGAATCGCTGGGGCTCGCGGTCTACCGGCTTGCCAACGGCTCGCCGGCGGTGCTGCCGGCCTTCGCGTCGGGCGCCGGCGCGGGGTTGCCCCGGCTCGCGTCGCTGCGGCTGGGCCCGTTGCGCATTCCGGTCGACCAGGGCGCCAGCATGCAAGTGCCGTTTCGCGGACCCGGCGGCGCGAACGGCGGATCGTTTCGCTACGTACCCGCCGCCGAGGTGCTGGAAGGCAAGCTCGCACCGGGCGAGCTGAAAGACAAGATCGTGCTGCTCGGCGCCACCGCGCCGGGCCTTCAGGACCTGCGCGCCACCCCCGTGGACGCAGCGTTTCCGGGCGTCGAGGTGCATGCCAACGTCGTCTCCGGCCTGCTCGATCACCGCCTGCTGAGCGTGCCGGACTACGCGCCGGGCTACGAGGTGCTGTTGGTCCTGGCGGCCGGGCTCGTGCTGGCCTTCGGGCTGTCGCTGCTGTCGGCGTCGCGCGCCGTGCTGCTGGCCGCCGGCACCGTCGCCGCGCTGGTCGGCCTCAACCTCTGGCTTTACGTGGGCCACGGGCTCGTCCTGCCGCTGGCGTCGGCGCTGGCCATGACGGCGCTGGCGTTCGTGCTCAACATGAGCTGGGGCTACTTCGTCGAATCGCGCGCCCGGCGGGGGCTGGCGCGGCTCTTCGGCACCTATGTGCCGCCGCAACTGGTCAACGAAATGATGGCGCACCCCGACCGCTACAGCATGCGCGCCGAGAGCAAGCCCATGACCGTGCTGTTCTGCGACATGCGCGACTTCACCCGCCTGTCGGAGCAGATGGCGCCGGCCGAGCTGCAGGCCTTTCTCAACACTGTGTTCAGCCGGCTCACCGACGTCATCAGCGCGCACCGCGGCACCGTCGACAAGTACATGGGCGACTGCGTCATGGCCTTCTGGGGCGCGCCCATCGACACGCCCGACCACGCCACGCTCGCCGTGCAGGCCGCCCTGGACATGGGCGACGCCGTGCGCGACATCAACCGCATCCACCGCGACAGCGGCCGGCCGGAGATCAGCGTGGGCATCGGCATCAACAGCGGCGTGATGAGCGTGGGCGACATGGGCTCCACCGAGCGCCGCAGCTACACCGTGGTGGGCGACGCGGTCAACCTTGCGTCCCGGCTCGAGGGCCTGAGCGGGCACTACGGCGTCGAAATTGTCGCCAGCAGCGCGACCCGGGCCATGGCGCCGGGCCATCTCTGGCAGGAGCTCGACAGCGTGCGCGTCAAGGGCAAGGCCCAGGCGGTGGCCGTGTTCACGCCGCTGGTCGCACGCACCCCCGAGTCCGTAGAGCACGCCCGCCGCATGCTCGAGCGCTGGAGCGACGTGCTCGCCGCCTACCGGCGCCAGGACTGGGCCCTGGGCCGAAGCCTGCTCGCCCCCTTGCTCGCCGAGGATGCCAAAAAAGTCCTTTACCAGCTCTACGCCCAGCGTTTAGCCTCGATGGCGTTGCGTCCGCAAGACCCGAACTGGGACGGCGCAACCCGGTTCGAAACCAAATGACGGCAGACACACACAAGGGGTCTCTCACAATGCAGGTTCGTGTGCTGGGTTGCTCGGGCGCCATCGCCAAAGGCTGCCGCACCACCTCGTTTCTGGTCGACACCGACCTGCTCGTCGATGCGGGCACGGGGGTCGGAGACCTCACGCTCGATGAAATGGCCGCCATCGACGACGTGGTGCTCACCCACAGCCACCTCGACCACATTGCCGCGCTGCCCCTGATGCTCGACGCCGTCGGCAGCCGCCGCGCGCAGCCGCTGCGGGTGCATGCGCTGAGGGCCACCATCGAGGCACTGCGCACGCATGTGTTCAACAACGTCATCTGGCCGGACTTCGAGAGCATTCCGAGCCAGGACGCGCCCTTCGTGAGCTTTCACGACATCGCGGTGGGGCAGTCGCTGCACCTGGGCAGCCGCGTGCCCAAGCGCATCGAGGTGCTGCCAGCCGTGCACACCGTGCCGGCCTGCGGATTCGCCGTACGGCGCGCCGAAGGAGGCGCTCACTGGGTTTTCACCGGCGACACCGAGCGCAACGCGCCCTTCTGGAAGCGCGTGAACGCGCTGGACGTGGCGATGCTGGTGATAGAGACGGCCTTCAGCAGCCGCGAGCAGGCGCTGGCCGAGCGCAGCCTGCACCTGTCGCCGTCGGTGCTGGCCGATGAGCTGGCGCAGATCGATCCGGGCAAGCAGTACCCGATCTACATCACGCACACCAAGCCCGCGGAGACCGAGGAAATCATGAGCCAGATCGAAGGGCTGGCGGCCCGGCAGGTGGCGGGGCTGGCGCAGCGGGACATTCGCTGGCTGAAGGCGGATGGGGTGCTGACGTTTTGAGTTCGCGGGTCGTTGAGAGTGACAAATTTGTCACCTGTTGTTGCGAGCACGGCCAAGAAGTGTCACTCTCTGTAACTGAAGTGTGAACAAATGCACTACTTTCAATCTGTAAACGATTGAAAGCCGCTTGGCACAGATGCTGCGGAAGGTACTGCGCTCCGGGCAGGTTCCCGGGCTCAACCAACCAACCTGGAGTTAGTTCATGAACCATCGCACTCTCGCCCGCCGCGCACAGGCCGGCTTTACCCTTATCGAATTGATGATCGTTGTGGCGATCATCGGCATCTTGGCTGCTGTGGCTCTGCCGGCGTATCAGGACTATGTTGCGAAGTCCCAAGTCGCTGGTGGCCTCGCAGAAATTACTCCCGCCAAAGTGAATGTGGAAGATCGCATCGCTTCCGGCACGCCTCCCACCGCAGTGACGGATTTGGGTATTCAAGCATCGACAGCGCGCTGCTCGGCTATCGCGATCACCGGCTTTCAAGGCACGACATCTCCCGCAAACTCGGGTGGCACTATCGCTTGCACGTTGAAGGGCAATGCTCAAGTCAACGGCCTTTCAATTACTTGGACTCGTGCAGCCGACACGCAAGGCGCTTCTGGGACCACCGGCGCTTGGACTTGCGCATCGACTGTGGCAGCGAAGCTGGCTCCGAAGGAATGCCCGGGCGTAGCTGCAGCCTCGTCGTAAATTTCACATCGGTTCTGCGATCAGCCGCCTTCGGGCGGCTTTTTGTTTCAGTGTTCCTAATCATTGATGCCATGGCAAAAAAAGTATTCAATAAGTTGTGAATCTGAAAAGGTTAGACTAAATCTATTCCAGCGTTTATTGACAAAAGTTGGCTAATCGAGTTGAAGAGCCACGTATCTTTGGTAAACCAAAACGCGAATATGGCGACGTATTTTTCGCCCATCGCGTTTTCTGGGGTTTGGTGTGGCTACCTCTCTGCCCGATATCGCAACTACGTCGACGCTCGACGCACATCGCGTTAAACACCAATAGCATCGAGGGCAGAATCAGTCCAATGAAGTTGGCGCCGTCATCTTGCTTCGTCACAGAGAATTTGCCCGATCCAGTTGGCGCACCAGCTTTATGTAGCGCGCTGATCGCGTTACCTTTCATCTTTCCTGTAGCTGCAGGCCCTTCGGTCAACGTTTGGCAGCAGTTGGCGTCGTGGCTCTGCGTAGCGCCTTTGCTGGTCTTGGCGAAGGCAAGGTTCGGTCTCGTGAGCCCTTGGGCCGTAGCTTGGCTTACCGTAATTGCGCTCCTTGTCGCCGCTTCTCCCGACTCCCGGCTCGGCCTCAGCGCTCGCATCCCCGCAGCAATCGTCGTCATGGTCACCGTCATGACTGTCTACGTTGGCGCGAGCTTTGTCCATCGTGGTGCTCGATGGCACGCGGTCATCGCACATGGCTTACTAGGCGCCGGACTCATCAGCACTGTGCTCGGCCTGCTCCAATACTACGGGTTGGCAGAACATCTTGAGCCCTGGACGACCTCGCCGGCAGTCGGACAGGCTTTCGGCAACCTGCGCCAACGCAACCAGTTCGCCAGCCTGATCAGCATGGCCTTGATTGCGGCGCTCTGGCTTCACGCGACGCGAAAAAATGGGGCCTCCTTCAAGCGCCTCGCGTGGCTTGTAGCGGTCGTCTTGCTGGTGCTGGCCGCCGCAGCGTCCACGTCGCGAACGGGCCTGCTGGAGTTTCTGCTGATCGTTGGCACCGCAGCCTGGATGGCGCGTCGTGAGAGACGTGACCCGCGCCGCAGGGGGGAGGCCCGGGGGGAGGCCCGGCCGGAGGCGTTGCCCTGCTTGCCCGCCCCGCTGGCTCTCCTGTCCCTGATTCCCCTGTATTTCGCAGCCGCTTGGGTCCTGCCGCAACTCGTCGGCAGTGGAACCGAGAGCATGGCGCAGCGCCTGAGCGAAGGGGCACCGGTCAGCCACAGCCGGCTGATTCTCTGGCACAACGTGCTGACGCTCATCGCGGAGCGTCCGTGGCGGGGATGGGGCTGGGGCGAACTGAGCTTCGCGCACTACATGCACAGCACGCTGTACCCGGGAGCGCGCTTCGTCGAGATCCTCGACAACGCCCACAACCTGCCCCTGCACCTTGCGGTCGAGCTCGGCATTCCGGCGGCGGTGCTCGTGTGTGGTGGCTTCATCTGGTTCGTCATCACCGCGCAGCCGTGGCGCGAGCGCGATCCGTTCCGCGTCATGGCCTGGGGGCTGCTGGGCGTGATCGTCCTGCACAGCCTGCTCGAATATCCGTTGTGGTACGGGCCGTTCCAGATGGTGTTCGGTCTTTGCCTCGGCGTACTCTGGCCCGCCAAGCGAGCGGTAGCAGATCGAGATCGACCCCGGCCCAGGCTTCAGGCCTTTTCGTCGGTAGCTGCGGCGGTGTTGATCGCCACCGTCGGCTATGCAAGCTGGGACTACATCCGCATCAGCCAGATCTATCTGCCTCGGGACGAGCGGTTGCCTCAGTACGAGGAGCATCCCCTCGAAGCAGCGCAAGGCTCGTGGCTGTTTGCGAATCAGGTCGACTTTGCCAGGCTCACCCTGACCACGGTGACCGCCTCCAACGCGACGGAAATCCATGCGCTGGCTCGACGACTTGTGCACTTTTCGCCCGAACCTCGTGTGATCGTGAAGCTGATAGAAAGCGCCGAACTGATGGGCATGCACGACGAGGCGCGGGCGGAAGCGCAACGTTTCAGCGTTGCGTTTCCACGTCAGTACGAACATTGGCTCCAAGGCAAACCGGTCGATTCTTCCGCCCTTTGAGCACTGTCCAGCGTCGCCTTGGGTATGACGAGCGGCGTTTATCTCCAGATAAGCGGCTTCTTTACAGAAGGTAAAGAAGCGTAAGCTAGGCCACAAAGATACACATTTGTGTCTGTCGCCCCCTGTGGGTGCTTTGGGCCTTGTTCATGACCATCTACAAAAACCGCCATCGCCGCGCCGGCTTCACGCTTGTCGAAGTCATGATCGTTGTCGCGATCATCGGCATCCTGGCTGCGATTGCGCTTCCGCAGTATTCGGACTATGTGCGTCGTGCGCGGGTCTCCGAGGCGCTTGGGCTGCTGGCTGGCATGCGCCCGCGGATGGAGCAGTTCTTTCAAGACAACCGTACTTTTGCAGGGGCTTGCGATTCAGGCACTGTTGCAACGAAGCCAGCCAGTACGAAAGGGTTCGACTTTGACTGTGGCACTCCGACCGCCACCACATACACGATCACTGCAACTGGTAAAACCGGCACGAGCACAGCAGGCTTTGTGTATACCCTGAAAGAAACTGGAGCCAAAGGCACTGCGACCCTCGACGCCGGTTGGACTGGGGCTCCCACGGATCTTTGCTGGATCACGAGCAAGGGCGGCACATGCTGAACTCCGCTCGTGAGAGCGGCTTCTCGCTCATCGAGCTGATGGTCACGCTGGTCATCTTCGCGGTGATGGCGGCGATGGCGGTGCCTTCGATGCGCCAGTACGCCGAGAACATGAAGACCCTCGCGACCGCGGAGGCCTTTTCTGCCTCGTTGCAGCAAGCGCGCGCCGAGGCGATTCGCCGAAACGTTCCGGTGGAACTGGTCCTGACCACCGCTTCTCCGGTGCCCGCCAATGTGGAAACCTCGGCGCTGACCACCAGCGGCCCCAACTGGCTGGTACGCCAGACACCCGAGACCGCTGACGATCCGCATGTCTTTATCGAGGGCAAGGCTGGCGCAGAGGGCGGAGGGCGCTCCGGGCAGGGAACGTCGGTCGTCATCAGTACGACCGGCGCTTCCAGCATCCGCTTCAATGCGGCGGGCGCCTTGGTCGGCGCGGGTGCCGTCGTGAACTTCGGACAGCAGGGCGCCACTTGCGCGGACGCCGGCGGCCCTGCACGTTGCCTGCGGGTGATGGCAAGCGCCGGCGGCCAGGTACGCATGTGCGATCCGGCTGCCACAGGCGCGGGGGAAACACGCAAATGCTGAAGCTGCGTTCGAACCGGATACCAATGCGTCCGCGCATGAGGCGCGGCCCGTTGCGCCAACGCGGCATGTTCCTCATCGAGGCCGTGGTCGCCATCCTGCTGTTCATGCTGGGCATCGTCGGCATGGTGGGCCTCAGCGCGCAGGCCGTTGCCACGCAGTCCGATGCCGAGTACCGCACCTTGGCCGCGCAATGGGCGAGCCAGATCGGCCAGGAGGCGTGGATCAGCGTGAGCCGGGCCGGCGTGGACAGCGCGGCGCGCGCCACGTCGGTGCAGACCGCGCTTGCCACCTTCCAGCACCAGGCCACCGGTGATGACTGCAACTTCTCCGGCGGTGCTGCGACCAGCGCCGTGGTGACTTCGTGGGCTGCGGCCGTGCAGGATGCGGCCCACGGCGGCTTGCCAGGCTCCGACTCGTTCATGCAGCAGATCCGCGTGGATACGACCGCCGACGGCCACAACAAGCTGACCATCACGGTGTGCTGGAAAGTGCCGTCGAATCCGGTCAAGCGCCGCCATGTTTTTGCCACCCTGATCAACTGAGAAAAGTACCGTGCGCAAAGACGACATGCATCCTCGTTCGCATTTCTTGGGCGGCTCCGCGCGCCGGCAAAGCGGCGTGTCATTGATCGAACTGATGGTCGGCCTTGTTGTCGGGCTGGTCTGCGTGCTCATCATCGTGCAGCTGCAGACCTTGTGGGACGCGCGCAAGCGCTCGGTCGGCGCAGGCAACGACGCGCAGATCAGCGGCACCCTGGGCGCCTTCGCGCTAGACCGTGACCTTCGGCAGGCAGGCTTCGGCATCGGCCTGGCCGGTGGCGATCCAGACGAGGCCAACAGCGGCGTGATGGGGTGCAGGGTGAACGCGATCAACACGAGCCTCGCGACCCAGGACATCAGCTTCGACCTTGTTCCGGTGCAGATCATCAAGGAGGACGACAAGCCTGACGAGATCCACGTGCTCTACGGAAACTCGGCGTTTTTCGTCTCTCGCCAGCCGATCATGTCGTCGACCGCCGAGAGCAATACGCTGAAGTCGCGCGAGGGATTTCTTGCCGGCGACAAGACAATCCTGACCAGCACCAGCTCGGGCGCATTGAAATGCTATCTGGTCGAGCTCACCGGAATGTCGCTGAGCGACCTGAACGCCGTCGAGCACAAGGCGGCCTATACGTACACCACGAACCAGGGGGTGAACAAGACGGCTGTGATGAACAGCGCGACCGGCACCGAAACCAACATCGGCACGGGTTACGCGTTCAACCTGGGGCTGGCACCGGCCCTCACGGTCTGGAAGGTCAGCCCGACACGCCAGTCGCTTCAGCGCTACAACAGCCTGACCGAGAACCCTACGGATGTATCCGACGTGGTCACGGACGTCGTCACGCTCAAGGCGCAGTACGGTTACGACGCCTCCGGCGACGGCATCATCGCTGCCAACGAGTGGTATGACGCGTTGCCCGGTTCCGCCGACTACAGCCGCCTGCTCGCCGTGCGCTTCGGCCTGCTGATTCGCAGCCGGCTTTTCGAGCGGCCGAACACGGAGACGAGTCCGTCCGTGCCGGTGACCGCGTCGGCGCCGAAGTGGGCCAATGGCTCGATCTCTTTCGCCATGAGGAACGTCGACAACACCGCCGATTCGGGTGCCTCTGGCATCGACGGCGATACCGCAGCCAACAACTGGCGCAATTACCGGTACCGGGTGTACGACACGGTCGTGCCGTTGCGCAACATGATCTGGGGAACTGCGCCATGAGAAGAACCTGTGCACAGGGGCGACCGCGCGCGAAGGCGCAGCACGGCATCGTGCTGATCATTGCGCTGGTCGTGCTGGTCGTCATGACGGTCACCGGCCTGCTGATGTTCCGCAGCACCGGCACTGGCGTGGAGGTGGCCGGCAACGTGGGCTTCAAGCAGAACGCCACCTCGATAGCCGACCTGGGCACCGAGTCGGGGTTCAAGTGGGTCTACGACCAGCGCACGAACCCCAACGTGCTCAATGCCGACGTTCCCGCCGCGGCGTATTTCGCGACCTGGAACGAAACCTTCGACCCGATGACGTTCGACTGGTCGACCGCCAAGGAAGTGACGGCAAACGACGGCACGGGCAATCGCGTGCGCTACGTGATCCACCGGCTTTGCGCCACGCCGGGGCCGCCGACTGATGCGAGCCAGAAGTGCGTCATCCCGCAATCCACGGCAGGGTTGGGCACCGGTGGCGGTGTCGGGGGGGGATTCTCGCGACCCAAGTCGCCCTACTACCGCATCACGGCGCGCGTGGACGGAGTGCGAGGCGCTGTCAGCTACACACAAATAATCATGCTATGAGGGCCGGGGAAATGAATCGCTCCAAGGGTTTTGCGGTTGTCGCGTCGGCCATTGCCGGCGTGCTCCTGTGGGGGAACGGGGCGTCGACGACCGACGTGCAGGCAGCGCAGACGCAACTGTCCACCGTGCCTGTTGCCGGAACGGGTCAGGCCGTGCCCAAGCCCAATGTCATGCTGCTGATGGACACCTCGCGGTCCATGGCGTTCACGCACATGCCTGACGAGCTGGAGTTTCCCGGCGGCAACCCAAGCTACGAAATGCCCATCGGCTATCGCAGCGCGCAGTGCAATGCGCTGTACTACGACCCGGCCAAGGTCTACGAGGTGCCGCGCGGCGCTGACGGCTACTACTTGGTGAACCCGCCGACCAACGTCGATTTCGGGGCCGCGCGCTACGACTTCTATTCGGCCGCCACCACCAGCACCAACCTGGCGACCAGCTTCAGGGCCTACGACCGCAACACGCGCCAGCTTCAGGTTGCGAACGACGCCGAAGACCCGGCGCAGGCCGCGTACTACTACACGTACGAAGGCACCCAGTCACTGCGCTACGACGCGGCGCCCTGCACCGACATGGAAAGCGTGCGCTTCGCCGGCGTCAACCTGACGCAGTCGAATGTCACGGCCAACACCACGGGCGGCCTGTGGCGCCGCAAGCTGGTCACCGCCAGCTCGGGCACGGGTGCGGCAGGCGCCGACGAAAGGCGCAATTTCGCGGTCTGGTATACCTTCTATCGCACCCGCATGGCGATGGTGAAGAGCAGCATCAGCCTTGCGTTCAACCCCATCAACGACGGCTTTCGCGTCGGCCTGGTGAGCATGAACCCGCTGCGCGACTCGGCCAACGCCGACAGCGGCGTGAGCCCGACCAAGTACCTGGCCATCGACGACTTCAATGACACGCACAAGTCCGCGTGGTACGCCAAGCTGTACGGGCAGACGCCCGACGGTTCGTCGCCGGCCCGCGAAGGCCTGGCCCGGGTGGGTCGGCACTACGCCGGCCGCACGGACGGCATCAATGCCGAGATGACGCCCGACCCGGTGCGGTACAGCTGCCAGCAGAACTTCACCATCATGACCACGGACGGCTACTGGAACACCGCGCAGGAAACGCGCGGCCCGGTCGGCATCGACGGCACGACGCGCGTGGGCAACCAGGACGGCAACCTCACGCCCAAGACCATCCTGGACCGCTTCGACCCGCTGCTGTACAGCCACCGCCCCATCTGGGACGGCACCACGTCCGGCAGCCGCACCGACACGACCACGTCGACGATGAACCGTTACCAGCCTTGCATCAGCGGCGAGTTCTTCCGCACGAGCTCGGTGGTGTCGCGTTCGACTTCGCAGCCGACGCAGCGCGTCCAGTCGCTGACGAAGACCACGGAACAAGTCCTTGCCTCTACTGTGCAGACCAGCCGCTCGACCACGCAAGACCGGCAGACCACCAGCACCGAAACACGCCAGAGCCTGCAGAACCTGGCCAGCACGCAGCAGCAGACCCGCGCAACGCGACAGGAACTGGTGACCCGCACCTGGACAGGCCGGGGCACGCGCCAGGTGTTTGCGACGACCACGCAGCAGCTGCAGACCACCTCCTACACCCAAAAGGCGGTGTCCCAGATCCAGACGCGGACCCGGACGCAGACGATGACGCAGACGCGTCAATTCCAGACGCAGGAGCAGACGACCAAGACCACGACGCAGCTGCAACGGACCACGGCCCAGGCACTGCAGATCGACACGCTGACCAAGCGTTCCACAAACCAGCCGCTGGTCACCCAGACCTACCAGATGCAGTCGACTCGCCAGGAATTCCAGCGTACGACGCAGGTCCTCGCGTACAACGGTTCCACCGAAACGACGACGCCTGTGGCCTCGTGCACCAACGGCGGCAACATTTCCTGCCTCACCCTTACGACGGGCCCGACGGCGGTCGCTTCATGCACGGCGCAGTCTGCCAATTCGGGAAACAACTACGTCAATCGCACTTGCGACACGCCAACGACGACGGGACCGACAGCGGTCCAGACGTGCACGCAACAGTCGGCGGGTCAGGGCAACAATTTCGTGAGCACCACCTGCGCTCCGCGGGTAGTCGGTCCGACCGCCGCGGCCAGCTGCACGCCGGCCAGCCCCAGCGCCGGCAACGGCTGGGCCCAGGTCACTTGCTCGGCGAACTCCACCCCTGCCACCCCGATCGCGCCCGCATCGGCTTGCGTGCAGGGCACGGACGCCAGTTTCACGACCACGACCTGCACCACGACGAGCTCCAGCACGCCTGTGCAGTCCTGCAGTGCAGGAACGAATGCGTCCACGAAAGTGGTTACCACCTGCGGCAACAACAACAGCGGGCCGACGGGCGTGCAGTCGTGCAACCAGTCATCGGCCAATGCTGCCAACAACTGGGTGACGACATCGTGCACGACCAAGGTCACCCCCACCTTCACCCAGAAGACGTCTTGCACGCCGGCAGGCGCCGGCTCGGGCAACGCTTATACGGATACGGCGTGCAACACCGCCACCATCAGCCCGCGGACCTTGGTCAACAGTTGCACTGCCAACGCGGGCTCGTCGCCCAACTTCATTGCAACGGTGTGCGATACCGAGACACTGGTTTCCAACCAGGCGGTCGACAGTTGCAATGCCGCGAACGCGACCGATGCCAATAACCACGTGAAGACCGCCTGCGGCGGTACAGCCTTCAGCGCCTGGAGCAACGTGGGAAGCTGCGTCGCGCAAGCGCCCACTGCATTGAACGGTTTTCTCGAGCGCGCATGCCAGGAAACCACGCCCACGCTGACCCAGGTCTTGCCGGCGCAATGCACCCCCAACACCACCGGCGGCGGCGTCAAGACGACCTGCACCCCTGTGGTATTGCCCGAGACCGCGGTGTCGTCGTGCACACCCAACACCACCGGTCCGAGCTTCGTGAGCTGCCGTACCGTCACGACGCCTGAGACGCTGGTCGCATCGTGCACGCCTGGCGGCGGCGCGGGCACCAACTGGGTCATCACGAGCTGCCGCACGGCGGACACGCCCGAGCAGAATGTGCAGACCTGTACGCCGGCGAACGCCGGCACGGGCAACGGCAACACGGCGACCGTGTGCTACCCGCACACGGACACCCAGCCGATCGCACCCGGGACGTGTGTGCCCCAGACCGGCAACCTCGGCAACAACTGGGTCACCACGACCTGCCCCGCACCCGCGACAACCGGACCGACCGGCGTAGCGCTCGGGAGCTGCACGAACGCAGCCGCAACAGTGGGGAACGGCTGGACGCAAACGATCTGCACGATGAACGGGCCGACGACCCCCGCGCCGGTGGCGAGCTGCACGGGCGGCACGAACCCTACCGACTTCACCATCACGACCTGCTCGACCAACAACACGCCGGTGACCAATGTGGTCCCGGGGTCGTGCACGGCGCAAACGGCAGCGCCCGGCAATGGCTTCACCACGGTGAACTGCGTTCCCAATGTCAGGACGGTGGGTGTGTCTGCCGGCAGCTGCGTGGCGCAAACGGCTGCCTCGGGCAACGGCTTCACGCAAGTGAGCTGCAACACGGTCACGACCGGCCCGACCTTCGTCGCGCAAGGCTCGTGCACCGCCGGCACCAGCGGCAACTTCACCACCACCAGCTGCAACACGGTGAATACGGGCCCCACGCTGGTGGCGGCCTGCTCGAACGGCGTGGATGCCAATTTCAAGGTCACCAGCTGCACGGTCAACACCTCGCAGCCGCAGCAATTGACGCCGGGCACCGCCTGCACCAGCGAAGCACCGACCAGCGGCAACAATTTCACGCGTACCACCTGCACCGCGGTCGACACCACGGTCGGTGTGCCTGCGGACACCTGCGTGCCTTCGCCGCGTGGCGTGCTGCCGGTCGTGTCCTGCGCAACGGTAACCACCACCCCGACGCCGGTGGCGGCCTGCACGCCCGGCACGGACGCCAGCTTCCTGACGACCAGCTGCACCGCCGACACGCAAGGCCCGGACCGCGTGACCAGCTGCTCGCCCGTTACGCCGACGGCAGACAACGGCTACCGTTCCACGACCTGCGTGGCCATTCCGGGCACGAAAGTGCAGCGCCGCACGCAGACCATCACCGCGACCTATGACGTGAGCGGCGACACAGCCATCGATTCCAGCGTGCGCGACAAGTCCACCACCGAGACCGACTGGACCGACGCGACCGGCATCTGCTACGCCAGCCCGGCCTCCCCGCCTGTGGTCGATGTGTCCGGCGCATGGGGTGGAACGACGACGGCCAAGGGACCGGTCACAGGCAGCGGCGTGCAGGGCAGCATCGATTCACTGGCCGACGTGGCGCAGTACTACTACGTCAACGACCTGCGTCCTGGTATGTCCGATGACATTCCTCGCCTGGGCGAAGGCATCGAGGACGACCGTGCCCCGTGGCAGCACATGACCACCTTCGTCGTCGGCCTGGGCGTCTCCGGGAACCTGAACTACCTGGAAAACTACAAGAGCGCGACCACGGGCGATTTCTCGAAGATCCGCGACTACGCCAACACGCCGCCGGTCAACTGGCCGATCTGGCCCAACGGCACCAATCTGTCGCAGCTGCAGTACAACGACCCGCGCTCCATTGACGACTTCTGGCATGCCGCCGTCAACGGCCGCGGCAAGTACTTCAGCGCGCGCGATCCGCAGTCGGTAGTGGACGGCCTGAAGGAAGCACTCTCGGGCATCAAGGCGCAAGCCGGTGCCGGCGCGGGCGCATCGACCTCCAGCCTCACGCCGACCGCAGGCGACAACATTGCCTATACCGCCAGCTTCACCACGCTGGACTGGACCGGTGAAGTCCAGGCGCAAGAACTGGACACCATCACCGGCAGCCTGTCGACCACGGTGAGGTGGACGGCCCGCGGACTGCTGGACGCCAAGGTGGGCGACGAGTGCGACAACCGGAAGATCTATGCACGCGATCCGGCGACCCGTGCGCTGGTCGACTTCACCTGGAACACCAAGGCCTGCGACACCACCAGCGGGCTGCCCACCGGCGCGGCGGCAACCGGGCTGAGCAGCGCCATGCAGGCGGCGTTCACCGCCTCGGGCATCGCCACCGGGCTGAGCCAGTACCCGTTCATGAGCGACGGCAGCTCCGGCACCATTGATCAACGCGGCGCCACCACCGGTGCAAACCTGTTGAACTACCTGCGCGGCCAGCGCAAGCGCGAAGGCTATGTCTACAACACCCCCAAGCTCTACCGGGCGCGGGCGCACGTGTTGGGCGATATCGTCAATTCGCAGCCGGCCTTCGTGAAGCCGCCCAGCCAGTTCTATCAGGACGCCGGCTACGACACCTTCAAGACCACGAACAAGGACCGCACCCCCATGGTGTACGTGGGGGCCAACGACGGCATGGTGCATGCCTTCTATGCACCGGCGACTTCGGCCGACGCCAACTACGCCAAGGCCGGCCAGGAAGCCTGGGCTTATGTCCCGCAGGTGGTGATGCCCGACATGTGGAAGCTGGCCGACACGAACTATTCCGACAAGCACCAGTTCTTCGTGGACGGCTCGCCGATTGCCGGGGACGTGTACACCGGCGGCCAATGGAAAACGATGATCGTCGGCGGCCTGGGCCATGGCGGCAACGGCTTCTACGCGCTGGACGTCACCGACCCGGCCGCGCCCAAGTCGATGTGGGAGTTCAACATGAGCGCCGCTTGTGCGGGCAACCCGATCGGTGAGACCTCGGATTGCAACGTGGGCTTGAGCTACGGACGCCCCATCATCACCAAGCTGCGCGACGGCACATGGGTGGTGCTGGTCACGTCCGGCTACAACAACTCTGTAAGCGGCAACGGCAAAGGCTATCTGTATGTGCTGAACGCCGGCACCGGCGCGATCATCCAGCGCATCGCCACCACGGCGGGCGACAGCACGACGCCGAGCGGCCTGCGCGAGATCAACATCTTCGTGAACAACTACGCCTTGAACAACACAGCCGAGCGCGCCTATGGCGTCGACCTGCTGGGCAACGTCTGGCGCTTCGACATCAACAATGTCGTTGCGCCGACGGGGTACGAGGCGACGCTGCTCGCCACGGCGAAGGACAAGAGCGACAACCCGCAACCGATCACCACGCGGCCCGAGTTGGCCGAGGTCAACGGCACCACCATGGTGTTGGTGGCCACGGGACGGCTGCTGTCGACGGACGACCTGACTGACACTAGCGCGCAGACTGTTTACGCGTTCCAGGACGCGCTGACGGCGGCGGATCCGGGTCCCTCGGTCTACGCCGACCTGCGAACGGAGCTGAAAGGCCTGGCACTGGTGCAGAGCGGTTCGGGCAGCTCGGCAACGCGCACTGTGGCGTGCGCGACCACCGGCGTGGGCGCCTGCACGCAGCAGACCAAGGGCTGGTATATCGACCTGCCCGACAACGGCGAGCGCGTGAACGTGGACATGCAGAGCGTCCTCGGCACCCTGGTGTTCGCGTCCAACGTGCCGAGCAACACGATGTGCTCGGGCGGTGGCTACAGCTGGCTGAACTACGTCGATCTCATCACTGGCCTGCCTGTCAGTTCCAGCCCGAACGGCGTGACGTCGGTGCAGTTCTTCGCCAACTCGGTGGTGGTGGGCCTGGGCATCATCGGGCTGCCGGACGGCACGTTCCGGGCGCTGGGGCGCGACGCCTCGGGCAACACCCGGTCGGTGAACATTCCGGTCGGCAGCCCACCGCCGCAGGGCAAGCGCATCAGCTGGCGCGAGCTCGTGCGTTGAGGCTTGCCCCGGCGCCGCGCCGGTCCCTGTCTGCCGCGGTGCTGGGGTCGGTCGCTTTGCATGCGGTGCTGCTGTACGCGGCGTGGCCGCGGCCGCCGGTCGCCTCACAGTCGAAGGTGCGGGTGATCGAGGCGCGGCTGCTGGCGCCGCCTGCGGCCCAGGCGGCGGCGGCCAGTGCGCCACCGATGGCGGACGCCACGCCCTTGGTTGTAGAACAGCCCTCGGTGCCGAGTCCGCAACTGCCCGTGCAGAGCCCTGTGCCGGCGCGCGAGGCACCGGCCTTGTCCGTACCGGTATCGCCGCTCCCGTCAACACCGCAGCCGGAGAAGCGACCGCCCGCCGAGGCGCCGACGCCGCAAGCGGCCGTGCCGGCTCCGCCGCCTGCATCGTCGCCATCGATTTCGCCCGCGCAATCGGAAGCCAACGCCGCTGCCTCCGCGGCGCCCACCTCGGCCTACCTGCCCGCGTCCGAACTCGACCCGCCCCCACGACCGCTCACCGAAATACGGCTGGTGTACCCGCCCGGTGCGGGCATGCGCCAGGGCGAAGTGGTGCTGGACCTTCTGATCGGTGCCGGCGGCGCGGTGGAAGACGTCAAGATCATCGAGGCCACGCCCGTGGGCCTGTTCGAGGCGTCCGCCATTTCCGCCTTCGTCGGGACCCGGTTCGCACCCGGCATGCGTGCCGGCGTGCCGACAGCGGCGCGCATGCGGGTGGCGGTGCAGTACAGCGCCACCGGCATGTCGGTTTCAGGGTCGGCCGCGCCGCTGCAGCCGGCGGCCCCGCCGCGCTGAACGCGCAGCGCCGGTCAGAATTTCTTGAAGCAGCCGGGTGCGCCCAGCTCCTTGAGCTGCGCGCACGGCATCACGCGGGTGGTGTTGGCCTGGTCGTCGTAGAAGATGACGCCGAAGTCCGCGTTCTTGCCGCTGCACCGCACGTTCCACACGGCTGCCTTGTCCAGCAGGCCCTGGAAGAACACCCGCTGCACGGCGGGGCACTGCGCGCCGCTCTGCTGCACCAGCACGGCGGTGAAGTTGCGACGCCCGTTTTCGGACATGGCATCCACCTTGTCGCTGAGCGTGTTGGCGAACGCGGGAGAGGACAGTAGAGCAACAAGGCTCACCAAGATGAAAGACTTCGGCATGTCGGACCCTGGGCAGAAAAACTTCTGGATCATACAAATCAACGGGGGCCGATTGGCGTCATTCCCCACCCACCCGCTCCTTCACCACCCAGCTCCCCGACTTCCCCCCATGCTTCTCCAGCACATGCACATCGGTGATCCGCATGCCCCGGTCCACTGCCTTGCACATGTCGTAGATGGTCAGCAGCGCCACCTGCACCGCCGTCAGCGCCTCCATTTCGACCCCCGTGGGTCCGACGGTCTCGACTGTCGCCGTGCAGGCCACCTGGGGAGCGCTGCCCGCGTCGGCCAGCGCGAACGCCACCGCCACCCGCGTCAGCGCCAGTGGATGGCACAGCGGAATCAGGTCGCTGGTCTTCTTCGCCGCCTGGATGCCCGCGATGCGTGCGATGCCCAGCACGTCGCCTTTCTTCGCGGTGCCCGACTCGATCAGCGCCAGCGTCGCCGGCTGCATCTCGATGCGGCCCGTGGCCACGGCCACGCGGTGGGTGGAGGGCTTGGCCGCGACGTCGACCATGTGGGCCTGGCCCTGGGCGTCGAAATGGGTGAGAGAGCTCATGGTTGAACAATCGAGTTGAAGATGCATCATACGAGCCCGAGCCACTGACGAGGACTGCCGCGCTTGACTCCCGAACATTCCCAAAAAAGACAATTGACGCACGTCCTGCGGTCGTTGTGCGCTACTGTTTTGGTAGCGTCGCAGGCGCTGCTTCCCACGCCGGCCCTGGCGCAGCTGCAGCCCTTTCAAACCGTGCTGCCCGGCCTGGGCGACGGCGGCGAAATGACCGCCAGCGCCGAGCGCCACCTGGGTGACCAGATCGCCCGCGAGCTGTACCGCGACACCGACTACATCGACGACCCGGTGATCGCCGCCTACGTGCAGGACATCTGGCAGCGCCTGCTGGCCGCCGCACGCGCCCGCGGCGAGCTCACGCCCGAACTCGACGAGCGCTTTGCCTGGACGATCCTGCTGGGCCGCGACCGCAACATCAACGCCTTCGCGCTGCCTGGCGGCTACCTGGGGCTCAACCTGGGCCTGGTGGCCGCGGTGGGCAGCCGCGACGAGCTGGCCACGGTGCTCGGGCACGAGCTCTCGCACGTCACGCAGCGCCACATCTCGCGCATCATGGACAAGCAGGGCAAGCAGATGCCGCTCATGATCGCCGGGCTGATCCTCGGGATGATCGCCGCGGGCCGCAGCCGCAGCGGCGACGCCGGCCAGGCCGTGATCATGGGCAGCCAGGCCCTGTTCATGCAGAGCCAGCTGAGCTTCTCGCGCGACATGGAGCGCGAGGCCGACCGCATCGGCTTCGGCGTGATGACACAGGCGGGCTTCGCGCCCCAAGGCGCCGCCGCCATGTTCGAGCGGCTGCAGTACGCCTCGCGCCTGAACGACAACGGCTCGTTTCCCTACCTGCGCAGCCACCCGCTGACCACCGAGCGCATTTCCGACATGCAGGGCCGCTTCCAGTTCCGCATGGACGCGGCGCCGCCTGTCCCGCTGGTGATGGACCACGCGATGGTCGCTTCGCGCGCCCGCGTGCTGACGCGCCCGGGTGTCGACGTGCTGCGGCTGTGGATCGATGCCGCCTCCAGCGGCGAGTTCGCCAGGAGCTCGCCCGCCCAGCAGGCCGGCATGCTCTACGCGGCGGCGCTGTCGGCCAAGGAGATGCGCGACTACAAGACGGCGCGTGCCCTGGCCGAGCGGCTGATCGCGCGCACGGCCGACGACAAGGCCGCAGCCAGGCAGGCACGCTGGCTCGCTGCAGAGATCGAACTGGCCGCGGGCGCCGCGCCCAGGGCGGCGGCGCTGCTCGACGCCAGGTCGAAGGAGCGCCCCGAGATGCTGCTGTCCGCCGAAGCCGCCACCGCCACGCGCCAGCCCGCGCCGATGGTTCCGGTGCTGCGCGACTGGGTCGCCGCGAACCCGCGCGATGCGACCGCCTGGCGTGCGCTCGGCAACCTGTATGGCGCGGAGAACGACACGCTGCGCGCGGTGCGTGCGGATGCCGAGGCGAACGTCGCGATCCTCGATTACCCCGCCGCGCGCGACCGCTTCAAGGCGGCGCAGGAACTGGTGCGCCAGTCCAGGGTGGTCGACCACTACGAGGCGTCGATCATCGACACCCGTGCGCGGGCCGTGGAGGCGCTGGTGAAGGAGCAGGCGGCAGAGCCGCCTCTCAGGTAGCCGGGACGCTCAGCGCTTGGAAAGCAGGCCGCCCAGCGCGGCCTCGATCACCAGCCCCAGCAGCGAGTAGAGCAGCGAGCCGATCAGCGCGGCCACGAAGCCGTTGACGTGAAAGCCGCCGAGCAGGCCCGAAGCCGCCCAGAACAGCAGCGCGTTGATCACGAACAGGAACAGCCCGAGCGTGACGATGGTGACGGGCAGCGTCAGCACCACCAGCACCGGCCGCACGATCATGTTGAGCAGGCCGATCACCGCGGCCGCGATCAGCGCGGAGCCGAAGTTGTTGACCTGGACACCGCTGTAGAGATAAGCCACCGCCAGCAGCGCGACAGCGCTGAGCAGCCATTTGATGATGATGCGCATGCGGCGCAGGATAACGCAGGGCCCGAAAAACAACGAGCCCCGGTGCGTTGCCGCACCGGGGCTCGCTGCACGAATGACCGGGCCTGTCTTACTCGGCCAGCTCGTTCGCCAAGACCAGCAGCGCGCCCATGCCCATCACGGCGCCGGGAAAAGCCCAGCCCGACTGGTGCGCAGGCTTCTGGTCGGGTGTGACCGGCTCCATGTCGACGCCGATCTTCGGGCGGCGCGCATCGACCACGTGGACCGCGCCATGCTCGCGCTTGAGCAGCGCCGTGAGCTCGGTGAGCGGGCCCTTGGCCAGCACCGGGGTCACCTGGCCGCCGTTGCGCTCCAGCAGCGGCAGCATCTGCGCCTGCACCTTGCTGAACCACTTGGCGCGCCAGTTCTCGCGCGCGCTGTGGCTCACCCACTTGCTGATGCGATGCGTCATGCGCGGCGCGCAGGCCACCAGCACCCAATGGCGCGCCACGACGCTGCCCGCGTCCGGCGCGAGTTCGGCGAACTGCTCGCTGGCGTAGGTGACGTCGTCGACGTAAAGAATGATCTTTTCCATGGCGTGCTCCTTCAGGTAGTTAGAGTGACAGAGACTGTGCGGGGCGGCAGGTTTCCGGGCGGTGGCGCGGGCTCAGTCGGCCGCCACGGCCGTTGCGGGCCGGCTGCGTGCATTGCGCGCGGCGATCCACTTGCCCAGGGCCAGCACCAGCAGCGCACCGGCAATGCCGGCAGCGTACTTGATGACGTCGGTCTGCGGCACCTTCGGCACCCAGGTCCAGGCCGCGGCGTTGGCCAGGGCCGGGTCGGACACGGCCATCGTGCCGGCGATCCAGCCGAGCAGCATGCCGCCCAGCGTGATGATCATCGGGAACTTGTCCATCAGCTTGATGACGAGCTGGCTGCCCCACACGATGATCGGGATGCTCACGAGCAGGCCGAAGATCACGAGCGGCATCTGGTGGCCTTCACCCGCGCCTTGGGCGGCGCCGGCAATGGCGATGACGTTGTCCACGCTCATCACGAGGTCGGCAACGATCACGGTCTTGACGGCGCCCCACAGCTTGTCGCTGCCGGTGATGTTGCCGTGCGCGTCGTCATGCTCGGGCGCCAGCAGCTTCACGCCGATCCACACCAGCAGGATCGCGCCGACCAGCTTCAGGAACGGAATGGCCAGCAGCGTGAGCGCGAAGAAGATCAGGATCACGCGCAGGATGATGGCGCCGGCGGTGCCCCAAAGGATGCCCTTGGTGCGTTGTGCGGGCGGCAGCTTGCGGCAGGCCAGCGCGATCACGACGGCGTTGTCGCCACCGAGCAGGATGTCGATCATGATGATCTGACCGACAGCGACCCAGAATTCCGGGGTCATGAACAGTTCCATAGATTCCTCTTTGTCTTCGCGCCCCTGTCTCTCCCTGCAGGGGTGACGACGGAAGGCGCATGCCGATGCGTTTCGATTCATCCTGGGCGGGAAGGATCGAAAGCGGGGGATGAAGGCCGGAGACTTTGGGGACCGCCGGGAGCTTGCAAACGCTTCGACCAAACCTGCACAGGTTCAAATCGAAGGTCTTGCTCGACAGCGCCCGCGCGAGCGCGCGTACGTTGCCCGGCAGGCCGGAAGTGTTTTGCTTCGTATTGACGACCTGACGATTCGCGCTGCCGTGGACAGCGGTCGGGAGCTACTCCCCTTCGTGGGGCGGATTAGAGCATCGAAGCCCGCGGCCGCGCAATCGAAAGTTTTCAGGGGCTTGAAGAGAACAGCCTGGAGAGGCGCATGAACAGGGCGTGTGATGCTATTTCTTTTGTAGCGATCTTGTCCCTTCGACGCTTCGGGACATTGCCGGACTATGATCGCCGTCCGCTGTTTTTTCACCTTTCATGGCCGCCATACACATCACCGACATCGAGGCCGCCATCAACCACTGGCGCGAGAAGACGCCCTCGCCCGACGGCATCACGCTCGGTCCCGAATTGCGCGCGCTGGCCGAGGTCTACGCGCTGATGGTCTTTCACCACGAGGACGAGGTCGACGAGGTCGGCTTTCCGCCCAAGGCCTGGGCCGCCTGGATGGCCTGGTACGAGAGCACGCCCGACACGCCCTGCATCGCGATCTGCTCCACCAGCCAGGGCGACGACGAATGCAAGGGCTGCGGGCGCAGCTTCGACGAAGTGCAGTTCTGGCCCGCCATGACCGCGGTCGAAAAGCGCGCCACGTGGCGCCGCATCACCATGGAAGATTCGGCCTGGCGCTTCAACCGCTATGCGGAGCGGGCGCGCGAGGCGCGTGACGAGGGGCCGGCGTCCGCCGCCGAGCCCGAGTTCGACCCCGACGACGAAAAGAACCGGGCGCCCTGACGATGCGCCGTCTCGCGCAAGCCCCCAACCTCGCGATCGCCACCGTGTGGGCGCACGCCTTGCGCGAAGAGGGCGTGGCCGCCACGGTGCAGCGCGAGTTCCTGGGGGCGGTCATGGGCCAGTTGCCGCCCGACCAGTGCCTGCCCGAGATATGGATCGACGACGAGACCCAGTTCGAGCTGGCGCAACGCCTGCTGCACGAACTGCAGAACCGGCCGCAGCGCAACTGGCTGTGCGTGTGCGGCGAGCAGGTCGAAGGCGGCTTCGAGCAGTGCTGGCAGTGCGGCGAGATGATGCCGGCGGCCTAGCCGCGCGGCGCTATTTCCAGCGCAGCAGTTCGACGTCGACGCTGTTCGTGCCGTCGCCCAGCGTCAGCGTGTTTTCCTGGATGGTCGCCTGCAGCTGCATGCTGCGCTGCGCCAGCGCGGCCAGCGCCTGCGAGGCATCGGTCGGCACGCGGTAGACCTTCAGGTTCTTCGGCCGCGCGAGCTTGTTCTCCATGCCGCGCCACCAGATCTCGGCCGCGTGGTTGAAGCAGTAGACGATCACCTCGTCCGCCTTGCCGCAGGCCTTGAGCACGGGCTTGTCCTCGGGCTGGCCGACCTCGATCCAGATCTTGACCTGGCCGGTGAAGTCGCGCAGCCACACGTCGGGCTCCTCGACGTTCGACAGGCCGGCGCCGAAGGCCAGCGTGCCGTCGCCGTTGCAGATGTCCTGCAGCTGGTGCGCATTGAGCGCGAGCGCCACGAGCCGGATCATCATCCGTTCGTCGGTTTCGCTGGGGTGGCGCGCCAGGGTCAGCGCGTGGTCGGCGTAGTAGCCGTGGTCGATGTCGGCCACCGCGAGGGTGGCCTTGAAGATGGTGGACTTGAGGGCCATCAGATGCGCTTGGCCAGCTCGGCAGCCTTGCCGACGTAGCTGGCCGGCGTCATGGCCAGCAGACGGGTCTTTTCCTCTTCCGGAATTTCCAGCGAACGGATCAGCCCGTGCAGCGCCTCGGCCGTCACCGTCTTGCCGCGCGTCACTTCCTTGAGCTGCTCGTAGGCGCCCTGCACGCCATAGCGGCGCATCACGGTCTGGATCGGCTCGGCCAGCACTTCCCACGAGGCGTCGAGGTCTTCGGCCAGCGCCTCCTCGTTGAGCTCGAGCTTGCCAAGACCCGTGGCCAGGCTCGCATAGGCCAGCGTGGCATAGCCGATAGCCACGCCGATGTTGCGCAGCACCGTGCTGTCGGTCAGGTCGCGCTGCCAGCGGCTGATGGGCAGCTTCTCGCTCAGGTGGCGCAGCACCGCGTTGGCCAGGCCCAGGTTGCCTTCGGCGTTCTCGAAGTCGATCGGGTTGACCTTGTGCGGCATGGTCGAGGAGCCGATCTCGCCCTTCTTCAGGCGCTGCTTGAAGTAGCCCAGGCTCACGTAGCCCCAGATGTCGCGCGAGAAGTCGATGAGGATCGTGTTGGCGCGGGCCACCGCGTCGAACAGCTCGGCCATATAGTCGTGCGGCTCGATCTGGATGCTGTACGGCTGGAAGCTCAGGCCCAGGCCCAGCGGCGCGGGCGTTTCGATGACCTTGCGGCTGAAGGCTTCCCAGTCGAACTCGGGCCAGGCGGCCAGGTGGGCGTTGTAGTTGCCGACCGCGCCATTCATCTTGCCCAGCAGCTGCACCGAGGCGATCTGCGCGCGGGCCTTGGCCAGGCGCACCGCCACGTTGGCGATTTCCTTGCCGACCGTGGTCGGGCTGGCGGTCTGGCCGTGGGTGCGCGCGAGCATCGAGACATCGGCGAACTGGTGCGCCATTTCGCGCAGCTTGGCGATCAGGCCGTCGATGGCCGGCAGCATCACCTTTTCGCGCGCGGCCTGGATCTGCAGGGCGTGGCTGGTGTTGTTGATGTCTTCGCTGGTGCAGGCGAAGTGCACGAACTCGGCCGCGGCCAGCAGCTCCGGGCGGGCTTCGAACTTGGACTTGATCCAGTACTCGACCGCCTTCACGTCGTGGTTGGTGGTTTTTTCGATTTCCTTGATGGCCAGCGCGTCGGCCTCGGAAAAGTGTGCGACCAGGCCCAGCAGGTACTTGCGGGCGCCGCCCGTCAGGGGCTTGAATTCGGCGAAGCCGCAGTCGGACAGCGCAATGAACCACGCCACCTCGACTTGCACGCGCCGGTGCATATAGCCCTGCTCGCTCATCAGCGGGCGCAACGCCGCGAGTTTGGCCGCGTAGCGACCGTCAAGGGGGGAGAGGGCGGAAACGGTGGAAAAGCTCATGCCCGAATTTTAGGCGGCTGCCGCTCCGTGGGGCGGTACCTACACATCGGCGTCGATTTGGGGCCCTGGTTTTCCCGTTCACCTAAAATGACTATTAACGAATGTTGTAAATCTTAGGGAGAGAGCCTTCATGAAACTGATCGGATCCGCCGCCAGCCCGTATGTGCGCAAGGTGCGCGTGGTGCTGGCCGAAAAGCGGCTCGATTACCAGTTTGTCATCGAAGACGTCTGGGCTCCCGAGACCACCATTTCCAGCTCCAATCCCCTGGGGAAGGTGCCCTGCCTGATCATGGAAGGCGGCGAGGCGATGTTCGACTCGCGCGTGATCGTCGAGTACCTCGACACCCTGTCGCCGGTCGGCAAGCTGATTCCGCAGCAGGGCCGCGAGCGTGCCGAGGTCAAGACCTGGGAAGCGCTGGCCGACGGCGTCATGGACGCCGGCGTGCTCTGGCGCCTGGAAGCCACCTGGGCCGGGCGCAACGACGGCGAGCGCAGCGCCGCCTGGATCGAGCGCCAGCGCGCCAAGGTCGAGGACGGCGTCGCCGCCATGGCCAAGGGCCTGGCCGACAAGCCTTTCTGCAGCGGCATTCACCTGAGCCTGTCGGACATCGCCGTGGGCTGCACGCTGGGCTGGCTGGCCCTGCGCTTTCCTGAAATCGACTGGCGCGCCGACCACAGCAACCTGGCCAAGCTGTACGACAAGCTCATGTTGCGGCCCAGCTTCATCGACACGAAACCCTGACAAAAGGCGCCCCAAGGCGCCTTTTTCGTTGTCAGAGCCCCGTGAGCCGCGACACCGCCGGAAAGTACAGCCGGTACGGCAGCAGCCGCATGAGCTTCATCCAGAAGGTGAAGCGGCGCGGAAAGTGAATCTCGAAATGGCCGCGTCGCCAGCCTTCGAGCATGGCTTCGGCGGCGGCTACGGGCGTGATCAGTGCCGGCATCCTGAAATCGTTCTTCGCCGTGAGCGGCGTGTCGACGAAGCCCGGCTGCACCAGGCTCACGCCGATGCCGCGCGCATGCAGGTCCACGTACAGCACCTCGGCCAGGTTGGTCAGCGCCGCCTTGGTCGGCCCGTAGGCCAGGCTCTTCGGCAGCCCGCGGAACCCGGCCACGCTGCCCGTGATGGCGATGTGGCCCGCGTTGCGCGCCACGAAGCCGGGCAGCACCACCGCCAGCACATGCAGCGCGCCGACGTAGTTGACCTGCTGGTGCACCAGCATCGTGTCGAGCGCGAACGCGTCCGCGCGCAGGGCGTCGTAGGTGGCGGCGTTGTGCAGCACGAAGTCGATCGCGCCGGTCACCGAGAGCAGATGCGCGTGGGCGGCGGCCACCGAGGCGGCGTCGCGCACGTCCAGCGGCAGCGCGATCACGCGCGGCGGCTGGCCGGCCTCGTTGTGCAGCGCCGCCAGTTCGTCGAGCGCCTCGCCGCTGCGCGCGGACACGCCCACGCGCGCGCCGCGCGCCAGCAGCGCCAGCACCGTGGCGCGGCCGATGCCCGAGGACGCGCCCACGACCCACGCCGTCTTGCCCTGCCAGTCGGTCAGCGGCGGATTGAGTGGCTTCAAGGAGAGACTTTCGGCAGGGGCGAGGAAGAAGAAGGGGCGGGGACCGGCCGTATCACCAGCGCCCACAGCGCCAGCCCCGCCGCCACCTTGAGCACGCAGGGCAACAGGCAATACGCCAGGGACAGCGCCTGCAGCGCCGTGGCTTCGCGCGCGCCGGGCACGTAGCCCGCCAGCCCGAGCAACGGCAGCGCCAAGCCGGCGGCCAGCGCCAGGTTGAGCTTGGTCGCGAAGTTCCACCAGCCGAAGTAGGCGCCGGCGTTGGGCTGGTCGCCGGCCTCGGCGATGATTCCGGCCAGCAGCGCGCTCGGCAGCACCAGGTCGGAGCCGATGGCAAAGCCCGACAGCGCGCACACCACCAGGAAGGGCACCGCGTCGCCCGCGCCCATGGCGCCGGCCCATGCGAACACCACCACCGACATGCACATGCCGCCCAGCCACGAGCGCGCCAGCCCGAAGCGCCGCACGATGCGCAGCCACACGGGAATCGATGCCGCGGCCATCACGAAGTACAGCCCCAGGAACGCGGGCTCCAGCGAGGCCGGCGCCTGCAGCCGGTCCTGCACGAAGAACAGCACCAGCGTGGCCGGCACCGCGCTGGCGATGCCGTTGAGCACGAACACCGCCAGCAACCGGCGAAACGCCGGACGGCGCAGCGGCAGGCGCAGGTCGACCGTCACATGCGGGGCCTGCGTGCGCACCGGGCGCGGCGCCTGCGTCCACATCAGCCAGCCGACCGCCAGCAGCACGCCGAACAGCGCCACCATCGCGGGCAGCCCCGCCACGGTCGGCACGACCGACGCCAGCACCACGCCCACCAGGCCCATGCCTTCGCGCCAGCCCACGATGCGTCCGCGCTGCACCGCGTCGCCGCCCAACATCGCGCCCCACGACTGGTGCGCGATGCTCAGCATGCTGTAGCCCGCATAGGTCACGGCCAGCAGCACGGCCGCCGCCGCCAGCAGCGCGCCGTGGCGCGCGGGGTCGACCAGCAGCTGGGGAAAGAACAGCAGCCCGAAGCCCAGCAGCAGCACGCCCGCTGCGAAGGCGCCGAAGCCCAGCACCGCCCGCGGCGAGCGCGCATGCAGCCGGTCGCTGAGCCGCCCGAGCAGCGGGTCGATCAGCGCATCGAGCAGCCGCGCGCCCAGCAGCACCGCGCCCAGCGTGGCCAGCGGCACGCCGAAGGCGCGTGCGTAGTGGTTGGGCAGCAGCACATAGAGCGGCAGCGCGACGAACGCGAGCGGCAGCCCGAGCAGCCCGTAGCGCAGGCCGTCGACGGTTCCGAAGCGGGAGGAAGAAGGGGCAGGGGGCACGAAGGGCCGCGTGTTTCTATCGCTTGCGCAGCGTGTACTGGACCACGTCGATGTTGGCCTGCGAGAACGCGGCCTCGCAGTAGGCCAGGTAGAACTCCCAGATGCGCATGAAGCGCTCGTCGAAGCCCAGTTGCAGGATGTGGGCGCGCTGCGCCAGGAAGCTCTCGCGCCAGCGGCGCAGCGTCTCGGCGTAGTCCGCGCCGAACGCGAATTCGTCCACCACGTCCAGCCCCGCGGCCTCGGCCTCGCGGCGGAACTCGCGCGGGCACGGCAGGCAGCCGCCCGGGAAGATGTACTGCTGGATGAAGTCGGTCGAGTCGATGTAGCGGTCGAACAGCTCGTCGTCGATCACGATGCTCTGCACGCAGGCACGCCCGCCCGGCTTGAGCAGCCGGCTCACGCTCTGGAAGTAGGTCGGCCAGTATTCGCGGCCCACCGCTTCCACCATCTCGATGGAGCACACGGCGTCGAAGGGCGCGTCCTTGATGTCGCGGTAGTCCTGCAGGCGCAGGTCGGTGCCCATGCCGGCGGTGCGGTTCTGGGCAAAGGCCAGTTGCTCGGTGGACAGCGTCACGCCGGTCACCGAGGCGCCGAAGTCGGTGGCGGCCATCTCGGCCAGCGCGCCCCAGCCGCAGCCGATCTCGAGCATGCGGTCGCCTGGTTTCACGCGCGCCAGTTCCAGCGCGCGGCGCACCTTGGCGCGTTGCGCCACGGGCATCGGCTTGGCGAGGTCGCCTTCGAACCACGCGGACGAATAGTTCATCGTCTGGTCGAGCCAGAGCTTGTAGAAGGCGTTGCCCAGGTCGTAGTGCGCATGGATGTTGCGCGAGCTGCCGGCCTTGCTGTTGCGGTTCATGATGTGCCGCACGCGGTACACCAGCCGGCCGAACCAGCTGCCGTACACCACGTCCTCGATGGCGCGGCGGTTGGCGATGAAGACCTTGATCAGCTCGGTGAGGTTGGGCGTGGTCCAGTCGCCGGCGATGTAGCTCTCGGCAAAGCCGATGTCGCCCGACTTGAGCGCCGCCTGGCACACGTTCCAGTTGCGCAGCGTGAGCGAGGCCGTGGGGCCGCTGCCCGGCGTGGCGCCGAAATGGCGCACCGAGTCGTCCGGCAGGCGCACGGTGAGCGAGCCGTAGGACAGCCGCTGCAGCAGGCCGAGCACGGTGCGCGCGGAACCGGGCGCGTCCTGAGGAAGCGAAAAGCGGGAGGCCGTGGTGGTGGAGGTCATTCGAATGCCTTCGTGCGTCGCACTATGGTGCGAGCTTGCTTGGGGCGGCCCGGCGCGCCGCACGCGAATTCGCCTGCTGCTGGGGGTTGTCGCGTGAAACGAAATGGATGGGCGGTGCCGGCTTGGGCACGAAAGGCACGCGCTTGAGCCAGAGCTTCGCGGCCTGCCAGTGGATGCGTGCGATCAGCCCGAAGGTCATGGCGGGGTAGCGCCACAGCGCGCGCCGCACGCTGGCCGCGGTCATCGGCACGAGGTCGCCGCTCACGCTGGTCTGCAGCAGCGGGCCGTCGGTGTCGTCGTGGTCGATGCGCACCACGGTGCGCGTGAGGTCGGCATCGACGAAGAAGCGAAAGCGGTAGTCGCCGGCGACGCGGCAGAACGGCGAGACGTGGAAGGCCTTGGTCGCCTTCAGTTCCGCGCCGTACACGGGCCGGTCGAGCAGGTAGCAATGGCGCTCGCCGAAGGTGTTGTTCACCTCGACCACGATGGTGCGCAGCACGCCTTCGGGCGTGTGGCAGTACCAGAAGCTCACCGGCTTGAAGGTGTAGCCGAACACGCGCGGGTAGCAGTGCAGCCAGGCTTCGCCGGTGGCGTCGTGGATCTGGTGCGCGGCCAGCAGCTCGTCGAGCCAGCCCAGCGCGCCGCCCTGCGCGGGCGCGCGGCCGTCGCCGTGGTCGACGTCGTGGAAGGAGAGCGGCGCCCACCGGTTGAGCGCCAGCGTGCCGGCGGGCCGCGCGCGCAGGGCCCGCATCGGCAGCATCAGGAAATAGGTCGGGTAGGCGAAGGCGTTGCGCGCCGGGCGCAAGCGCGTGTGGCGCACCTCGCCGAAGCCCACCAGCGGGGTCGGCATCGGCTGCGCCTGGGTCATACCAGCGCACTCCCCATGGCGTCGATCGGTGCGTCCTGGCGCGCCAGGTGCTCGCGCAGGCCCTGGGCCGCGGCCAGCCCGGCCTTCAGGCCGTCTTCGTGGAAACCGTAGCCCATCCACGCGCCTGCGAACCAGGTGTTGCGCTGGCCTTGCAGGGCGGGCACCTCGCCTTGCGCGCGGATGGCGGCAAGGTCGAGCACCGGGTGGTCGTAGTCGTATTCGGCCATCACCTGACTACGCTGGATCTCGCGCACCGGATTCAACGAAACGACGACCGGTTGCTCCCACGGCAGCGGCTGCAGCTTGTTGAGCAGGTAATGCAGGCAGACCCGGCCCGCTTCGCGCTCGCCGGCGGCCGCGCGCTCGTAGTTCCAGGCGGCCCAGGCCGACCGTCGCTGCGGCAGCACGGCGGCGTCGGTGTGCAGCACGGCGTGGTTCGCCTGGTAGCGGATGGCGCCCAGCACCGCCGCCTCGGCAGGGCTGGGGTCGCCCAGCAGGGCGAGCGATTGGTCTGAATGGGTGGCCATCACCACGTGGTCGAAATGCTCGGTGCCGGCTGCGTCGGTGGTCACCAGCACGTCGACACCCGAACGGCTGATGTGGCGCACCGGTGTGTTCAGGCGCTTGTCGGCCAAGCCGGCGACGATCTTTTGCACGTAGTTGCGCGAGCCGCCGCGCACGGTGCGCCACTGCGGCCGGTTGGCGATCTGGATCAGGCCGTGGTTGTGGCAGAAGCGGATCATGGTGGCCACCGGGAACGCCAGCATCTGCGTGGTCGAGCAGCTCCAGATGCAGCCCATCATGGGCAGGAAGTACCAGTCTCTGAAGGCCGCGCCGAAGCGATGGGCGTCGAGAAACTCGCCCAGCGGCTGGGCCAGTTCGCCCTCGGTGCCGGCCTGCGCGATGCGCGTGGTCAGGCGGTTGAAGCGCAGCAGGTCGCCCAGCATGCCGAGGAAGCGGGCGTCGAACAGGTTGCGCCGCTGCGCGAACACGGTGCCCAGGTTGTTGCCGCTCCACTCGAGCGGGCCGCCGCCGTCGTCGCGCGTGGCCTGCACCGAGAACGACATCTCGGACAGCGCCGTCTCGACGCCGAGCTCCGAGAACAGGCGGATCAACTGGGGGTAGGTGCGGTCGTTGTAGACCAGGAAGCCGGTGTCGACGCCATGGGCGACACGGGTGGCGTCTGCGGCGGAGCGCGCAAGCTCGATCGTCGCCGTGTGGGCGTGACCACCGAAGTAGTCACTGGCTTCGAAGAGGGTGACGGCGGCCACGTCGCGCAGGGCGTGGGCAGCGGCCAGTCCCGAGATGCCGGCGCCGACGACGGCGATGCGGGTGGTGTGCGTCACGGGGCACCCGCCGTCCGGCCGGAAGACAAAAATGTTGCGAGGCGCCCCGACGCGAAGGAGGGAGGGAGGGAGGAGGAGAAGAATCGCCTCGGGATTTCGACCGGACGGCAGGCGCCCGGAAGACCTCGCAACATGAAAACCTGTGGGCACTCACTGCCCACTCGAGTTAGGAGCGCGGCACCCGAGGCACGGTTCCCTCGCGTTTGGTAAACGTTTGTTTCTACGAGTTCACAATGGCTTGGACGCATCGGTAGATAATATTACCGATGCGTCGTTCTGTGAACTGTTCAGTCTTAATTTGGTCCGAGTTGCTTCTCGATGACGTTCACGAACCCGTTTTCGTCCGGCGCCGTCATGCTCGACCATGCCTGCACGACCTTGCCGTCGCGCCCGATCAGGTACTTGTAGAAATTCCATTTCGGCGTGGTGCCTGAAGCCTGCGCCAGCTGCTTGAACAGCGGATTGGCGTCGGTGCCGCGCACCGACGACTTGGCGAACATCGGGAATTTCACGCCGAAGGTGCTTTCGCAGAAGTCGGCAATTTCCTTGTTGGAGCCCGATTCCTGCGAGAAATCGTTCGACGGGAAGCCCAGCACCACGAGGCCGCGCGAGCGGTATTTCAGGTCCAGCGCCTCCAGACCCTTGTATTGCGGCGTGAAACCGCAGAAGCTGGCCGTATTGACGACCAGGACCACCTTGCCGGAGTACTGGCAGAGACTTTGGGGTTTTTCATCCTGCAGCCGCGGGAAGGTGTGTTGCAGTACCACGGGGCAACCCGACGGTTGCACCGCGGCGGAGGCGGCGGGTGTGGTCTGGGCACCGGCGGGCAGGGCTGAAATAAGGCTCGCCACGAGGGAAATAGCCGGTACGCAGTGCCACCGCATCGACAATCGGGAGAGGGGTCGCATGGCGGGCTCCAGGTTCGAAAAAGGGGGGTGTGCATCCGCGTTGCCACGGCGCACGTATTCGCATCATCGCGCTTCTGTCATGGTCGCGCCAAACGTGCCGACTAAAATCGACGGCCATAGAAAGACATTGATGCTCTATCCGGAACTCTTCAGACAACTCGAATCCGTCCGCTGGGACATGGAAAAAGACATTCCCTGGCAATCGTTCGACGCTTCCTTGCTGACGGACGAGCAGGCGCAAACCATCAAGATGAATGCCATCACCGAGTGGGCGGCGTTGCCGGCCACCGAGATGTTCCTGCGCGACAACCGCCACGACAGCGACTTCTCCGCCTTCATGTCGATCTGGTTCTTCGAGGAACAGAAGCATTCGCTGGTGCTCATGGAGTACCTGAAGCGTTTCAGCCCCCAGCACGCGCCCACCGAGGCGGAACTGCACGAAGTGCGCTTCGACTTCGACCCGGCCCCCCCGCTCGAAACCCTCATGCTGCACTTCTGCGGCGAGATCCGCCTGAACCACTGGTACCGCCGTGCCGCCCAGTGGCACACCGAGCCGGTCATCAAGCACATCTACACCACGCTGAGCCAGGACGAAGCCCGCCACGGCGGCGCCTACCTGCGCTACATGAAGCGCGCGATGGAAAAGTTCGGCGACGAGGCCCGTGCCGCGTTCACCAAGGTCGGCGTCCTGATGGCCAGCGCCCGGCGCACCGCGCAGGCCCTGCACCCGACCAACCTGCACGTCAACAAGGCGCTGTTTCCCAACGACACCATCCAGAGCCGCATGCCCGACCCCGACTGGCTGGAGCACTGGCTCGACAAGCAGATCAAGTTCGACGCCGTCTGGGAGACCAAGGTGGGCGAACGCATCCTGCACAACCTGAGCCTGCTGATGGACCGCAGCTTCAAGACCGTGCAGGAGCTCAACCGCTACCGCAAGGAAATCTCGGCCACTCTCGGCCCCAAGCCCGAATACCAGGGCGCCTGATTCAAGAAACGCCCCGCACCCCGGGGCGTTTTTTTTGAGGCCGCCGTCACAACCGGGCACTGCCAGCCGTCTAGCCCTCATGGACGACGCCACCCTCACTTTCAACCGCCTGCGCCCCCGGCTGCAGGGCATTGCCTACCGCATGCTCGGTTCCATGGCCGAGGCGGAAGAGGTCGTGCAGGACGCCTGGTTGCGCTGGCATGAAGCCGCCCGGGACACTTTAGACAGCGCCGACGCCTGGCTCGTGACGGTGGTCACCCGCCTGTCGATCGACCGGCTGCGCGCCGCCAAGGTCGAGCGCGAGCACTACATCGGCACCTGGATGCCCGAGCCCACCCTGACGGGCGCCCCCGACACCCCCGAGCAACTGCTGGAGCGCGCCGACAACGTCTCGGTCGCCTTCCTGGCCGTGCTCGAACGCCTCGCGCCCGAAGCGCGTGCCGCCTTCCTGCTGCGCGAGGTGTTCGACGCCGACTACGAGGACGTTGCCCGCACCCTCGGAAAGACCGAGACCGCCTGCCGCCAGCTGGTGCACCGCGCCAAGGCCCAGGTGCTGGACGCGCGCCCGCGCTTCAGCGTGCCGCGCGAGACGCACCAGCGGCTGCTGCGCGCCTTCGCCGATGCGGCCGCGCGCGGCAGCCTGCAGGACCTGAAGGCGCTGATGTCGGAAGACGCCCAACTGCTGAGCGACGGCGGCGGCAAGGTGCCGAGCTTCGGCAAGATCCTGCGCGGCAGCCAGCGGCTGGCCCAGCTCTACTTCGCCGTCTGGCGGCGCATGGGGGCCGCGGCCGTGCGCGTGGAGGTGGTCGACATCAATGGCGAGCCCGGCCTGCTGCGTTTCATCGACGGCCAGCTCGAATCGGCGCAGACCTTCGAAATCGAGAACGACCGCATCGTGCGCATCCGCGCGCAGCGCAATCCGGACAAGCTCGCGCGCATCGCCCGGGGCGTTGCATCGAAATAATTCGCGCGGCGTGTCACAGGGCGCAGGGTTCGCCCGTCTTCAGTGGGTAAGCAGATTTCATCGTCAACCACCCTGGAGATAGTCACCATGAACACCGCCCCCCGCCTCGCCTGGTTCAAGATCGCGCCCAAGGCCTTCCAGGCCATGCTCGGCGTCAACGGCGCCATCGAATCGACCACGCTCGGCAAGAAGCTGGTCGACCTGGTCTTCGCCCGCGTCTCGCAGATCAACGGCTGCGCTTACTGCCTGGACATGCATGTGCGCGACCTGCGCGTGCAGGGCGAAGACTGGCAGCGCATCAACAGCCTGGCCACCTGGCGCGAGGTGAGCTTCTACGACGCGCGCGAACGCGCCGCACTCGGCTGGGCCGAGAGCCTGACGCGCCTGTCCAGCGACCACGGCTCGCGCGACGTGGAGTACGAAGCGGTGAAGGCCCAGTTCAACGAGCTCGAAATCGTGGAGCTCTCGGTGGCCATCGCGCAGATCAATGCATGGAACCGGCTGGGCGTGGGCATGCAGCTGCCGGTGGCTGCCAAGCCGATCGACTGAGCGGTGCTGCCCCGTACGGGCGTGGGCTCGGTCAGCGCCGCTCGACCACCATCGGCGAGATGCGCAGGCTGTCGCGCAGCTGCGTGACGGCTTCGCCGGCCGCGTTGCGCGACGGGAAGGGCCCGGCCTGCAGCCGGTGCGTGCCCGCTTCGCTGAACACCCGCAACTGCGGCGCCAGCGAAGGCAGGCCGCGCGCGGCCTGGTTCAGCAGGCTCTCGGCGCCGTCGCGTTCGCGGAACGCGCCCAGTTGCACCCAGAAGCCCTGCAGCGCGGCGGACGGCGCGGGCGCGCCGGGCGGCAACGGCGGGGGTGACGACGGCGCCGCCTGCAGCGGCGCCAGGTCGTTGACCACGATGGCCGGCCGCGACGGCGGCGTGGAGGGCGGCCACTGCGCCGATTCCGTCTCGGCCCCCGCCGAGGCACCGGACGCGGCGGATGGGGCCGCTGTCATCGGCGTCTGCGGCGCGACCGGCATCGTCGAGGCCGGCGGTGGAATGTCGTTGTACGCCGCACCGACCGGCGCCACCCATTCGGCCGGCACGCGCACCTGCGGGGCGCTCGCCACGCGCGTCGCCGGCATGCGCACGGGAACGGCCATGGGTGCGGCAGTGGGCGCGGCAGCAGGTGCCGCGGCGGCGTACGCCGCGTCCGAGTCGCGCCGCCAGGCGCCGGTGCGGATGTCCTCGTTGGTGATCCGTTCGATCTCCACCGGTGCCACGCCGCGCAGCAGGTCGAGCTTCAGCGCGGCCGTGTAGCTCAGGTCGATGACGCGGCCGTCGACGAAGGGCCCGCGGTCGTTCACCCGCACGATCACCTCGCGCCCGTTGGCCGGATTGCGCACGCGCACATAGCTGGGCAGCGGCAGTGTCTTGTGCGCGGCCGTCATGGCGTACATGTCGTAGGGCTCGCCGCTGGACGTCGACGCCGCATGGAACTTGCTGCCATACCACGAGGCCATTCCGGACTCGCGGAACGGCCGGTCGTCGGTGACCGGCGCATAGCCGCGGCCGAGCACCGTGTAGGGCTTGCTGGTGCCGCCGCTGGTGCGGATGGGCTCGATGCGGGGCTCGGCGTCGGGCACGCTGGCGAGGTCCGGCGGAATGTGGCTGCCGGGGCCGTCGCGGCCGCTGGCGACGCCGCCACCGGTGCGTGTGCTGCTTGCGCAGCCGGCCAGAAGTACGGCGACCACGACTGCGCACACAGCGAGTGCCTGTCGCGGGTCGCGCCAGGAACACCGCGGAACCGGCTTTGCCGGGCCGCCGGTGTTGCCCCCGGTGAGCGGGGTGGCGAAGCGACGCGAAGTGCGCAAAGCCCGGGGGTGAGCCAGATCAGCCAAACACGGCCTTCCACAGCGCCAGCATGGCGTCGCGCTCGGCGGCCAGTGCGGGCGGGGTGACTTGCGTCGGTTCTTCGTTCAGGCGTGCGCGGTGCTGCACGCGGCGCAGCTCGCGGTAGGCGCGCGCCGCGCTGCGGCCCACGCCCTCGGGCAGCATGCCGGCCAGTTCGGCGCGCAGCAGCAGCGCGATGTTGCCCACGTTCGGAATCAGCTCGGGGTGTTCGCCGGACGACGACAGCACCAGGAACTGCACCGCGAACTCGGCATCGACCATGCCGCCGGGGCTGTGCTTCACGTCGAAGCGCCCGGCCTTCACCGGCCGCGCGCCGCGCAGCTTGTCGCGCATGGCGATGATCTCGGCCTTCAGCGCCTCGCGGTCGCGCGGCGCCACCAGCACGGCCTCGCGCACCTGGTCGAAGCGCGCACCCAGTTCGGCGCCGTGGTCCTCGCTGCCCAGCACGAAGCGCGCGCGCGTCATGGCCTGGTGCTCCCAGGTCCACGCCGTGTTGCTGCCGCGGCCGAG
Organism: Variovorax sp. AC103; assembly: GCF_979254005.1. Classification (NCBI taxonomy): domain Bacteria; kingdom Pseudomonadati; phylum Pseudomonadota; class Betaproteobacteria; order Burkholderiales; family Comamonadaceae; genus Variovorax; species Variovorax sp. AC103. The sequence continues at coordinate 75,228 of NZ_CEEDFC010000002.1, read as the reverse complement.
CTGGTACTTCTCGTAGGCCTGGAAGCTGGTGGTCAGCAGGCCCGAGTTGCCGTTGGGCCGCAGGGCCGTGTCGATCTCGAACAGGTCGCCTTCGCGCGTCTTCACCGTGAGCCAGTTGATCAGCTTGCGCACGTAGGCCGCGTAGACCTCGCCGGCGCGCTCGTCGTCGTCGTCGTACACGAACACGATGTCCAGGTCGCTGCCGTAGCCCAGCTCCTTGCCGCCCAATTTGCCGTAGCCGATGATGGCGAACTGCGCCACCTCGCGGTGCCGGTTGCGCACATGCGGCCAGCACCAGCGGGCCGTCACGCGCAGCGTGGTGTCGGCCAGCGCGCTCAGGTCGTCGGCCACCTGCTCCACCGTGATGCGGCCGTCCACATCGCGCGCGAGGGTGCGGAACACCTCGGCGTGGTGCGCATGGCGCAGCAGGTTGAGCAGGCGCTCCTCGTCGGCCTCGCCGGTGCGGGTGAGCGAGGCGTGGCGCGCCTCGAGCTCGCGCTCGAACTCGGCCGCGACGAAGCGGCCCGAGAGCATTTCGTCGCTGGCCAGCTCGTCGATCACGCCGGGGTGCTGCATCAGGTAGCGCGCGGGCCACTTGGCCGAGCCCAGCAGGCGCAGCAGGCGCTCCTGCACGGCCGGGCGTTCGACCAGCAGCGCCAGGTAGCTCTCGCGGCGCATCAGCGGCTCGATCCAGTCGGCCCAGCGCAGCGCGGCATCGACGTGGCGCGGCGTCTGGCCTTCGCCGTCGCCGTCGGGCTCTTTCAACCACGCGCCGGTGCGCTGCACCAGCTGGCGCAGCCGTGCGCGGGTGTCTTCGCGCAGGGCCAGCACGCGCGGCTGCTCGCACCAGTCGCGGATGCGCTCGGCGAAGGCGGGGGGCAGGTCGCCGAGCAGGTCGGCCAGCTCGGCGGGTGCGGCGGCCTTCTTGCCGCTGCACTTGCCGCTGCAGGGCTTGTCGCTGCCGAGCAGCTTGTCGAACTCCTGCGCGACGAACTCGCGGTGCGTGTCGAGCTGCGCGAGGAACGGGCAGCAGTCGGCATAGCCCATGGTCTGGGCGATCCAGCGCAGGTCGTCGTCTGCCACCGGCAGCACGTGGGTCTGCTGGTCGTCCAGGTACTGGATGCGGTGCTCCACGCGGCGCAGGAACTCGTAGGCCTGCGCCAGCGCGTCGGCGCTTTCCTGCGGCATGAGGCCGGCGCGCGCCAGCCGCTGCAGCGCGTCGAGCGTGGGCCGCGTGCGCAGTTCGGGGAACTGGCCGCCGCGCACCACCTGCAGCAGCTGCACGGTGAACTCGATCTCGCGGATGCCGCCACGCGACAGCTTCACGTCGTTGGCGCGCTCGGGCCGGCCCGCGCTGCGGCGCGCCGACTGCTCGCGGATCTGGCGATGCAGCACGCGCAGCGCATCGAACACGCTGTAGTCGAGGTAGCGGCGGAACACGAAAGGCAGCACCGCGCCGCGCAGGCCCTGGGCCTGGCCCGCCAGCACGATGTCGCGCGGCGCCACCACGCGGCTCTTCATCCAGGCAAAGCGCTCCCATTCGCGGCCCTGTACCTGGAAATATTCTTCCAGCGCATCGAGCGAGACCACGCTGGGCCCCGAGTTGCCGTTGGGCCGCAGCGCCAGGTCGACGCGGAACACGAAGCCGTGCTCGGTGGTGTCGCCCACCAGCGCGTAGATGCGCTTCACCGCGCGCGAGAAGTACTCCTGGTTCGACAGCCGGCCGCGGCCGTCGGCGTCGCCCTTCGTCTCGCCGTCGACGTCGTAGAGGTAGATGAGGTCGATGTCGCTCGACACGTTGAGCTCGCGCGCACCGAGCTTGCCCATGCCCACGATCCACAGCTGCGCGCGCTGGCCCTCGGGGCCGAGCGGGGCGCCGTGCACCGCATCGAGTTCATGGCAGGCGTCCTGGCAGGCGACATCGAGGGCCAGTTCGGCCAGCTCGGTGACCGCGGTGGTCACCACGGCCAGCGGCGCCTGCGCGTCGCAATCGAGGGTGACGAGCCGCTCCATCACCAGCTGCCGCACAATTCGCAGTGCATCGCCCACGCTGTCCCCACGTCGGCGCAATGCCTCGTAAGCCACAGTCATCGATTCGCGCCGCGGCGCGCCAGGGGGAAGCCATGAAAGCTCGGCCGCGTACCTGCGACGCAGGCGCTGCACGAAGCGCGAGTAGGAGGAGAACGCGGTTTGCGTCGATGTGGCTTGCAACTGGTTCACACTGCTGTCGGTTTCCGTGGAACCCCTCTGAATGCTGGCGGTCATAATTCCCGACACAGCGCGATCCTCAATGAACGACACGGCGTCTCCCCCTTCACGTCTGCTCAAAATCACCGCTGTGACGGCGCGCTGGCTGCTGGGTCTGTTGATCGCTGCATGGCTTCTTCTGGCGCTGTCAGTCGTTGTCCTACACGCGTGGATTGTGCCGCGAATCGGCGATTTTCGCGGCGCCCTGGAAGCACAGGCTAGCAAGGCCATCGGCGTGCCGGTGCGCATCGGCTCGATCACCGCCCGCTCCGAAGGGCTTTTTCCAGCCTTCGAACTGCGCGACGTGGTGCTGCAGGACGCCGACCAGCGCGAGGCGTTGCGCCTCGTGCGCGTGGTGGCCAGCGTGTCGCCGCGCTCGCTGTGGCGGCTGAATTTCGAGCAGCTCTACATCGAGGGCCCGCAGCTCGACGTGCGCCGCGACACTCAGGGAAAACTCCATGTGGCTGGTTTGCACATGTCGACCGACACCACCGGAGAGACCCGCGGCGCCGACTGGTTTTTCGCGCAGCGCGAGCTGGTCATCGAAGGCGGCACCGTGCGCTGGACCGACGAGCAGCGACAGGCCGAACCCCTGCTGCTGACCGACGTGCGCTTCGTCGCGCGCAACACGTCGCGCCGCCACGGGCTGCGGCTCGACGCCACCCCGCCGGCCGGCTGGGGCGAGCGCTTCACCTTGCGCGGCCAGTTCCGTCAGCCCCTGCTGTCGATACGCAGCGGCCACTGGCAGACCTGGGACGGCCAGCTCTATGCCGACCTGCCCTACATCGACGTCACGCGCCTGGGGCAGTACGTGTCGCTCGACGCGCGCATCCGCGAAGGCAACGGCGCGCTGCGCGTGTGGGCCGACGTGGACGACGGCCAGGTCGTCGGCGGCGCGGCCGACCTGGGGCTGGACACGGTCGACGTCTCGCTCGACAAGGGCCTGCAGCCGCTGGTGCTGCGCGCCGTCACCGGCCGCCTGGCCGGCCAGCGGACCGAGGACACGCTCGAGTTCTCGACCACCGCGCTGCAGTTCGACACCAGCGACGGCATGCGCTGGCCGGGCGGCAACCTGTGGCTGCAGCACACGCCGGCCAAGGGCCGCACGCCCGAGCACGGCGCCATGCGCGCCGACCGCCTCGACCTGGCCGCGCTGGCGCTCATCGCCGACCGGCTGCCGCTGGGCGATGCCACGCACCGCGTGCTGGAGGCCTATGCGCCGCGCGGTCTGGTCGAGCACATCGACCTGAACTGGCAGGGTTCGCCGGGCGCGCCCGACCGCTACCAGGCCAAGGGCCGCATCAGCGGCTTGCGCGTGGCCTCGCAACCCGCGGCGAGCACCACCACGACCGCGACCACGACCACCACTGCCGCAACCGCCGCTCCCCCCAGGGCCCACCCCGGCACCCCCGGCCTCAGCGGCGCCACCGTCGACTTCGACGCCACCCACACCGGGGGCACCGCCACGCTGGCCATCGCACAGGGCACGCTCGAATTCCCCGGCGTATTCGAAGAGCCCGTGGTCCCCATCGACCGGCTCTCGACCCAGCTGCAATGGAAGCTGGACAACGGCAACGCGCAGCTGCAGGTGTCCAGGCTGCGCTTCGCCAACGCCGACGCCGAGGGCGATGCCGAGGCCAGCTGGCGCACCAGCGACCCGGCCGTCTCCAGCGGCAAGGGCCGCTACCCCGGCGTGCTCGACCTGCAGGGCAAGCTCACGCGCGCCGACGGCACGCGCGTGTTCCGCTACCTGCCGCTGGACATTCCCCAGCACACGCGCGACTACGTGCGCGACGCCGTCACCAAGGGCACCGCCAGCAGCGTCGACTTCCGCGTGCGCGGCGACCTGCACGACATGCCCTTCATGGACCCGAAGCAGGGCGACTTCCGCATCGCCGCCAAGGTGGCCGACGTCGACTACGCCTACGCGCCGCCCCACACCCCGAGCGGCACCGCGCAATCCGCCGCGCGCAACGGCGTGCCGCCCCCGGTGTGGCCGCCGCTCACCGGCCTGTCGGGCGAACTGGTGTTCGAGCGCGCCGGCATGCTGGTGCGCAATGCGCGCGGCCGGCTGGTGGGCGCGCCGGGCGTCGAGGTGACCCGGGCCGAGGCGCAGATTGCCGACATGTCGCATCACGCCTCGACGCTGCGTGTGGACGCCCAGGCCAAGGGGCCGCTGGGCGAGGTGCTGCGCGCAGGCGCGCCGCTGGCCGGGGACACCGGCGAGATCATGCTGCGCGCGCGCGCCACCGGCTCCGCCGACTACAAGCTGCACCTCGAACTGCCCCTGGCCGCCATGGACAACGCCAAGGTGCAGGCCAGCGTGGTGCTGTCCGGCAACGAGCTGCAGATCGTGCCCGAGGCCCCCACCTTCACGCAGGCCAAGGGCACGCTGAGCTTCACCGAGACCGGCTTCACGATGGCCAACGTGCAGGCCAGGCTGCTCGGCGGCGACATCCGCATCGAAGGCCGCGGCCGCTTCACCGGCCCCAACCGCGAAGTCGCGCTGAAGGCACAGGGCACCGCCACCGCCGACGGCCTGCGCGGCGCGCGCGAGGTCGGCTGGCTCGCCCGCCTGGCGAAGAAGGCCACCGGCAGCACGCCGTATGCGGCTACTTTCTCGATGCGCGACGGCACGCCCGAGTTCTCGCTCACCAGCAGCCTGCAGGGCCTGGCCCTGCAACTGCCGCCCCCGCTCGTGAAGAGCGCCGAAGAGCAGATGCCGCTGCGCATCGAGAAGAAGGTGCTGGCGCGCGAAACCCGCCAGGGCGCCGGCGTTGCCTCGGGCACCGCCACGCAGGACCAGCTGTCGCTCGACCTCGGGCGCATCGGCGCCGTGCAGTACGTGCGCGACCTCGTGGGCAACGAAGCGCGCGTGGTGCGCGGCAGCATCGGCATCGGCCTGGCGGCGGGCGAAACCGCCAGCCAGTCCGACAAGGGCGTGTTCGCCAACATCAACGTGGGCAAGCTCGACATGGGCGCCTGGCAGTCGCTGGTGGGCGAGGCGACCGGCACGACGGGCGCAGGCGCCACTGCGGCCGAGGGCAGCGAGCGCGCCGACGACCCGTCCCTGGCCTACCTGCCCACGCGCATCGCCGTGCGCGCGCAGCAGCTCGCCGTGGCAGGCCGCACGCTGCACAACGTGGTGCTCGGCGGCACGCGCGACGGTGACCTCTGGCGCGCCAACATCGACGCCACCGAACTCAGCGGCTACGCCGAGTACCGCCACACGCAGGCCGGGCGGCTGTATGCGCGGCTTGCGCGGTTGAAGATCGCGCCCAGCGAAGCCACCCAGGTCGAGACCCTGCTCGACGAACAGCCGGGCACCTTGCCCGCCCTCGACATCGTGGTGGACGACTTCGAGCTGCTGGGCAAGCGCCTGGGCCGCGCCGAGATCGACGCGGTCAACCGCGGCGGCGCGGGCCGCGAATGGGCGCTCAACAAGCTTGCCTTCACCATGCCCGAGGCGAGCTTCGCCGCCAAGGGCACCTGGGCCGGCGTGCCCGGCGGCGCGGCCGGCCAGCGCCGCACCGGCATGACCTTCAGGCTCGACATTGCCGACGCCGGCGAGCTGCTCGCGCGCTTCGGCATGCCGGGCGTGCTGCGCCGCGGCAAGGGCCGGCTGGAGGGCGACGTCAACTGGCGCGGCTCGCCGCTCTCGCTCGACTACCCGAGCCTGGGCGGGCAGCTGCAGGTCGACGTGGAGCAGGGCCAGTTCCTCAAGGCCGACCCGGGCCTTGCCAAGCTGCTCGGCGTGCTGAGCCTGCAGGCGCTGCCGCGCCGGCTCACGCTCGACTTCCGCGACGTGTTCAGCCAGGGCTTCGCCTTCGACTTCATCCGCGGCGACGCGAAGATCAACAAGGGCATCGCGAGCACCAACAACCTGCAGATGAAGGGTGTGAACGCCGCCGCGCTGATGGACGGCTCGGCCGACATCGTGCGCGAGACGCAGGACCTGCGCGTGGTGGTGGTGCCCGAGATCAACGCCGGCACGGCCGCGCTGGTGGCCACGGCCATCAACCCCGCCATCGGGCTGGGCACCTTCCTGGCCCAATGGGTGCTGAGCAAGCCGCTGTCGGCGGCCGCCACGCAGGAGTTCCACATCGAAGGCACCTGGGCCGACCCCAAGATCGCCAAGGTGCCGCGCTCGCTGCAACTGCTGCCGCAAGGCATTCCTTCGATGCCGGGCCTGTCCGGCGTGAACGAAGGCAAGAAACCGGAGACCACGCAATGAAAGTCGCAGCCGTCCAGATGGTGTCGGCCATCGCCCGCGAAACCAACCTCGCGCGCGCCCACGCCCTGCTCGCGCAGGCCGCCGCGGCCGGCGCCGAACTCGCCGTGCTGCCCGAGTATTTCTGCATGATGGGCGCGCGCGACACCGACAAGCTGGGCCTGCGCGAAACCGCCGGCGCGGGCACGGTGCAGGGCTTCCTGGCCGATGCGGCGCGCGAGTTCGGCCTGTGGATCGTGGGCGGCACGCTGCCCATCGAGAGCGCCGACGCCGAGCACGTGTTCAACAGCTCGCTGGCCTTCTCGCCCGAGGGCAGGTGCGTGGCGCGCTACGACAAGATCCACCTGTTCTTCTTCGACAACGGCACCGAGCGCTACGACGAGCGCCGCGTCATCGCCCCGGGCACCGAGCCCGTGGTGTTCGACCTGCCTTCGCGCGACGGCCACAGCTGGCGCGTGGGCATGAGCGTGTGCTACGACCTGCGCTTTCCCGAGCTGTACCGCGCGCTCGCACGGCAGGGCGCCGACCTGCTGCTGGTGCCCAGCGCCTTCACGCGCACCACCGGCGCCGCCCACTGGGAGGTGCTGCTGCGCGCCCGCGCCATCGAGAACCTGGCCTGGGTGGTCGCGCCCGCGCAGGGCGGCACGCACGAAAACGGCCGCCACACCTGGGGCCAGTCGCTGGTCGTAGACCCCTGGGGCACGGTGGTGGCGCAACAGGCCACCGAAGAAGGCGTGGTGCTGTTCGACATCGACGCGGCGCAGGTCGAGCGCATGCGGGCGCAACTGCCCGTGCTGTCGCACTGCGTGCTCTAGCGATGTCCGACGCGTTGCCGACCGTCGCGCCGCCGCGCGGGGCGCTGCTGGCGTTCGCGCGGCTGCGCTCCCTGTGGCAGCGCTGGTTTCTGTGGCTGCTGCTGGCGGTGCTGGTGTCCGCGCTGCTCGTCACGGTGGTGTGGCTCGCGGGGCGGCACGAGGTCGAGCAGGTGCAGGCCGCGCTCGACCGGGACACCGCCGATGCGGTGTCCGACCTGCGCAGCGGCTTCCAGCGCAACGCGCAGAGCCTGCGCGCCACGCAGGCCCCGGGCGCCGACCGCGCGCTGTGGCCCGACATCGCGGCCTCGCTGCTGCGCGAGCACCGCGAATGGCTGCGCCTGGAATGGCGGGACGCCGCGCTGCGTCCGCTGCAGGCCGTCAACACGCCCTACCGCATGCGCATCCTCGACGAGGCGACCCGCGGCTCCGATCAGTCCGACGTCGCGCTGGCCTGCGCTGCCGCCCGCAAGCTCGGCGCGCCGGCCTATTCGCCGAGCCACTACGTGCCGATCGCCGGCGGCGGCGGCGTCGAGGTGATGGAGCTGTGCGTGCCGATCGACGCGGGCGGCTACCTCGTGGCCAGCTATTCGCTGCGCGACGCGCTCATCGAGCTGGTCGGCCCCACCCTCACGCGCGGCCAGGAAGTGGCCTTCACCGAGGCCGACGGCACGCGGCTGGTGGCGCTGGGCACCTCGCGGCGCACCGGCACGCGCGTGTTCACATCCCAGCAGCTCATCGACCTGCCGGGCGCCGCGCTGATGCTGCGCGTGGACGGCTGGCGCGCCGCGCCCGACCTGTTCCCGAACATGCTCACCGCGCTGGTCACGGCGATTTCCATCGCGCTGGTGTCGGTGCTGGTGCTTCTGGCGCGCGACACGCGCCGCCGGCTGCGCGCCGAGCGCGACCTGGCCGACGCGCTGGCCTTTCGCAAGGCGATGGAAGACTCGGTCATCACCGGCCTGCGCGCGCGCGACCTGCAGGGCCGCATCACCTACGTGAACCCGGCCTTCTGCGAGATGGTGGGCTTCAGCCCCGAAGAGCTCATGGCCGACAACACGGAAGCGCCCTATTGGCCCACCGAACTGGCGCACGAATACCAGCAGCGTCAGGCCCGTCGCCTGGCCGGCGGCATGCCGCCGCGCGAGGGCTTCGAGTCGGTCTTCATGCGCAAGGACGGCACGCGCTTTCCGGTGCTGATCTTCGAGGCGCCGCTGATCAACGCGCACAAGGTGCAGACCGGTTGGATGAGCGCGTTCATCGACGTGAGCGAGCAGCGCCGCATCGAGGAGCTCTCGCGCGCCAGCCAGGAGCGCCTGCAGGCCAGCGCGCGGCTGGCCACCGTGGGCGAGATGGCCTCGCTGCTGAGCCACGAGCTCACGCAGCCGCTGGCCGCCATTGCCAGCTATGCGAGCGGCTCGCTCAACCTGCTCGGGCCGCACGCGACGGGCGACCAGGGCGAGGTGGCCATGGCCGTGAAGCGCATCGCCGAGCAGGCCGACCGCGCGGGCCAGGTGATTCGCAGCGTGCACGACTTCGTGCGCCGGCGCGACCGCACGCGCGAGGCCGTGGCGCCACAGGCGCTGATCGACGCCGTGCTGCCGCTGGTGCGGCTGCAGGCGCGCAAGCTGGGCGTGATCATCGAGGTGGTGCTCGAAGACCGCCTGCCCGCGGCCATGTGCGACCGCACGCTGGTCGAGCAGGTGCTGCTGAACCTGGCGCGCAACGCGATGCAGGCCATGGACGGCCCCGACAATGTCGGCAGCCGGGTGCTGCGCCTGCGCGTGGCGCGCGCCGTGGCGGTGGGCGGCACCGGGCAGGAAGACGGCCGGCGCTGGATCGAGTTCTCGGTGGCCGACCTGGGCTGCGGCATCAGCACCGAGGTCGCCGAGCGGCTCTTCACGCCCTTCTTCACCACGCGCGCCGACGGCATGGGGCTAGGCCTGAGCCTGTGCCGCACGGTGGTGGAGCAACATGGCGGGGCGCTGGTGTTCGAGCCGAACAAGCCCCGGGGCACCGTCTTCCGATTCACGCTTCCGGCCGCAGGCTGACGGCGCTTTCCATCAACCATTTTTTCTGCTGGACTTCATGGCATGCAACCGCTGATCGATGGCTTGATCTTCATCGTGGACGACGACGCCAGCGTGCGCGAGGCGCTGGCCTGGCTGCTGCGCTCGCGGCGCCTGGCCAGCGAGCATTTCGGCAGTGCCGAGGCGTTCGAGCTGTTCCTCGACCAAGGGCCGCTGCCCGAGCAACCGCTGTGCCTGCTGCTGGACGTGCGCATGCCCGGCACCAGCGGGCTGGTGCTGTTCGACCGCCTGGCCGAGCGCGGCCTGCTGCCCGCGATGCCGGTGATCTTCCTGACGGGGCATGCCGACGTGCCGACGGCCGTGGACGCGGTGAAGCGCGGCGCCTTCGATTTCTGCGAGAAGCCGTTCTCGGACAACGCCCTGGTCGACCGCATCGAGCATGCGCTCGGCGCGTCGCTGCAGGCGCTCGAGGTGCAGCGCCAGCGCCGCGGGCTGGCCGAGCGCGTCGCCGAGCTGACCGACCGCGAGCGCGACGTGATGCGGCTCGTGGTCGAAGGCCTGCCCAACAAGCTGATTGCCGACCAGCTCGCGATCAGCGTGCGCACGGTGGAGGTCCACCGCGCGCGCGTGTTCGACAAGATGGAAGTGAAGTCGGCCGTCGAGCTGGCGAACCGTCTCAGGGACCTCTAGAGCGCTTAGGCTTTTTCCGCCACGAAGATCTCTACGCGGCGGTTCTGCGCGCGGCCTGCCGCCGTGCCGTTGTCCGCCAGCGGTTCGCGCGAGCCGCGGCCGTCGGTGGTGATGACGGTGGTCGACACGCCGCGGCCCACCAGGTGGTTGCGCACGCTGTCGGCACGGCTCACCGAGAGGCGTTCGTTGCCTTCCTCGCTGCCCGTGGCGTCGGTGTGGCCCACCACGCGCACGCTGGCGGCGGTGGCGCTCTTCAGGCCTTCGGCGACCTTGTCGAGCACTTGCGCCAGGTTGCGCTTGACGTTGGAGCGGCCCGTGTCGAACGACAGCTCGTTCGGAATCACCACGTGCAGCTGGTTGTCTGCGGTCTGTTCGATCACCACGCCCGTGCCCTTGGTCGAGGTCTCGAGGTCGGTCTTCAGCGCGGCCAGCCGGGCCGTCCAGCTGTTGGCGGGCGCCGCCGGGGCGGCTGCCGGCGCGGCGGCAGCCGGTGGCGGCGTCTGCGATGCGCAGCCCGCAATGAACACCAGCGCGGCCGCGGCCGCACTCGCAACAACAAACTTCCTCATGAGTTTCCCTCTCTATGGACCAATGGAACGGTAGCGGGAACCGGCCTTTTATTTTTTTCAGGCACGGCCGGTTTCCCGGTGCGGTGTGAACGCCGATCAGCCGCGCGGCGCGCGTTCACCCACGTAGATCTCGACGCGGCGGTTCTGCGCCCGGCCGGCGTCGCTGTTGTTGTCGGCAATCGGCTCGTGTGAGCCGCGGCCTTCGATGCGGAAGGCAGCCGCGTTCACGCCGCGCGCCACCAGGTAGTCGCGCGTGCTGGCCGCGCGGTCGACCGACAGGGGGTTGTTGATGGCGTCCGAGCCGGTGCTGTCGGTGTGGCCGATGATGCGCACCTCGGCGTTCGGGTTGTTGCGCAGGCCGTTGGCGAACTGGTCGAGCACGGGCGCGAAGTTCGACTTGATGTTGGCGCGGCCCACGTCGAAGGACACGTCGCTCGGAATCTGCAGCTTCAGTTCGTTGTTCTGCGTTTGCGTCACGGCGATGCCGGTGCCCTGCGTGGCGGCTTCCATCTGACGCTTCTGGTTTTCCATGCGCTGCGACCACAGGTAGCCGCCCAGTGCGCCGGCTGCCGCGCCGACCACCGCGCCCGTGCCGATGGCACCGCGGTTGCCGCCGGTGGCCGAGCCGATGGCCGCGCCGCCCAGGGCACCGATGCCGGCGCCGATGCCGGTGTTGCGTTGGGTGTCGCTCATGCCGCCGGCGCAGCCGGACAGGATGACGGCGGTGGCGCAGGTGGCGAGTACGAATTTTTTCATGGCATTGCCCTTTCAAGGTTGAATCAATCGGGATGCAGCTTAGCGGCAGGGGCGCACGCGATGGTACGACCTCAAAGCCCTAAGGAAAATAAGAAAAGAGTCGCAAACGCGCATGAATGCTGCGATGATTGCTACTAAAGTAATAGCGTCGAGGTGCTTCTCCCACACCTTCCAGCGGCATCGGGCTACACGAGCAATTCACGGTTTCGGCGGTGGGTTTTTCGGCCCGGAGGCGTCGTGGCCGGCATCGGCCTCGTCCTCGTCGTGCAATTCACCCTTCCTGCGGCCGGAAAACATGGTCCACCAGATGATCAAGATGAACACAAGTCCCGCGGCGAGGGCTTCAAGCAGAATCAAACCCATGAGAAATGGACTCCAGTGGCTGGTAGGGCTCGTGATCGTAGCAACGCTCGCAGCCTGTTCCACCGGCCCGCGTGCGCCCGACGCACCCACCCGCCCTCCCGTCATCACCCCGCCGCGCGACCTCGGTCCGCTCACCGGTTCGCTCGCGCACCCCAAGAGCCGCTGGGTGCCGGTCGGCTGGGCGGAACTGCCGGGCTTCGGCGAAGACCCGCTGCACGAGGCCTGGATCGCGCTCTTGGCCAACTGCGCGCGTCCCAACGCCGCCTTCGCGCCGCTGTGCCGCGACGTGCGCCAGCTCACCATCGCCACCCCCGAAGAGCAGCGCCAGTGGATGACCGACCGGCTGCAGCCGTACCGCGTCGAGGCGCTCAACGGGCAGACCGAAGGCAAGCTCACCAGCTACTACGAGCCCGTGTACGAGGCCTCGCGCGTGCCGAGCGCCGCCTTCAGCGTGCCGATCTACCAGGCGCCGGACGGCCTTGTGCCGCGCCGCCCCTGGTACACCCGCCAGGAAATCGAGACCCTGCCCGAGGCGCAGGCGGCCCTGCGCGGGCGCGAGATCGCGTGGATGGCCGACCCCATCGACGCGCTGATGCTGCACATCCAGGGCTCGGGGCGGCTGCGCATCACCGAGGCCAACGGCTACCAGCACACCGTGCGCGTGGCCTTCTCGGCCACCAACGAGCAGCCCTACCGCAGCGTGCAGCAGTGGCTCATGAGCCAGGGCGTGAGCAAGGTCGGCAAGTGGCCCGACGACACCAAGGCCTGGGCCGTGCAAAACCCGCAGCGCGTGCCGCAATTGCTGTGGAGCAACCCGCGCTACGTGTTCTTCCGCGAGGAAACCATGAGCGAGGTCGACGCCGCCTTCGGTCCGCGCGGTGCACAGGGTGTGCCGCTCACGGCCGGGCGCTCCATCGCGGTCGACCGCGAAAGCATTCCGTACGGCACGCCGGTGTGGCTTGCGTCCAACGGGCCGGCGGCGCAGCTGCAGAAGCTGGTGGTGGCGCAGGACACCGGCAGCGCCATCCTCGGCGCCGTGCGCGCCGACTACTTCGCGGGCACCGGCGCCGATGCCGGGCGTCTGGCTGCGAGCATGAACCAGTCGCTGCGGCTGTGGGCGCTGTGGCCGCGGCAACTGCCCGCGCCTTGAACCCACGACCCGTCAGGTGGATCAATTCAACCTGACGGCCAGCTGAACGTTTCACCAAGTCGTCATACGAAGTGCCTAACTTCGCGGGCTGGTTTCCTTTCCAACCCACGAAGAAAGACATTGCGCATGACCGCAAACACCCGCACCGACGATCTCTCGGTCGACCTCGACGACATCGGCACCAACCCCACGTCGAACCCCTCGTTCTCCGACCTGATCGCCTCGCGCCTGAGCCGCCGCAGCCTGTTCGGCCTGGGTGTGGGTACCGCCGGCACGGCCCTGCTGCAGGCGTGCGGCGGTGGCGGCGGCGGTGGCGCTGCGGCGTTTCCGATCGTGCCGCCGGCACCCGCTCCGGCCCCGGCACCGGCGCCTGCCCCCGCGCCCACCCCGATGAAGCTCGGCTTCAATGCCGTCGCCAAGAGCCTGGCCGACGCGGTCGCCGTGCCTGCCGGCTACACCGCCAGCGTGCTCTACCGCCTGGGCGACCCGATCGCCTCGGGCGTCGCGGCCTACAAGAACGACGGCACCGACGACGCGACCACCTACGATCGCCGCGCCGGCGACCACCACGACGGCATGACCTTCTTCGGCATGAACGCGTCGAACAAGTGGGACGCCGTGAATGCCTCGCGCGGCCTGCTGGTGATGAACCACGAAGCCATCACACCGGTGTTCCTGCACCCCACGGGCCAGACCACCACCGGCACCGGCAATGCGGCCGTGCGCACGGTCGCCGACGAGGTGCTGCGCGAGTTCTACCTGCACGGCGTGAGCGTGATCGAGGTCAACAAGGCCGGCACCGCGTGGAGCTACAAGCAGGACTCGGCCCTCAACCGCCGCGTCCACACCCTGACCGAGATGAGCTTCTCGGGCCCGGCCGCCAAGACCGACGCCCTGAAGACCAAGTACTCCTCCGACGGCAGCAAGACGCGCGGCACGGTCAACAACTGCGCCAACGGCACCACGCCCTGGGGCACCTACCTGACCTGCGAGGAGAACTGGGCCGGCTACTTCCGCCGCATTGCCGCGAACGACAACGCCAACCGCACGGCCAAGGAGCTCGCCTCCTTCAGCCGTTACGGCGTGAGCAGCACCGGGCGCGAACTCTGGGCCACCGTCACGCCCGACACCGCCGACAACCTGTATGGCCGCTGGAACACCGAAGTGCTCGGCGCCACCGCCACCGACGACTTCCGCAACGGCGCCAACACCTACGGCTGGGTGGTCGAGATCGATCCCTTCGCGCCCGCCAGCACGCCGAAGAAGCGCACCGCGCTGGGCCGCTTCGGCCATGAAGGCGCCTGCCTCGGCCCGGTCGTGGCCGGCAAGCCGCTGGTCTGGTACATGGGCGACGACTCGCAGAACGAGTACCTGTACAAGTTCGTCTCCACCAAGGCCTGGGACGCGGCCGACATCGGCGGCGGCATCGCGGCCGGCGACAAGTACATGGACGACGGCAAGCTCTACGTCGCCAAGTTCAAGGCCGACGGCACGGGCGACTGGCTGGAGCTGAAGCTGGGCGTCAACGGCATCACCGCGGCCAACACGGCCTTTGCGTTCACCGACGCGACCGAAGTGCTGATCCACACCCGCCTGGCGGCCGACGTCGCTGGCGCCACGAAGATGGACCGCCCCGAGTGGACCGCGGTCAATCCGAAGAACGGCGAGGTGTACCTCACGCTGACCAACAACGCAGCCCGCACGATCAACGGCGTCAACGCCATCGACGCCGCCAACCCGCGGTACTACAACGACCCCAAGGGCGCGACCGCGCAGACGGGCAACCCGAACGGCCACATCGTGCGCTTCGCCGACGCCGGCAACAACCCGGCGGCCGTCACCTTCACCTGGGACGTGTACCTCTTCGGCGCGCGCTCGACCGCGTCTGCCGACGTGAATGTGTCTGCCCTGGGTGCCGACAACGACTTCTCCAGCCCCGACGGCATGTGGTTCAGCCAGGCTGCGCCCGGCCTGCTGTGGCTGGAGACCGACGACGGCAAGTACACCGACGTCACCAACTGCATGCTGCTGGCGGCACTGCCGGGCAAGGTCGGCGACGGTGGGGCCAAGACCATCACCAACTTCAACGGCGCCACCACGGTCCAGCAGCCCACCTTCGTCGGCAAGGCCCCGGGTACCGACGGCCTGCGTCGTTTCCTGGTGGGTCCGGTGGACTGCGAGATCACCGGCATCGCCGAATCGGGCGACGGCCGCGCGCTGTTCGTGAACATCCAGCATCCGGGCGAGAACACGGCGAAGGCCGACATCGGCACCCCGGGCAAGTTCCTCAGCCACTGGCCGGAAGGCGGCAACGCCCGCCCGCGCTCGGCGACCGTGGTGATCACCAAGAACGATGGCGGCCTGATCGGTCTCTGAAGAATCCCGGGCACTTTTCCAGCAACACCGAGGAACCGGCTTTGCCGGGCCTGCGGTGTTGCCCCCGGCGAGGGGGGAGAAGAAGCGACACGAAGTGCGCGAAGCCTGGGGGAGTGCCTGCCTTTACGGCGCTGCCGGCAACGGCAGCGCCGTCTTGTATCTGACCTGCTTGAGCGCAAAGCTCGAGCGGATCTTCTCGATCCCTGGAATCGGCGTGAGCTGTTCCATGATGAATTTCTCCAGCGCCGCCATGTCGGCCACCGCGATGCGGATCAGGTAGTCGCGGTCGCCCGTCATCAGGTAGCACTCCATCACCTCGTCGTGCTCGGCAATGCGCTGCTCGAAGTCGGCGAGCGACTGCTTGCTCTGCGTGCGCAGGCTGATCGAGATGAACACGTTCAGGCCCAGGCCCAGCGCCTTCGGGTTCGCCAGCGCCACGTAGCGGTCGATCACGCCGCCGGTTTCGAGCGCCTTCACGCGCGACAGGCACGGCGAGGGCGACAGGTGCACGCGGCGCGCGAGCTCCACGTTGGACAGCGCGCCGTCGCGCTGCAGTTCGTCGAGGATGCGCAAGTCGATGGCGTCGAGTTGCATGAAATGCTGTCTCCAATAGTGTTTGAAAAATTTTATGCTGCGACGCGCGCAGGGAATTGCCTGCGCCGGTAGCCAATTCTTCGGGGTGCGGCCTAAAGTGCCGGTATGAACGCCCCGATCTCGCCCGACCAGATGCGCGCCCTGCTGCTCGACACGTCGCAGACCCCGCTGTCGCACGACCCCGATCCCACGGAAACCGCCGAATGGCGCGACGCCTTCCTGGCGCTGGCGCAAACGCAGGGGCCGCAGCGCGCCCGGCAGATGCTGGTCGAACTGGCCCGCCTGGCGCGCCAGCAGCGCATCGGCTGGCAGCCCGAGCTGGCCACGCCGTACGTCAACACCATCGCGGTGGAAGACCAGCCGCCGTTCCCGGGCGACCTCGCCCTCGAAGAAAAGCTCGCCTCGCTGATGCGGTGGAACGCACTCGCGATGGTGGCCAAGGCCAACCAGGCCTACGGCGAACTCGGCGGCCACATCGCCAGCTACGCCAGCGCGGCCGACCTGTTCGAGACCGGCTTCAACCATTTCTTCCATGCACGCAGCGCGCAGCACCGCGGCGACCTGGTGTTCTTCCAGCCGCACAGCGCGCCCGGCGTCTACGCCCGCGCGTACCTCGAAGGGCGCCTCAGCGAAGAGGACCTGAAGCACTACCGCCAGGAACTCACCGCACCGGCCTTCACAGAAGGCAGCGGCGCGCGGGGCCTCAGCAGCTATCCGCATCCGTACCTGATGCCGGACTTCTGGCAGTTCCCCACCGGTTCGATGGGCATCGGCCCCATCAGCTCGATCTATCACGCGCGCTTCATGCGCTACCTCACGCACCGCAACCTGCTCAATTGCGAAGGCCGGAAAGTGTGGGGCGTGTTCGGCGACGGCGAGATGGACGAGCCCGAGTCGATGAGCGCGCTCTCGCTCGCCGCGCGCGAGAAGCTCGACAACCTCGTGTGGGTGGTCAACTGCAACCTGCAGCGGCTCGATGGCCCGGTGCGCGGCAACGGCCGCATCATCGACGAGCTCGAGAAGCTCTTTGCCGGCGCGGGCTGGAACGTCGTCAAGCTCGTGTGGGGCAGCGACTGGGACGGCCTGTTCGCACAAGACGTGAGCGGTGCCCTGGCCCGCGTGTTCGCCGAAACCGTCGACGGCCAGATGCAGACCTTCGCGGCCAAGGACGGCCGCTTCAACCGCGACAACTTCTTCGGCCAGAACCCCGAGCTCGCGCGCCTGGCCGAAGGCATGACCGACGAGCAGATCGACCGCCTGAAGCGCGGCGGCCACGACCTCGTGAAGATCCACGCCGCCTACGCCGCGGCGGCCAAGCACAAGGGCCAGCCCACCGTCATCCTTGCCCACACCAAGAAGGGCTACGGCATGGGCAGCGCCGCGCAGGGCAAGATGACCACGCACTCGCACAAGAAGATGGGCGACGTGGACCTCATCGAATTCCGCGACCGCTTCAACCTGCCGCTCACCGACGCGCAGGCCACCGCGATGGACTTCTACCGCCCGGCGGAAGACAGCGCCGAGATGCGCTACCTGCGCCAGCACCGCGAATCGCTCGGCGGCGCCATGCCGCGCCGCGAGACCGCCTGCGACGTGGTGCCCAAGCCCGACATCGCGAGCTACGCGCAGTTCGCGACGGCTGCGGCCGGCAAGGAAATGAGCACCACCATGGCCTTCGTGCGCATGCTGGGCAACCTCATGAAGGACAAGGCCCTGGGCCCGCGCATCGTGCCCATCGTGGCCGACGAGGCACGCACCTTCGGCATGGCGAACCTGTTCAAGCAGGTGGGCATCTATTCGAGCGTGGGCCAGCGCTATGCGCCCGAAGACATCGGCTCGGTGCTGAGCTACCGCGAAGCCACCGACGGGCAGATCCTGGAAGAGGGCATCAGCGAAGCCGGCGCCATCGCCAGCTGGACGGCCGCGGCCACCAGCTACAGCGTGCACGGCCTGGCCATGCTGCCGTTCTACATCTACTACTCGATGTTCGGCTTCCAGCGCGTGGGCGACGCCATCTGGGCCGCGGCCGACCAGCGTGCGCGCGGCTTCCTGCTGGGCGCCACCTCGGGCCGCACCACGCTCGGCGGCGAAGGGCTGCAGCATCAGGACGGCAGCAGCCACCTGGTGGCCGCGACCATCCCGAACTGCAAGGCCTACGACCCGGCCTACGCGGGCGAGATGGCGGTGATCGTCGACGCGGGCATCCGCGAAATGATGGTCGAGCAGAAGGACGTTTTCTATTACGTCACGCTCATGAACGAAAACTACGCGCAGCCCGACGTGCCCGCGGGCGCGGAAGGCGACATCCTGCGCGGGTGCTATCGCTTCGGCGTCTACGCGCCCACTTCGGGCAAGGCGAAGAAGAAGGTCACGCTGATGGGCTCGGGTGCCATCCTCACCGAGGTCGTGAAGGCCGCGCAGCTGCTGGCCGACGAAGGCATCGAGGCCGAGGTGTTCAGCGTCACGAGCTGGAGCGAACTCGCACGCGACGGCGTGGCGTGCGAACAGCGGGCAATCGCGGGGGAACAGGCCGGCGAAGAGGCCGGCGTGCCGTTCGTCGCGCAGCAACTCGGCGCAGGCAAGGGCCCGATCGTCGCCGCCACCGACTACGTGCGCAGCGTGCCCGAGAGCGTGCGCGCCTTCCTGCCCGAAGGCCGTCGCTACCTCACGCTGGGCACCGACGGCTTCGGCCGCAGCGACACGCGGGCGGCATTGCGCGGGTTCTTCGGGGTGGATGCGCAGAGCATCGCGCGGGCGGCGCGGCACGCGCTGGGCTGAGCCTGCCGCGGGCGGAGGACGCGCAGGCCTGCGTTAGAGTCGCGCGTTCGATGGCAACCCGCTTCCAATCCCTCGCCCCCACCGTCCGCCTGGCCGACCAGGTGGCCGATGCGCTCGCGGCCGAGGTGCGCAGCGGGCGCCTCTCCGAAGGCGACCGGCTGCCGACCGAGGCGGTGCTCGCCGAGCAGTTCGGCGTGAGCCGCACCGTGGTGCGCGAGGCGGTCTCGCGGCTCAAGTCGCTGGGGCTCGTGGATTCGCGCCAGGGCAGCGGCGTGTATGTGCGTGCCGCCGGCGTCGAGCCGCTGCGCTTCGAAATGCCGCATGTGGCCTCGCGCGAAGCGGTGATCCAGATGGTCGAGCTGCGCCGCGCGCTCGAAGCCGAAGTGGCCGCGCTGGCGGCCGAGCGCCGCACCCCCGACGACGTGCAACGCATCCGCGAGGCCATCGAGGCGCTGCATGCGGCGGTGGCCGCCGGTGGCAACGGTGCGGACGAAGACGTGCGCTTTCACCGCGCCATCGCCGAGGCCGCGCTCAACCCCTTTCTGATCGGCACGCTGCAATACCTGCGGCAGTTCCTGCACGGCGCCACGCGCGTCACCCGCGCCGTCTGATCCTTCCCTCTTCATCCTTCCAGAGAAACAATCCAGCATGACTTCCAAAAATGTCGGCGTGATCGGGCTCGGCGCCATGGGCCTGGGCATTGCCAAGACGTTGCGCGGCAACGGGTTCAACGTGCACGTGTGCGACGTGCGCCCCGGCGCGGCGGACGCTTTCGCGAGCGAAGGCGGCGTGGCCTGCGCATCGCCCGCCGCCCTGGCCGCCGCCTGCCCGGTGCTGGTGTCGGTGGTCGTGAACGCGGCACAGACCGAATCGGTGCTGTTCGGCGAGAACGGTGCCGCCGCCGCGATGCCGGCCGGCAGCACCTTCGTGATGTGCTCGACGGTCGATCCGAACTGGTCGATCGCACTCGAAACCCGGCTCCACGCGCAAGGCGTGAACTACGTCGACGCGCCCATCTCCGGCGGCGCCGCCAAGGCGGCCTCGGGCCAGATGACGATGATGACCTCGGCCAGGCCTGCGGCCTATGCCGCGGCCGACGCCGTGCTCGACGCGATGGCCGGCAAGGTCTACCGCCTGGGCGACGGCGCCGGCGCCGGCAGCAAGGTGAAGATTATCAACCAGTTGCTCGCCGGCGTGCACATCGCCGCCGCCGCCGAAGCCATGGCGCTGGGCCTGCGCGAGGGCGTGGACGCCGCCGCGCTGTACGAGGTCATCACGAACAGCGCCGGCAACAGCTGGATGTTCGAGAACCGCATGGCCCACGTGCTGGCCGCCGACTACACGCCGCTGTCGGCCGTGGACATCTTCGTGAAGGACCTGGGCCTGGTGCTCGACACCGCGCGCGCCAGCAAATTCCCGCTGCCGCTGGCCTCGACCGCGCACCAGATGTTCATGCAGGCCTCGACCGCCGGCTTTGCCAAGGAAGACGACAGCGCCGTCATCAAGATCTTCCCGGGCATCGAGTTGCCCAAGGGCAAGAAGGCATGAGCGCCCTCAAGCTCGGCTGCATCGCCGACGACTTCACCGGCGCGACCGACCTGGCCAACAACCTGGTGCGCGCCGGCATGCGCGTGGTGCAGACCATCGGCGTGCCGGACGGCCCGCTGGCCGCCGATGTCGACGCCGTGGTGGTGGCGCTCAAGTCGCGCACCATCGCCCCGGCCGACGCGGTCGCGCAATCGCTGGACGCCCTGCGCTGGCTGCAGGCGCAGGGCGCCCAGCAGATCTACTTCAAGTACTGCTCCACCTTCGACAGCACGGCGAAAGGCAACATCGGCCCCGTCGCCGAGGCGCTGATGGACGCGCTGCAATGCGACTTCACCATTGCCACGCCCGCCTTCCCCGACAACAAGCGCACCGTGTTCAAGGGCTACCTGTTCGCGGGCGATGTATTGCTCAACGAGAGCGGCATGCAGAACCATCCGCTCACGCCGATGACCGACCCGAACCTGGTGCGCGTGCTGCAGGCGCAGTGCACGCGCAAGGTGGGGCTGGTCGACTACACGGTGGTTGCGCGCGGTGCCGAGGCCATCGACGCGCGCATCGCGCAGCTGAAGGCCGAGGGCGTGTCGATCGCCGTCGTCGATGCGGTGTCGAACGACGACCTGCTGCGCATGGGCCCGGCGCTCGCGAAGTTGCCGTTGCTCACGGCGGGCTCCGGCGTGGCCATCGGCCTGCCTGCCAACTTCGGCCTTGCGCCGTCGTCGCAGGCCAGCGCGTTGCCGAAGGCCGGCGGCAAGACGGCGGTGGTCTCGGGCAGTTGCTCGCTGGCCACCAACCGCCAGGTGCATGACTTCATCGAGCGCGGCGGCGCGGCGATGGCCGTCGACCCTTTGCGCATCGCGGCGGGCGTGGATGTCGCGGCCGAGGTGCTGGCCTGGGCCGCACCGCTGATCGACAAGGGGCCGGTCCTCGTCTACTCCACCGCCGAAGCCGTTGCCGTGAAATCGGTGCAGGGCCGGCTCGGCGTGGAAGAAGCGGGCGCCATGGTCGAACGCACCATCGCCGCCATTGCGCGCGGCCTGGTCGAGCGCGGCGTGCATCAACTGGTGGTGGCCGGTGGCGAGACTTCCGGCGCCTGCGTGCAGGCGCTGGGCATCGCGCAGATGCAGATCGGCCCGCAGATCGACCCGGGTGTGCCGTGGTGCCATGCGCGCTCTCCCGCCGCACCGCAGGCGGGGCTGCACATTGCGCTGAAGTCCGGCAACTTTGGCAGCGATGACTTCTTTACCAAGGCCTTTGCGGTGCTTGGATGACCTCCGCGGTGGTTGTGACATGAACGAAACCCAAGCCCGAGAAGAAATCTGCAGAGTCGGCCGCAGCCTGTTCGAGCGAGGCTATGTGCACGCAACGGCAGGCAACATCAGCGTGCGGCTGGACGACGGCTACCTCATCACGCCGACCGATGCCTGCCTGGGTTTTCTGGACCCCGCGCGTCTGGCCAGGCTCGATGCACAAGGCCAGCAGACAGCAGGTGACCGCGCCAGCAAGACCATCGCGCTGCACACGCGCATCTACGCCGCCGCGCGCAAGTTCGACGCAAGCACGGCCTGCGTCATCCACACCCACAGCACCCACTGCGTGGCGCTCACGCTGAACGAACCCGGCGGCGAACTGCTGCCCGCACTTACGCCGTACTTCGTGATGAAGGTCGGCCATGTGCCCGTCATTGCGTACCACCGCCCCGGCGCACCCGACGCGGCCGAACAGGTGGCGCAGGCCATCGAACGCCTTGGCAACGCGGGCACGCCCATCCGCGCCGTGATGCTCACGCGCCTGGGCCCCAACGTGTGGCACGACACACCCGCCGCAGCCATGTCCGTGCTCGAGGAACTCGAGGAAACCGCCCGGCTCCAGATGCTCACGCAGGCTTCAAGACCCGTGCCCCTGAGCGCCGATCAGATCGATGAACTGCGCCGCACCTTCGGCGCACGCTGGTAGTACAAACACCCCATGCCCCAATTCGCCGCCAACCTCTCGATGCTCTACCCGGAGCTCGCCTTCCTCGACCGCTTCGACGCCGCCGCGAAAGACGGCTTCAAGGCCGTGGAGTACCTCTTTCCGTACGACTTCGCGCAGAGCGACATCGTGGCGCGGCTGAAACACAACGGCCTGCAGCAGGTGCTGTTCAACGGCCCGCCCGGCGACTGGAACGCCGGCGAGCGCGGCCTGGCCTGCCTGCCCGGGCGCGATGCCGAGTTTCGCGAAGGCATTGCCCGCGCGATCGACTACGCCGTGGCGCTCGACTGCCCGCGCATCCACGTCATGGCCGGCCTCGTGCCCGAAGGCCTGGAGCGCGACGCGCTGCAGCCGGTGTACCTCGACAACCTGCGCTGGGCCGCGGCTGAAGCCGCCAAGGCCGGCCGCGACGTGCTGATCGAGCCGATCAACACGCGCGACATTCCGGGCTTCTTCCTCAACCGGCAAGACCATGCGCACGAGATCGTCGAGGCGGTCGGCGCGCCCAACCTCAAGGTGCAGATGGACCTGTACCACTGCCAGATCGTCGAGGGCGACGTGGCGATGAAGATCCGCAAGTACCTGCCCACCGGCCGCGTCGGCCACATCCAGATCGCGGGCGTGCCCGACCGGCACGAGCCCGACCTCGGCGAGCAGAACTACGGGTACCTGTTCGACGTGCTCGACGAGGTGTCGGCGCAGTGCGGCTGGCAGGGCTGGGTCGGTTGCGAGTACCGGCCCAGGCGCGGTTCAGAGCCCGGCGGCACCTCCGCGGGCCTGGGCTGGTTGCGCGCATTGCAGCAACGCGCATGAGGCTCGAAGCGCTGCGCATTCCGGCGCCGCTGCGCGGCTTTGCGGCGGGCGATGCGCAGGTCTTCGATGTCACGCTCGAGGGCGACAGGGTCGCGGCCATCGCGCCCAGCGCCTCGCACGCACCGGCGCGCGGCACCCTGCTGAGTGCCTTGGTCGAAGCGCATGCGCACATCGACAAGAACTACACCGTGCAGGACGTGGGCGCGGCGCAGGGCAACCTGTTCGCGGCCATCGAGCGCATGAACAGGCACCGCGACAGCTGGACCGGGGCGTCGCTGCGCCTGCGCATGGAGCGCGCGCTGCAAGACGCGTGGCACTCGGGCACGCGCGCGCTGCGCACGCACCTGGACTGGGTGCAGGCCGAGGCGCCGGCCGCGCTGGCCGTGTTCGAAGCGCTGCGTGACGAATGGCGCGGGCGCGTCGCGCTGCAGTTCGTGTCGCTCACGCCGCTCGACCTGTTCGCGGACCTCGCGGCGGGCGAGCGCATCGCGCGCGAGGTGAAGCGCGCGGGCGGCACGCTCGGCGCGTTCGTCTACCGCAACGACGGCATCGTGCACAAGCTGGGGCGCGTGTTCGACCTGGCGCAGCAGCACGAACTGGGGCTCGACTTTCATGTGGACGAGGGCCTCGACGTGGAGGCCGGCGGGCTGCGCAGCATCGCGCAGCTGGTGCGTGCGCGCGACTTCCGCCACGGCGTGGTCTGCGGCCATTGCTGCTCGCTGTCGGTGCAGGACGATGCGGTCGCCCACGAAACACTCGCGCTGTGCGCCGGCGCGGGCCTGCACCTGGTCGCGCTGCCCACCACCAACCTCTACCTGCAGGGCGCCTGGGACGGCACACCGGTGCCGCGCGGCATCACGCGCATCCGCGAGGCGGCGGCACGGGGCTTGCGTGCGAGCCTGGCAACCGACAACGTGCAGGACGCCTTCTACCCCTACGGCAGCTACGACCTGCTGGAGACCTTCGGCCTCGGCGTGCAGATGGCGCACCTGGCACCGGCCTCCGACTGGCTCGACGCCGTCACCGTGAGCCCCGCCAAGGCGCTGGGGCTCGCATGGGACGGGCGCATTGCGCCGGGCTGCCCGGCGGACCTGCTGGTGTTGGCGGCCACCGACGAACACGAACTCATCGGCCCGCGCGGACGGCAACGCACCGTCATCCGCGCAGGCCGTGTGCTCGATGCCTTGAAATGAATCCGGAGAACACCCCATGAGCATGGGCAAGCCAATGGCCAACTACGCCGCCGCCAAGCGCGTCGGCGATTTCGTCTTCATGAGCGGCGTGGTCGCGGTCGACCCGGCCACGCGCCGCGCCGTCGCCGGCTACGACGCCATTCCCGAAGCCGCACGCACCGCGCTGCAGGGCGTGGGCTACGCCACGGGCCAGATGTCGGTCGACGTGTTCGAGGCGCCCATCGTGGCGCAGAGCTGGTTCGTGCTGGAACGCATCCGCCAGATCGCAGCGGAGCACGGCGGCACGATGGAAGACGTGGTGAAGCTGGTGCAGTACTTTCGCCACCTGCCGCACTACGCGTTCTACAACCGCGTGCGCGGCCTGTTCTATCCCGGCGAGCCGCCGGTGAGCACGGTGGTCGAGGTGTCGCGCTTCCTGCCCGGCGACGAGGTGCTGGTGGAAGTCGAAGCCACCATGTACCTGCCCCGGCGCTGACAAGGCGCCGACGGGCCGCGTCTACTTGACGCCCGCGCCCTTCAGCAGGAACTCGGTCACCTGCTCGATCAGGTAGCGCCGGTCTTTCTCGTCGCCCTGGCGCGCCGCGTCGCGGTAGTACGCGGCCTGCGTGGCGTGGTCGGCGTAGAACTGCGTCACGGCCCAGATGTGGAACAGCACCAGCATCGGGTCGGCGCTGTCCATCAGGCCCTGGTTCATCCAGTTCCGGATCACGGCGGCGGCCTGGTCGGTGCGCTGCTTGCTCGTGTCCATCATGTCGTTGATGACCGGCGCGCCACGCATCATCTCGGCCGTGAAGATGCGCGAGCGCAGCGGGTGCTCGAACGAGAACATCATCTTGCGGTGGATCAGGTCGCCCAGCACCTTGCGCGGGCCGAAGGCCTCGTCGCTGAAGCCGAACACCACGATCCAGTCGGTCAGGATGTCCTGCAGCACCTGCCGGTACAGCGCCTCCTTGCTCTCGATGTAGTAGTGCAGCTGCGCCTTCGACAAGCCGGCCTTGTCGGCGATGGCCTGCGTCGACGCGCCGGCCAGCCCTTCGCTGGCGAACACCTCGATGGCGGCCTGGTTGATGAGGCCGAGCACCTGCGTGTACTTGCGCGAGCGGCCGCGCGTGGCGGGCGCGTCGGCTTCGCTCTCTTCGGTGGCGGCGGGCGGGCGTGCGCTCACAGCTGCAGCACCAGTTCCGTGCCCTTGGCGCGCGAGCAGCACAGGGCCACCTTGTGGCGGCGCTCGCTGCCCGTGAGGCAGAAGTCGCGGTGCTCCGCGCCTTCGCCGTCGCCCTCGACCACGCAGGTGCCGCACAGGCCCTGCTGGCACGACACGGGAATCTCGATGCCCACCTCATGCAGCGCATCGACGGCGGTCTGGTCCGCGGCCACCGGCACGCGGATGCCGCGCTTCGCGAGCATCAGCGTGAAGGGCAGGCCGGTGCTGGTGGCCGCGTCGGTCGGCGCTGCGAAGTACTCGGCATGCAAGGCGTCTTCCGGCCAGTGCGCGGCGGCGTCGCGCACCGCCTGCATGAAGCCGCCCGGGCCGCACACGTAGAGGT
Organism: Variovorax sp. AC103; assembly: GCF_979254005.1. Taxonomy (NCBI): domain Bacteria; kingdom Pseudomonadati; phylum Pseudomonadota; class Betaproteobacteria; order Burkholderiales; family Comamonadaceae; genus Variovorax; species Variovorax sp. AC103. Next base: position 49,560 of record NZ_CEEDFC010000002.1, on the reverse strand, counting down.
GCGTGCCCGTTGCACGGTCGGCCAGCAGCGCGTGCAGGTCGATGCGCTGCGTGGCGTCGCCCTGGTCCAGGTGCAGGCGCAGGTGCGGCGCGAGCGCTGCGTCGCGCAGCGCGTCGGCGAACGCCAGGTGTTCCTCGCTGCGCGCGAACACGCACAGCGTGAACGCAGCGCCGCGCGCGGCCAGCGCCTGCGCCATCGCCAGCAGCGGCGTCATGCCGATGCCGCCGGCCAGCAGCAGGTGGTGCGTGGCTTCTTCGCGCAGCGGAAAGGTGTTGCGCGGCGCGCTGATCGACAGCAGGTCGCCTTCGCGCACGCGCTCGTGCATCGAGGCCGAGCCGCCGCGGCTCAGCGCCTCGCGCTTCACGCCGATCACGTACGGGCCGGCATCGCAGGAAGCAGGCGCGCGCGCCAGCGAGTACTGCCGCGAGAAGCCGCCCGGCATGTGCACGTCGATGTGCGCGCCCGCCTCGTACGACGGCAGCGGCCGGCCCCACGGGTGGGCCAGCTCGAAGGCCAGGATTTCGGGCGTCTGCCGCGAGATGCGTGCGACGCGCACGGTCAGCGTGCGTTCGAGGCTCATGGAAGGGCTCCCTGGGTCTGGTCGGTGGGGTGGGTGTTCGTCAGATGCTGCCCAGCTTGCGTGACACGCGCTCGATGAAGCGCGTGCGGTCTTGTGCGGTGGCGGCGTTCATGTCGTGCAGCTGCAGCCAGGTGACGCGGCAACGCCAGTCGAACAGCGCGCGCAGCGCACGGGTGAACAGGCGCTTGCATGGATGGCCGATGGCCAGCACGAACCAGTGCGGCGAGCCGCCGGTCGTCACCACGGTGAGCCTGCGCACATGCCGCATGCCCGACCTGGCGAGCTGCCCCTTGCGCTCGGCCGGCAAGAAGGCCACGCCCGGCAGCCACACGCGCTCCAGCCAGCCCTTGAGCATCGACGGCGGCCCGTGGAACCAGGTGGGAAACACGAACACCAGGTGCTCGGCCCACAGCAGCGCGTCGACGTGGGGTTTCACACGCTCGCGGATCAGGTCGGGGTTGTCCAGGTAGGCGATGCGCTCTTCGCGCGTCAGCGTCGGGTCGAAGCCTTCGGCATAGAGGTCGATGGTCTTCACGGCGTGGCGCGGCTCCAGCGCCGCGAGCGCGGTGCGGTAGAGCGCGTGGTTGAAGCTGTCGGGGTTCGGATGGCAGTGGACGACTAACGTTTTCATGAGAGAGGGCCGCATCGCCTGTTCGGCGAGACAGGGTCAGAGCCCAGGGAACAAAGGCCGCGCGTGCCTTATGGCAACCCAGGCGCCGGCATCTGACCCCGGCGCAAGCCCCGCGCGACCCACGGGAAACTGAATGAAGCAGCGGCTTACTTGCCGGTGAGCTTCTTGCGGACGTCGATACCCACGCCCTTGTTCACGAACTGCGTGGTGACCACTTTCGACAGGTCGACCTCGCCCGCCTTGTACAGGCCGGCCTTGACCATCTTGTCGTAGAAGTCCTTCACGCGCGCTTCGTCCATGGCGCCGATGCCCTTGGTGAGCGACTCGCCGCTGTCGACGATGCCCATCTTCTTCATCAGCTCGATGGAGCCCTGCAGCGACGCGACGGGCGAGTCGGGGTTGGTCCTGGCGATGAGTTCGTTGGCGGCCTTGTTGTCGCCGTAGAGGTAGTTGTTCCAGCCGATGATCGAGGCCTCGACGAACTTGCGCACCGTCTCGGGCTTGGTCTTGATCAGGTCGGCGCGGGTCTCGATGGTGGTGGAGTAGGTCGAGAAGCCGTTGTCGGCCAGCAGCTGCACCACGGGGTCGAAGCCGGCCTGCGCCTTGATCGACAACGGCTCCGAGATGGCGTAGCCCTGCTGGATGGACCTTTTGTCCGCCAGGAACGGGCCGACGTTGAAGGTGTAGGGCTTGAGCTGCGAGTCCTTGAAGCCGTGCTCCGACTTCATCCACTGCCAGAAGCTGAACTGGCCGTCCTTGCCGATGAAGGCCACGGGCGCCTTGGCCATGTCCTTGAAGGTGTCGAAGCCCTGGCCGGGGTGCGCGAACATGGCTTGCGGGTCCTTCTGGAAGAAGGCCGCCACCACGACGGTGGGCACGCCGTTCTTCACGTTGTCGAAGGACTGCAGCAGGTTGCCCGTCATCAAAAAGTCGACCTTGCCGGCCGGCAGCATCGGCCGGTTGTTGACCATGGGGCCGCCCTGCTGGATATCGACGTCGAGGCCGTATTTCTTGTAGGTGCCGTCCACCAGCGCCTGGTAGAAGCCGCCGTGGCCGGCCTGCGCCTTCCAGTTGGTGGCGAACACCACTTTTTCCTGCGCCTGCGCGGCGAAGGCGGCGGCGGTCAGCGCCAGGGCGAAGGCCAGCGGGCGGATGCGGAAAGCGGGGATGCGCATGGGGACGTGCTCCTGTGGAGGTTTTGAAAGGTACGGGATGCGGAGACTAAATCTTTTCTCAGCGTTCGACGGCCATGTCCGGGTGCCAGCCGCGCGTCTTGCCCGGGTTCATCAAACCCATCGGATCGCTGCGCTTCTTGAACTCGATCTGCTGCGTGTCGATGGTCTTCATGCCGCCGTCCTCGATGGTGACCACGTGCGGGTTGAAGATCTGGCAGCCGCCCTGCGACTCGATCTCGCGGATCAGCTCGTACTGGTGGGCTTCGCCCTTCCAGCGCACCAGCAGGATGCCGAAGGTGCCGCACTCGCCACCGGCGCGCGCGAAGTCCTGGTGCTGCAGCACGTCATCGCCGAAGATTTCAAGATGCCGCTCGACCACTGAAGGATCGAAGGGCTGCGCATAAGCCACTTGCAGGTATGTCCAGCCGCGGTCGGCCTTCAGCGCCTGCAGCGTCGTGTGGTTGAACGCGCACTCGTAGGCGGGTGGCAGGCCGTCGGCGAGCAACTCGGCCTCGGTGCCTGCGACGGAGATCGTGCCGCCGTGCGCATCGGCCAGCGCGCGGAACTCGGCCATCGACTCGGGCGAGACCATGGTGAACACCGCGTGGCGGTCGATCGGAAAGCGGTCGCGCATCGCGGTGTAGTACGGCGAGAAACGCGCCTCCACCGTCGACAGCAGGAAGATGTCGAGCGACGGCGCCTGCGCCGCGATGCCGAAATCCAGCGCGCCGCGGTAGCTTTCGAACAGCACCGTGCAATGCACCCATTCGACGGCCGGGCTCAGGGCGACCTCCACGTCGAGGATCACACCGTTGGTGCCGTAGGCGTGATGCACCTGCTGGATCTCGTCGCCGTGCAGTTCGATCACGCGCGGCTCGCGCTCCACCGTCATCACGCGCGCGCGCAGCAGGTTGCCGGGGTCGCGCAGGATGCCGTGGCGAAACGACCCGATGCCGCCGAAGCCGCCTGCGATGAAGCCGCCGATGGTCGCCACATGCCAGGTCGAGGGCCACATGCGCAAGGCCTGGCCGGTCTCGCGCGCGGCGAGGTCGATGTCGTGCATGCGCGCGCCGGCTTCCACGCGCATGCAGCCGTGCTGGATGTCGAGCACGCGGCACATCTGCGTCACGTCGAGCACGATGCCGCCTTCGAGCGGCACGCACTGGCCGTAGTTGCCGGTGCCGCCCGCACGCACGGTGAGCGGCAGTTTCCACTTCGCGGCCACGGCCGCGGCCTGGCGCACGTCGTCTTCCGTGCTGACCTTCACCACGAGGTCGGCCACGCAGCCCGCGAGCTGCGCGGTGAGGATGGGGCTGTACCAGTAGAAGTCTTTCGACAGCTGCTTGCGCTGCGCCGACGCAGTGATCAGGTTGAGGCCGCGCAGGTCTGCGCGCACCGCGTCCCAGTCGATGTCTGTCGGGAAGGCCCGTTCGGAAGTCATCGGGGCGTGCCTCGCGGGATCGCATTGCAAGGAAACACCGCGGAACCGGCTTTGCCGGGCCGCAGGTGTTGCCCCCGGTAGGGGGTTGGCGAAGCGACACGAAGTGCGCGAAGCCTGGGGGCGAGCCAATTACCTTTCACGGCGCATCTCGCTTTCATGCCAGTGGCCGAGCACCAGGCGCGACAGCGCCGCGAACACGATGAAGATCACGATGCCCAGCAAGGACACCAGCAGCAGCGCCGCGAACATCATCGGGATCTCGGTGCGAAAGCTCGACTCGAGGATGCGCGAGGCCAGCCCCGTTTCCTTGCCCGCCGTGCCGGCCGTGAACTCGGCCACCACCGCGCCGATCAGGCTCAGCCCGCCCGCGATCTTCAGCCCCGCCATGAAGTACGGCAGCGCGCTGGGCGCGAGCAGGTAGCGGAAGGTCTGCCACGGCGAGGCCTTGTAGAGCTGGAACAGGTCGCGCAGGTTGCTGTCGGCGCTCTTCAGGCCGATGACGGTGTTCGACAGGATCGGAAAGAACGCCACGATCCATGCGCACAGCAGCAGCGCCGCCGTGGTGCTCGACACGTAGATCAGGATCAGCGGCGCGATCGCGATGATGGGCGTCACCTGCAGGATCACGGCAATGGGAAACAGGCCGATCTCCACCCACTTGAACAGCGCGAACGCGATCGCCAGCGCCACGCCGCCGACGATGGCCGCCGTGAGCGCGAGCAGCGTGAGCTTCACCGTGAACCACAGCGCGCTGGACAGCGAATCCCAGTTGTCGAACAGCGTGCGCAGGATGAGCGAGGGCGCGGGCAGGATGTAGTGCGGGATGTTGTTGGCCCGCACCATCCATTCCCACAGCAGCAGCAGCGCGAGCACGATGCCCGCGGGCACCACGATGCGCAGCATCGACTCGCGCCGGCGCAGCCTGTCTTCGTGCGTGCGCAGCATGTCCGCGGTGGGCGTGGCTTCGGCGGTGTCCACGGGTGGTGCAGGCATCACGGGTTCAATGGTCGACGTCGAGGCCATGCAGCGCTCCATGCAGGGATTGCGAGACGGCCGTGCAATGCGCGTTGTAGCGGCTCGAGGTGCGGAACTCTTCGCCGCGCGGATACGGCTCGTCGATACGGATCTCGTCGATCACCCGGCCCGGGCGCGCCGCCATCACCACGATGCGGTTCGACAAATACACCGACTCGTACACGCTGTGCGTGACGAACACGATCGAGAAGCGGTGCTCGCGCCAGATGGCCAGCAGGTCGTTGTTGAGCTTGATGCGCGTCATCTCGTCGAGCGCGGCGAAGGGCTCATCCATCAGCAGCAGGCGCGGGTGCGTGACCAGCGCGCGGGCAATCGACACGCGCATCTTCATGCCGCCGGAGAGCTCGCGCGGGTACACGTCGGCAAAGCGCGAGAGGCCGACCAGCTCCAGCACCTGCTCGACCACCGGCGCGGCTTCGTCGCGGCGCATGCCCGCGAGCTTCAGCGGCAGCCACACGTTGTCGAACACCTTGGTCCAGGGCATGAGCGTGGGCTCCTGGAACACGAAGCCCAGGTCGCGGTCGCTCTTGCTGTCCTTGGCCGCGCCGGTGTTGGCGCCCGACCAGTGCATCTCGCCCGAGCTCACGCGGGTGAGCCCCGCGATCAGCCGCAGCGCGGTGCTCTTGCCGCAGCCCGAGGGGCCCAGGAAGCTGACGAAGTCGTGCTCGCCGATGTCGAGCGACATGCCCTGCAGCGCGAGCGTGCCGTTGGCAAAGCGCTTGCCGACGTTGCGCAGGGCGACCAGGGGCGGAGTGGATGGCGTTGTGCTTTCCATGGCGCGTTCCTTTGGCGCGCAGCCTAGCGCCAGGCCGGCGTGTTGGCCAGGCGTGACAACGGAAAACGGTCGACCTCGTGCAGCAGCTCGACGAAGCGCCGGCCCACGTGGTCGAGCACCGCGGCGCCCTTCTCGGCAGTGGCGCGCGTGGCGTCGCCGGCGGCACCGGCGGGGTTGATGTCGTGCATCTGCCAGCCGAGCTTGCCGCTGGGCGTGATCGAGAGGAACTTGTTCTCTTCGGCCAGCTGCTCGGTCATGGAGCTGAAATTCTGGAACTGGTCGCGGCGAACGTAGTCGGGCGTGAGGTGCAGCATGACCGAGCTCTCGAGGTCGCCGGCGTGGATGCCGTGCTTGCCCTCGTGCGCGGTGAACAGGCCTTCGGGCAGGCCCAGCGTGTACCAGTTGGCGGCCACGACCATCATGTCGTGCGCTTCGCGCAGGTCGCGCGCCACGATGTCCATCACGCTCATCTGCCCGCCGTGGCTGTTGTAGAGCACCAGCTTGCGCACGCCGGCCTTGGCGACGCAGGCGCCGATGTCCTTCCACAGCGCGATGAGGGTGGTGGCCGACACGGTGAGCGTGCCCGGATAGCGCGAGTGCTCGTTGCTCTTGCCGTAGGGCACGGTAGGCAGAAAGAGCACCGGCAGGTCGTCGGGCAGGTGCGGCAGCGTGGCGCGCACCATGCCGTCGATGGTGGCCGTGTCGGTCGACATCGGCAGGTGGGGGCCGTGCTGTTCGGTGGCGCCCACCGGCAGCACGGCGATGAGCCGTTCGCGGTCGAGGCGGGAGAACTCTTCGCTGGTCAGGTCGGACCAGAAGCGGCTGCGCAGGCGGGGCGGATTCATCGTGGCACACCTCTTTGACGTCGGTTGGACCCTTTAATTATCCATGTGGTCAAGAAAAGTGGCTAGGAAATTACCCGAATGCCATCGTAAATAGGTGTTTCGCGCACTCAAATTTGCACACACGGTCAAACCCAGGTCGTGTCTTGGCCGCAAGGCAGGGGCCAGAGAAAGGGAAAGCAGGGCGAAGGCGGGCGGGGGCGAACGCGCGCAGGCTCAGCGCCGCACCACGTACCGCGTCACCACCGGTGCCGTCTCGCCCAGGTGGAACGCGAGCCGCCGCTCGCGCAGCGCCATGTCGCTCGCGGTGGCGCGGTTGAAGCGGCGCAGGTGGTCGGTCCACGAGTCGTCGACGATCTGCTCCACGTAGCGTTCAGGCTGGGCAATGTCGTGCAGAAGTTCCCATCCGACGGCGCCCTGGCTCAGGCGCGCGCGGCGGGTCTGCTGCATCACCAGGTGGAAGGCCGCGGCGCGGGCCGGATCGATGAGGAACTCGACGGTGATGACCACGCGGCCGTGTTCCTGCGGCGCCTCGGTGGGCGGGCCGGCCGCCCAGCCGGCCTGGGCGGGGCTGGTGTCGTCCTCACCGCTCAGGTCGGTCACCCAGCGCAGGGCCAGGAGCATCAGCAGCGTGCCGCTCGCGGCGGCAATGGCCAGGCTGATCTCCAGGTTGCTGACCGTCGCCACCTGGCCCCAGATGGCCGCGCCGATTGCGCTGGCGCCCATGATGGCCATCTGGTACATCGACATGCCGCGCGCGCGCACCCAGTCGGGCAGTGCGAGCTGGGCCGACACCGACAGCGAATTGGCCACCGTGATCCACGCCATGCCGCCGAAGAACATGGCCGGCACCGCGACCCACGCGTTGGGCGCGAAGGCCATGACGGCGGTGGCGGCCGACTGCAGCAGCGTGCCGCGCAGCACCAGCTGGTCGCGCCCCAGCGCCTGGCGCAGCCGCGGCAGGAACAGCACCGCGATGATCGCGCCCGCGCCCATGGCCGCCAACAGGAGCGTGAAGGTGCCCGCGCCGCCGCCCTGCAGGTTGCGCGCGAGCAGCGGCAGCAGGGCGAGCAGTGCGGTCGAGTGAAAGAAGAAGATCGACACGCGCACCAGCACCGCGCGCATGCGCTGCGACTGCCGCACGAACTGCACGCCCACGCGCATCGCGCCGATGAGCTTTTCGCGGCCCAGCGGGTTGGGCGTGTGCTCGCGCCGCCAGCGCATCACCACGAAGCCGGAGGCCACCGACAGCACCGCGTTCAGCGCGAACACCCAGACGGTCCCCGCGCTCGCGATCAGCACGCCCGCAGTGAGCGGGCCGACGATGCGCGACGCGTTCATCGCAATGCCGTTCAGGCCCAGCGCGGCGGGCAGCTGCGGCCGGGGCACCAGCTCGGGCACGATGGCCGCGAACACCGGCCAGCGCAGCGCCAGGCCGATGCCGTTGGCGAAGGTGAGCGCCAGCAGCAGCGGCGCGGTCATGAGGTCGAGCGCCAGCGCGGCGCACAGCACGACGGCGGTGCCGGCCAGCCAGAACTGCGTGGCCACCAGCCAGCGCCTGCGGTCGAGGATGTCGGCCAGCGCGCCGCTGGGCAGGCCCAGCAGGAACACCGGCAGCGTGGAGGCCGACTGCACCAGCGCCACCCAGATGGGCGAGGTGGTGAGAGAGGTCATCATCCACGCGGCGGCCACATCGTTCATCCACATGCAGATGTTGGCGATGAGCCAGGTGCTCCACAGCATGCGGAACACGGGGAGCTTCAGGGGCTCGAGGGCCGCGAGCTTCGATGGCTGCGGCCGCGCGGGCGGGATCGGTGTCTCTTCGGGGGATATGGGTGGCATGTGGCGCTATTGTGGCGCCGGCGTTTTCCTCAGCCCCGGTCGCTGCGCGCGAGGTGGATCTCCAGGCGCCGCAGCAAGGTGGTGAGCACCAGCGTCATGACCCAGTAGACCACCGAGATCGCCAGGTACGGCTCCCAGTAGCGCGCATACGCACCGGCCACGGTGCGTGCCGCGTAGGCCAGCTCGGCCAGGCCGATGGCGGAGACCAGCGAGGTGTCCTTCAGCAGCGCGATGGCGTTGTTGCCCAGCGGCGGCAGCATGCGGCGAAAGGCTTGCGGCAGCACCACGTAGCGCATCACCTGCGCGGGCGTGAAGCCGATGGAGCGCCCGGCATCGAACTGCCCGCGCGAGATCGACTGGATGCCCGCGCGGAACACCTCCGAGATGTAGGCGGCCGAGTTGAGCGTGAGCGCCACCACGCCCGAGATGAGCGCGCCGTGCTCCTGCTTGAGCGTGCGCGCCAGCTCCCCGTCGATCAGCAGGCCCGAGGTCGGATGGATGAACACCGGCATCACCGCGAAGTGGATCAGCAGGATCTGCACGAACAGCGGCGTGCCGCGGAAGAAGCTCACATACACCGTGGCCGGCCAGCGCAGGAAGAAGCGCGCGACCCAGGTCCAGGGCGCGTGGCGCGGCTGCGCCAGGCGCGCGAGCGCCAGGCACAGGCCCCAGCTGGAGCCCAGCAGCACGCAGACCACGGTCATGCGCAGCGTCATCCAGGCACCTTGCCAGAACAGGTCCTTGTATTCCACGAGGATGTCCCAGCGGAACCATCCGAAAAGCAGCACCGGTTGTTCCATGCTTGCGTCCTCAACTCTCAGTCAACGAAAAACGAAACGGCCGCGTGAGGGCGGCCGTATTCAGGGAAATGCCGTGCGGCTCAGCGCACGTTCGGGTCCTTGTTGAACCACTTCTTGTAGATGGTCACGTAGCTGCCGTCCGCGCGGATGGCGGCCAGGCCGGCCGTGAGCTTGTCGAGCAGGGCCTTGTCGCCCTTCTTCACGACGATGCCGAAACCCTCTTCGGGGAAGGACTTGTCGTCCAGCGTCTTCAGCTCGGGGTTCTGCGACACGCGGTAGGCAATGACGCCGTTGTCGCCCATGGCGGCATCGACGCCGCCGCCGGCCAGCTCGGAAATGATGAGCGGCGTGCTCTCGAAGCGGCGGATGTCGGGGCTGGTCTTGCCGAACTCGCGCGAGGCGATGTCGTCGGCGGTGGAGGCGCTCACCACGGCGATCTTCTTGCCGGCCAGGTCCTTCAGCGAAGCGACCTTGCTGTTCTTCGGCAGCGCGATGAGCTGGCGGGCCGCGAAGTACGGCGGCGTGAAGTCGTAGCTCTGCTTGCGCTTGTCGTTGATGGTGACGCCCGAGATCACCAGGTCGACGTCGCCGTTGTTCAGCGCGCCGAAGATGCCGGTGAAGGGCGTGTTGACGATCTTGATCTTCAGGCCCTGCTGCCTGGCGATGGCGTTGATGATGTCGATGTCGAAGCCGACGATCTGCTTGTCCTTGTTCTCGAAGGCGAAGGGCGCGTAGGTGGCGCTGGAGCCCACGGTCAGTTCGCGGTTCTGCGCCTGGGCACCGAAAGCGAGGGTAGTGGCGGCGAGGCCGAGCGCCAGGGCGCGGCGGATGGGGTTCATGGGGAGTCCTCTTTTTTCCGCAGGCGGCGGTAAGCAGTGGGCGGGGATTTTAGGCGGTCGTTGCCGGCGGTCGTCCGCTCGCAAGTACCGAGCCCGGTCAGCGCCCGACCACGAGGTACAGCGCAATGAGGGCCACCACGACGATGCCGACAGTCTTCCAGCGGCCTGAAACGAGGCCCTGCGGTGCCGTCCATGTCCAGGTTTGCGTCCGTGGCTGTGACGAAGAAGGCGCTGAAGAAGACGATGAAGAAGACGGCGACGCGGTGGTGGTGATCGAGAACGAGCGGGTCGAGAACGACGTCGAGGCCGAACCCGTTCGCGTCGTGGTCCCGGTGCTGCTGTCGTGCCGTACACCGGCCTGTGCGCCGGCACCGCCGGCAACGCGGGCGATGGCGTCCGCGACGATCTCCGGGTTCGTCCCGCGCGTGGCCAGCGCCTTCAGGTCGTTCTCGTTCAGTGCGCCCGACCCCCGCACGGTCCAGGCGAGCGTGGCGGGCAGCGAATCGGGCGCGGCCCAGGCTTCCTGGTGCGTGGGCAGCATCGAGAGGCTGTGCGCGTGCTGCGCCGCATCGATCAGCTGCAAGGCCAGCAGCTGGTCGAGCGCCTCGGCGCTCACGCCGTCCTGCGTCCGGCGCTCCAGCAGGCTCATGTGCAGCACCGCCCAGGCCGGCAACGGGAGGCCGCTGCTGATCAGGCCCGTGGCCTCCGACACGATGGCCTGCGCCTCGTTGTCGCGGCCGGCGACCGCGCGCGCGGGCAGGTCCGCGAGCTGTTCCTGCGAAACGATCTCCCGGGCCACCACCCAGCCCAGGGCCTCGCCCGGCGTGCGCAGCGTGACCGCGGCCAGTTCCGGATCGTTCGCTGCGGTGGCATGTTCCTCGTCGGTCAGCAGGCGGATCTCCTGCAGGTAGGACAGGGCGCGTCGGCTGGCGTCGAGGGGCATGGAGGCGTCTTTCGCGGGCTGTGAGGGGTGGCGCATGCTCGCACACGCCGCGCCCGCGGCCTGCCGCAGGCGTCTAGCGCGCCAGGTGCCCCAGCGGCAGCGCGCTGCTGGCCTTCACCTCGCCCAGCGAGAAGCTGGTGTGCAGGTCCTTCACATTCGGCAGGTTCATCAGGTGCTGGCGCGCGAAGGCCGAGAAACCGTCGAGGTCGCGCGCCACCACCTGCAGCTCGAAGGTGCCGGTGCCGCTGATGTAGTGGCAGGCGATCACGTCGGGCAGCTTGCGGATGGCGTCCTCCAGCTTGCGCGTGGCTTCGTGGGTGACGCGCTCGGTGTCCACCCGCACGAAGGCGAGCACGCCCAGCCCTATCTTGTGGCGGTCGATCTCGGCGTGGTAGCCCTTGATGAACCCGGACTCCTCCAGCGCGCGCACCCGGCGCCAGCAGGGCGCGGCCGACAGGCCCACGCGCTGCGCGAGCTCGGCGTTGGTGAGGCGGCCGTCGGCCTGCAGTTCTTGCAGGATTGCAAGGTCGAACTTATCAATGCTTTCCATGGGTGGCGATGTTAAGCAAGATTCTTTCTAGAAGAGGGTTTTTCAGGGCAAAGAACGCAAACACCTGTCGCGGACCCCGGCATACACTTTGCGTGATCATGGGCTCACGCCCTACCCGGGCACAGACCCACACCCATCAGCCAGGCCCACAAGGCCCTGCCATACGGAGACAAGACATATATGAATGCACCGCTGCCCGCGCACATTCTCAAGGCCCTGCAAACGGTCACCCTCGACGACAAATACTCGCTCGACTACGGCCGTGCCTTCATGAGCGGCGTCCAGGCCCTCGTCAAGCTGCCGATGCTCCAGCAGCTGCGCGACAAGCAGGCCGGCAAGAACACCGCCGGCTTCATCAGCGGCTATCGCGGCTCCCCGCTCGGCGGCTACGACCAGGCGCTGTGGAAGGCCAGCAAGTTCCTCAAGGAACAGAACATCGTCTTCCAGCCGGGCGTGAACGAAGAGCTCGCGGCCACTGCGCTATGGGGCACCCAGCAGCTGGGCTTCTCCCCGCAGGGCACCAACAAGTTCGACGGCGTGTTCGGCATCTGGTACGGCAAGGGCCCGGGCGTGGACCGCTGCTCCGACGTGTTCAAGCATGCCAACATGGCCGGCACCACCGAGTTCGGCGGCGTGATCGCGGTGGCCGGCGACGACCACATTTCCAAGAGCAGCACGGCCGCGCACCAGAGCGACCACATCTTCAAGGCCTGCGGCACGCCGGTGTTCTTCCCGGCGAACGTGCAGGAAATCCTCGACCTGGGCATCCACGCCTTTGCCATGAGCCGTTTTTCGGGCGTGTGGTCGGGCATGAAGACGATCCAGGAAATCGTGGAGTCGAGCGCCACGGCCATGATCGACCCCGAGCGCGTGCAGATCGTCATTCCCACCGACTTCGAGATGCCGCCCGGCGGCCTGCACATCCGCTGGCCCGACCATGCGCTGGAGCAGGAAGCCCGGCTCATGCACTACAAGTGGTACGCCGCGCTGGCCTACATCCGCGCCAACCGCCTGAACTACAACGTGATCGAGGGCCCGAACGACCGCTTCGGCATCATGGCCAGCGGCAAGGCCTTCAACGACACGCGCCAGGCGCTGATCGACCTGGGCCTGGACGACGCGGCCTGCCGCCAGCTGGGCATTCGCCTGCACAAGGTGGGCGTGGTGTGGCCGCTCGAAGCGCAACTCACGCGCGAGTTCGCCACCGGCCTGCAAGAGATTCTGGTGGTTGAGGAAAAGCGCCAGGTCATCGAATACCAGCTGAAGGAAGAGCTCTACAACTGGCGCTCGGACGTGCGGCCCAACGTGGTCGGCAAGTTCGACGAAGGCCAGGGCGCGAGCGACGACGGCTACTCCGGCGGCGAATGGTCGATGCCCAACCCCACCGCCCACACGCTGCTGCGCGCCAACGCCGACCTGAACCCCGCGCTCATCGCCAAGGCGATCGCCGCGCGCCTGAAGAAGACCGGCCTGCTGGCCGCCGCCGGCGCCGACATGGCCGCGCGCATCGACGCGCAGCTCGCCATCCTGGAGGCCAAGGAGCGCTCGATGGTGGTGCAGCAAGCGTCCACCAGCGTGGCCGACGCCACGCGCCAGCCCTGGTTCTGCTCGGGCTGCCCGCACAACACCAGCACCGTGGTGCCCGAAGGCTCACGCGCGATGGGCGGCATCGGCTGCCACTTCATGGCGACCTGGATGGACCGCTCCACCATCGGCTTCACGCAGATGGGCGGCGAGGGCGTGCCGTGGGTCGGCCAGCAGCCCTTCACGACCGACCAGCACATCTTCGCGAACCTGGGCGACGGCACCTACTTCCACAGCGGCCTGCTCGCCATTCGCCAGAGCATCGCGGCGGGCGTGAACATCACCTACAAGATCCTCTACAACGACGCGGTCGCCATGACCGGCGGCCAGCAGGTCGGCGAGCGGCCCGAAGGGCACTCGGTGCTGCAGATTGCCGAGAGCCTGCATGCCGAGGGCGCGAAGAAAGTGGTCATCGTCACGGACGAGCCCGAGAAGTACGAGGGCGTGTCGATTCCGGGCGACCACGTGCAGGTGAAGCACCGCGACCTGCTCGACGACATCCAGCGCGAGTTCCGCGCCATGCCGGGCACCACGGCCATCATTTACGACCAGACCTGCGCCACCGAGAAGCGCCGCCGCCGCAAGCGGGGCACGGCCGTCGATCCGGCCAAGCGCGTGGTCATCAACGAGCTGGTCTGCGAAGGCTGCGGCGACTGCAGCGTGCAGAGCAACTGCCTGAGCGTGGAGCCGCTGGAAACCGAATTCGGCCGCAAGCGCACCATCAACCAGAGCAGCTGCAACAAGGACATGAGCTGCCTGAAGGGCTTCTGCCCGAGCTTCGTCACCGTCGAAGGCGGCCAGCTCAAGAAGAAGAGCAAGAGCAAGGGCGCGACGCCGGCCGAGTTCGGCCTGCTGCCCGAGCCCGCGCTGCCGTCGCTGGCGGGCGGCAAGGTCTGGGGCGTGGTGGTCGCGGGCGTGGGCGGCACCGGCGTCATCACCATCGGCCAGCTGCTGGGCATGGCCGCGCACATCGAGGCCAAGGGCATCGTCACGCAGGACGCGGCCGGCCTGGCGCAAAAGGGCGGCGCCACCTGGAGCCACGTGCTCATCGGCGACACGCAGGACGACATTCGCACCACGCGCGTGGGCACCGCGGCGGCCGACCTGATCCTGGCGTGCGATCCGCTGGTCACGATCAACGGCGAAACCATGGCGCGCATGCGCGAAGGGCGCACGCACGTGGCGCTCAACACCCACAGCTCGCCCACCGCCGCCTTCGTGCGCAACGCCAACTGGCAGAACCCCGAAGACGCCTGCGCCGCCGAAATTGCGCGCGCCGTGGGCATCGACGGCATGGGCACCTTCGACGCCGATGCCGCAGCCACCGCGCTGATGGGCGACACCATCTACGTGAACCCGATGATCCTGGGCTACGCCTGGCAAAAGGGCTGGCTGCCGCTGGCGCACGAGTCGCTGATGCGCGCCATCGAGCTGAATGCGGTGGCCATCGAGAACAACAAGACCGCCTTCGAGTGGGGCCGCCAGGCGGCCGTGCGTCCGGAAGATTTCCAGAAGCGCGTGCGTCCCGGCCAGGTCATCGAGTTCAAGAAGCGCGAAACGCTCGAAAGCCTCGTGGCCCGCCGCGTGGAGTTCCTGACCGGCTACCAGAACGCCGCCTACGCCGCCGAATACAAGCAGTTCGTCGGCAAGGTGCAGCAGGCCGAATCGGCACTGGGCCGCACGGGGCTGAGCGAGACGGTGGCGCGCTACCTGTTCAAGCTGATGGCCTACAAGGACGAGTACGAAGTCGCCCGCCTGCACACCGACCGCTCGTTCCTCGACCGCGTCGAGGGCATGTTCGAAGGTGACTACAAGCTCAACTACCACCTGGCGCCGCCGATCATTGCCAAGAAGAACGCCAAGGGCCAGCTGCAGAAGCAGAAGTTCGGCCCCTGGATGCTCACCGGCTTCAGGTTCCTGGCCAAGCTCAAGGGCGTGCGCGGCACGGCGCTCGACATCTTCGGGCGCACCGAGGAGCGCAAGACCGAGCGCGCGCTGATCGGCGAGTACCGCGCCAGCATCGAGGAAGTGATCGGCGCCCTGCGCGCGGACAACCACGCGCTGGCACTCGAGATTGCCGGCCTGCCCGAGCAGATTCGCGGCTACGGCCATGTGAAGGAGCGCAACCTGGCGGCCGCCCGCACCCGCTGGAGCGAGCTGCTGGCCAAGTGGCGCAACCCGCAGGCGCAGCGCGTGGCGGCCTGAATTTCAGGGTTTTTGCGAGCGTACGGGCGTCCACTGGACGCCCGTTGCTATTGAAAACGTAGCGGACTCCGCGCTGGTTGAATACCCGGAAAGCCCTCCCCACCGCGCCGGATAAGCGCGTGGAGCGGCCTTGCGCGCCGAATACAATGCCCGGTGCTGTGCGCGGCCAAGCCCCGCCGCGCTTTGACTTGCGGTGCGCATCCCATGCGGCCGCCAGCCCCAAGGAACCGCGGACGCTGCCCGCGCTCCCATCCTTTTCTCTTCCCTCTGCTGGAGACTCTCTTGTTCATTTCCTCTGCTTTCGCCCAAACCGCGCCTGCCGCAGCCGGCGGCGGTGACATGTTGTCCTCGCTCGGCAGCATGCTGCCGCTGGTGCTGATGTTCGTGGTGCTGTATTTCGTGATGATCCGGCCCCAGATGAAGCGCCAGAAGGAAGCACGCGCCATGATCGAAGCGCTGGCCAAGGGCGACGAAGTCGCCACCGCCGGCGGCGTGCTCGGCAAGATCACCTCGATGAGCGACCAGTACCTGGGCCTCGAGATCGCCAACGGCGTCGAGATCAAGATCCAGCGCAGCGCCGTGGTGCAGGTCCTGCCCAAGGGCGCCGTCAAATAAAGGCGTGAGCTGAACCTTGCGCTTTGCGGCGCAGGGCCCCAATTCACGCCGTGTTCCGTTTCAGAAAAGCGTTTTCTCATGAACCGTTACCCGGTCTGGAAGTACGCGATCATCGTGATCGTGTTGCTCGTGGGGCTCATCTATGCCCTGCCCAATTTCTTCGGTGAGGCACCTGCGGTGCAGGTGTCGGCGGCCAAGACGACCGTCAAGGTCGACGCCACCACCCAGACCCGGGTCGAAGAGGCGCTGAAGGCTGCCAGCCTGACGCCCGACCTCATCACGCTGGACGCCGGCTCCCTGCGCGCCCGCTTCACCACCCCCGACGACCAGCTCAAGGCGCGCGACGTGATCCAGCGCGCCCTGGTGCCCGACGCCGGCGACCCGCCCTACACGGTGGCGCTGAACCTGTTGTCGCGCTCGCCCAAGTGGCTGACCGCGCTGCACGCGTTCCCGATGTACCTGGGCCTCGACCTGCGCGGCGGCGTCGACTTCCTGCTGCAGGTGGACATGAAGGGCGCCATCGACAAGAAGGCCGAGTCCTTCGCCAGCGACCTGCGCACCACCTTCCGCGACAAGAACATCCGCGGCACCTCGGTGAGCCGCAACGGTCAGACCGTGGAAGTGAGCTTTCGCGATGCGGCCGCGCTCGAGGCGGCCAAGCGCGTCATCCAGGACCAGTTCACCGACCTGAGCACCACCGACAGCCAGGACGGCAGCAACTGGCGCCTCGTGGCGAGCATCAAGCCGGAGGCTGCGCGCCGCCTGCAGGACGCCGCGCTCAAGCAGAACATCACCACGCTGCACAACCGGATCAACGAACTCGGCGTGGCCGAACCGGTGATCCAGCAGCAGGGCCTGGACCGCATCGTCGTGCAGCTGCCCGGCGTGCAGGACACGGCCAAGGCCAAGGAAATCCTGGGCCGCACCGCCACGCTCGAAATGCGCCTGGTCGACGAAAGCGCCGAAGGCCGCTCGGCCGAACTGAGCGGCGGCCCGGTGCCGTTCGGCTCCGAGAAATTCCTCGACCGCCAGGGCCGCCCCGTCATCGTGAAGAAGCAGGTGCTGGTCACCGGCGAGAACCTCACCGACGCGCAACCCGGCTTCGACCAGCAGAGCAACCAGCCCAAGGTCGACCTGACCATGGACGCCAAGGGCGGGCGCATCATGCGCGACGTCAGCCGCGAGAACTACAAGAAGCGCATGGCGATGCTGATCTTCGAAAAGGGCAAGGGCGAAGTGCTCACGGCCCCGTCGATCAACGGCGAGCTGGGCAACCGCTTCCAGGTGTCGGGCTCCATGACGGTGGTGGAAGCCAGCGACCTCGCGCTGCTGCTGCGCGCCGGCTCGCTGGCCGCGCCGATGGAAATCATCCAGGAACGCACCATCGGTCCGAGCCTGGGCGCCGACAACATCGAGAAGGGCTTCAAGAGCGTGATGTACGGCTTCCTGGCGATCATGGTGTTCATGTGCGCGTACTACGCACTGTTCGGCCTGTTCTCCTCGATCGCGCTGGCCGTCAACCTGATGCTGCTGGTGGCCATTCTCTCGATGCTGCAGGCCACGCTCACGCTGCCCGGCATCGCGGCCATGGCGCTGGCCATCGGCGTGGCCATCGACTCCAACGTGCTGATCAACGAGCGCGTGCGCGAAGAGCTGCGCAACGGGGCGTCGCCGCAGGCGGCCATCCACGCGGGCTACGAACGCGCCTGGGGCACCATCCTGGACTCCAACGTGACCACGCTCATCGCAGGCATCGCGCTGCTCGCCTTCGGGTCGGGCCCGGTGCGCGGCTTCGCGGTGGTGCACTGCATCGGCATCGTCACCTCGATGTTCTCCGCCGTGTTCTTCTCGCGCGGCCTCGTGAACTTCTGGTACGGCCAGAAGAAGAAGCTCAAGACGGTGTCCATCGGTACCGTCTGGCGCCCAACGACCGACGGCTCGGCCGTGGCCACCAAGTAAAGGTCGAGGACAAGCGCCATGGAATTCTTCCGCATCCACAAGACGATCCCGTTCATGCGCCATGCACTGGTGCTGAACATCGTCTCCTTCGTCACGTTCGCGCTGGCGGTTTTCTTCCTGTTCCACCGCGGGCTGCACCTGTCGGTCGAGTTCACGGGCGGCACCGTGATGGAGGTCGCCTATGAGCAGTCGGCCGACATCGGCAAGGTGCGCGACGCCATCGGCAAGCTCGGCTACCCCGACGTGCAGGTGCAGAGCTACGGCAGCTCGCGCGACGTGCAGATCCGCCTGCCGGCCCAGAAGGGCATGAGCTCCGACCAGCAGAGCGCGCAGGTCATGGGGGCGCTGAAGTCGGTCGACGCGTCGGCCACGCAGCGCGGCATCGAGGTGGTCGGCCCGCAGGTCGGCGAGGAACTCACCACCAACGGCCTGAAGGCCCTGGGCATGGTGGTTCTCGGCATCATGATCTACCTGGCGTTCCGCTTCGAATGGAAGTTCGCGCTGGCCACCGTGCTCGCCAACCTGCACGACGTGGTGATCATCCTGGGCTTCTTCGCCTTCTTCCAGTGGGAGTTCTCGCTGGCGGTGCTGGCGGCGGTGCTGGCGGTGCTGGGGTACTCGGTGAACGAGTCGGTCGTGATCTTCGACCGGGTCCGCGAGAATTTCCGGCGTTACCGCAAGATGACGACCTCCGAAGTGATCGACAGCGCGATCACCTCGACCATCAGCCGAACCATCATCACCCACGGCTCCACGCAGCTGGTGGTGCTGTCGATGTTCTTCTTCGGCGGCCCGACCCTGCATTACTTTGCCCTGGCACTGACCATCGGCATCTGCTTCGGCATCTACTCCTCGTGCTTCGTGGCGGCTGCCATCGCGATGTGGCTGGGGGTGAAGCGCGAAGACCTGGTCAAGGGCGGCCCGACGAAGCGCGACGGGGAGTCCGAAGACGATCCCAACGCCGGCGCGGTGGTCTGACGGATACTTCAGGCTTTAATCAGGCGGCGGCCGCGCCGCGCTGCGGTTCGCATGCAACGCCGGGCACTCTGCGCACTTGTGCGGTTGCGCATCCCGATGCAAGCTCTCGGTTGTTGCTGACGAATCGAATTCGAATATCCGGGTCTTTCCGACTTTTCAATGAGCATTGCGCGGTCCGCCTCTTCCCTGCAGCTCGCACGCGAGACGCGTGAGCGTTTCGTCTTGGCAACGGAAGGCGCCATCGCGCCGCTGGCCCGCGCGATCCGCGACCGGCTGACTGCCATCTCCTCCGAGGCCGGCAACGCCCGCGCCATGCAGGAACATCGCGACGACTTCGTGGCGTTCCAGGGCCAGGCCACGCAATGGGTAACGCTTGCGCAGACTGGCTGGCGCAAGGCGCTGGGCGCCTCGGCCGGCGGCGTGTCGGCGGTGCCTTCGGCGTTGCGGCTCGAACTGATCGGCGACGAGGTGGTCGAGAGCAACATCCTCTCCTCGCGCCTGGCGCAGATGATCCACGACAAGGCCAGTTTCGAGCTCAGCGACCTGCGCCTGCGCATCCAGCACCTCGAAGGCACGACCGAGCTCGACGCCAGGGACGTGCTCAAGCCCGAGACGCTGGCCAAGCTGCTGGTCGAACAATGGCTGGCCGCCGGCCTGAGCCGCGGGCTGTGGACCCGGGTGCAGGACACGGTGCAGCAGGGGCTGGTCGAGGTGGTGGTCAAGGCCTACCAGAGCGCCAACGCCTTCCTGATCGCCAACGGCGTGATGGAGGAGATCGACCTCAAGAGCTTCGTGCGCCGCACGGGCAGCGCCGGCGCCGCCGGCAGCGGTGGACCGGCCACGTCGTCCGGCGTGCCGATGGACGGCGGCGGCATGCCGGGCGGTCCGCGCGGTGGACAGCGCGCAGGCTTCGGATCCGACGGGCAGCAGACTTCGGCGTCTTCGAACGCGGGCACCTCGTCCACTGTCGCCACGGCCACCACGGGCGGCTCGCCGCTGATGATCGCGCGGCAGCGTGCGCAGACAGCGCTGCTGAGCCTGAAGCGCTTCGTCGCCGCGCGCATCGGCGGCGAGGCGGGCGGCTCGGCCGGGCAGTACCCGGCCTCTGGCGCCGAAGGACGAGCAAGCGGCAGCGGCAGTGGCGGTGGCGGTGGCAGCAATGCGGGCCAGGTCGCCGGCACCTCGCCACCCCGCGTCTTTTCCAGGACCTTTGCAGGCGCCATCGCCGACGCCGAGGTCGCCTACCGGATGGCCGCCACCCAGTTCATGGACGGCGCCGGCGAGCAGGCCACGCTGATGCAGCAGACCGCGGTGGACATGCGCCGGCGCACCGCCGAGCTCAAGAAGCGCGCACCCACCACGGCCGACAAGGCCACGGTCGAGATCGTGGCGCTGATGTTCCAGGCCATCCTGGCCGAAGAGCGCATTCCCTTCTCCGCCCGCGTGTGGTTCGCCCGGCTGCAGATGCCGGTGCTGCGCGTGGCCATCGCCGAGCCCGAGTTCTTCGGCACGCTGCAGCATCCCGCGCGCATGTTGATCGACCGCATGGGCTCGTGCGTGATGGGCTTCGACGCGGCGGCCATCACCGGCAGCGCGCTCGAAAGCGAGATCCGCCGCGTGGTGCAGGTCATCGAGCAGTACCCTGAAACCGGCCAGCGCGTGTTCAAGCTGGTGTTCGACGAGTTCGTCGCCTTCCTCAACCGCTACCTGACGCAAAGCGACACCACGCAGCGCGTGATGAGCGTGGCGCAGCAGGTCGAGCAGAAGGAAACGATGGCGATCCAGTACACCATCGAGTTGCGCAAGATGCTCAACGACATGCCGGTGCGCGAAGAGATCCGCGAGTTCCTGTTCAAGGTCTGGGCCGAGGTGCTGGCCATCGCGGCCCTGCGCTACGGCGCGCAGGGCGAGCAGACCGTCATGCTCAAGCGCGTGGCCTCCGAACTGGTGTGGGCCGCCAGCGCCAAGCCCAACCGCACAGACCGCGCCCGCGTGATTCAGGACCTGCCGCAGCTGTTGCAGCGCCTGCGCCAGGGCATGGCGCTGCTGGGCATCGTCGACGAGCCGCAGGAGGCGCACATCAAGATCATCGGCGCCACGCTGTCCGATGCCTTCCTGTCGAAGACCGAGGCGATTCCGCAGGCCAAGATCGAAGCCATGGCCGAACGGCTGACGCACCTGGAAGACTTCGTGAGCGACGAGGGCGGGGCAGGCGACGACCTGCCGCTGGACGCCCACAGCATCGAACTGCTGCTGGGGGTGGACGCCGCATCGATCGAGGTGATTCCCGATGCCGGCGGCAGCAAGGTCGCCGAGGACATGCTGGCCTGGGCGCACGAACTGCAAGTGGGCAACTGGTTCATGCTGGACCACAACGACCGGGTGAGCCAGGTTCAGTTCGTCTGGCGCAGCGATCGCAAGAAGCTGCACCTGTTCGCCTCGGCGGACGGCCGCAGTTTCCTGATCCAGGCGGGGCGGCTCGCGAGCTACCTGCAGGCGGGCTTGCTGGTGCCGGCCGAGGAAGAAACGCTCACCGTGCGCGCCACGCGCGAGGCGCTGGCCAAGCTGGACGCCAACCCGGAACGGCTGCTGAACTAGTTCGTGGACGGGGCGCCGGGCCCCCGGGTCAATGGGCCGTGCGGCCTTCGCGGGACTCGCAGAGCTCGTCGAGCACCAGCGCATCGGGCTCGATGCCGGTGCTCCAGTGCACCATCAGCACGATGATCTTCAGCTCGTCGAGCGCCACCGGATCGCCCGGCGCCGCCATGGCGCGCTCGACCACGATTTCGCGCAAGCCGCAGGGCAGCACCTGGGACGACTCGAGAAAGCTGATGAAGCCCAGGCACTCGGCACCCAGGTGCTCCTGCTCGGCCTGCGAGTAGACGCGCATGGCATCTTGCGACTGCGGCATGGCCGCTTCGGGCGCGCCGCGCAGCGTGACCGTGGCGCTGTCCTTGGTGTGGTGCTCGATCTGCATGCCTTGCGTGGCAAGGCTCAGGCCGTCGAGCCAGTGAAGGGCGTCACGGATTTCTTCTGCCTCGAAGCCGTGCGCACTGAGCTTGCGGCCCAACTGCTCGGGTTCGGGGCAGGCATCGCCGCGCCAATAGTTTTCGTACACAAAAACAAGCACTTCGAACATGGGCCCAATATAGCCCAGGAAGTGGTCGCTCGCCCTCGGGCTTCGTGCACTTCGTGTCTCTTCTCCTTCGCTTGCGAACGAGCACCCGCGAATCAGGTGGTGGCCATGCGCTGGAAGAGGCCGCCTGGCAGGCGTGTGATCTGGCCGTCCAGCTCGAGCTCGAGCATCCTGGCCTGCAGCGCGGCCGCGCTCCAGCCGGTGCGCGCGCTCAGCGCGTCGAGGCTCACGGGGTCGAAGCCGAGGGCGTCCAGCAGCGGGTCTTCGGCCGGGGTGGCCGCGTGCCCGTTGCCGATGGTGGACGAGGCCGCGGCCGCGATCGGGGTCCGCAAAGGCGGGAGCTCCTCGAGGATGTCGCTCACCGATTCCACGAGCTTCGCGCCCTGGCGGATCAGCGCATGGCAGCCGCGCGATTGCGGTGAATGAATCGAGCCCGGAATCGCGAACACTTCCTTGCCCTGCTCCGACGCGAGCCGCGCGGTGATGAGCGAGCCCGATTGCAGCGCCGCCTCCACCACCAGCGTGCCGCGCGCCAGCCCGGCAATGAGCCGGTTGCGCTTCGGGAAATTCTGCGTGAGCGGGGGCGTGCCGAGCGGCAGCTCGCTCACGATCAGCCCCTGCTGCGTGATGCGATGCGCCAGGTCGCGGTGCCGCGCCGGGTACACGCGGTCGAGCCCGGTGCCGACCACGGCCACCGTGGCCAGCCGCGGCGTGTCGCCGGCCGCGTCGAGCGCGCCCTGGTGCGCCGCGCCGTCCACACCCAGCGCGAGGCCCGACACCACGGGCAGGCCCACCTCGCCCAGGGCGCGGGCAAAGCTGCGTGCGTTGGTGGCGCCTTGCGGCGTGGGGTTGCGGCTGCCCACCACCGCGATGCTGTGGCCGAGCTGCGTCAGGTTGTAGTCGGCGGCGCCCAGCACGTAGAGCAGCAGCGGCGGATCGGTCATTTCGAGCAGCGAGGCGGGGTAGCCGTCGTCGCCGAGCGTCACGACGCGGCGCGACGTGCCGTTGTCCCCGGCATGCAGCCACTGCCAGGTCAGGTCGATCTGCGCCTGCAGGTTGGGGGGCGTCTGCTGCAATGCCGCGGCCTGGGCTTGCGAAACGACCTCGCACAACGCGGCGTCGCGTTGCGCGAAGACCTGCTCAGGCAGCCCGAAGGCCGCGAGCAACCGCCGAGCGGCGCCGTCGCCGACGCCTGGCGTCAATGAAAGCCGCAGCCAACCTGCGAGTTCTGCGCGTTCCAAACCTGTGTTCGAGAAAGCCGGGGCCGCAGGTCAGGGATTGACGAGGAAGTCGCCGGCGCGCGGAGTGTCGTTGATTTCGAGCACGAGCGCGTAGGACACTTTCTCGAAAGTGCGGAACACCATCAGCAGGCCGATGCGTTCGTTCGGCAGCTTGATGGTTTCCTTGCGCGCGCCGGTGCGGTCGAGGATGGTCTCGCCGTTCTTGAGGATGGCCAGCACATGGCCGTTGTCGACGCCGTCGCGCGTGCCCTTGTTGATGGCCACCACCTGGTTCTGCGCCGCGAACTGCACCGCATTGCCGTAGACGGAGATGATGCGGCCTTCGACCTGCGTCGACGGTGCGCGCGGCACGTAGCTCAGGAGCTGGCGCGGCGGCTCGGGCAGCAGCCGGTCGCCGGCGCGCATTTCCTCGCGCGACGCGACGATGTCGATGCTCGCCGGCACCACGGTGATGACGTCCTTGTCCTGCACCGTCTCGATGGTGGTCGACTCGCCGCGCTGCAGCCGTGCCTTGCCCAGGTACTGCGCCTCGTAGCCCAGGATTTCACCCGTGCCGGGGTCCTTCAGCGGCGTGGCGGTGCGGAAGACGCGGAAGTTCTGCACCGGGCCCGCGGCCTCGACCAGCGGCGATTCGGCATTGCCCCGGGCATAGGCCCGGTCGCCGCGCGACAGCAGCACGCGGCTGTCGTTGCCCGCCACGATGCGGGGGGCGCTGTCCAGCGTGTTGGCGTCCACCACGATGGGTTCGCTCAGGAACGGCTCGATGACGCTCGGGTTGAGCGTGGGCAATGCCATGCCGGCCAGCGAATCGAAACGGGTGCGCGGTGACAGCTTGATGGTGCCGCCTTCGCCGCCGAAGCCGCCGCGGCGGGTGGTCAGGCGTGCCCGGCCGCCGGTCTTGTCAAGGTAGAGCACCTGGCCCGGGTAGATGCGGTGCGGGTTGGCGATTTCATCGATGTTCATGCCCCAGAGCTCCGGCCAGCGCCAGGGGCGCAGCAGGAAGAGGCGTGAAATGGCCCAGAGCGTGTCGCCGGGCCTGACCGTGTATTCGTCGGGCGCGTTGGGCGCCAGTTCGCTCAGGGGCACACCCTGCTGGGCGGTTTGCTGGGCCGTGGCTCGCTGCTGGGGCGTGACCGGGTAATTCTGTGCCCAGGCCGTCGTGGCGCCACAGCCGCCGAGCACCGCCAGGGCTGTCAGCGTTGCAAGAAGATGAGGGCGCTGGTGGTCGGTGAATCTGAGCTTTTTCATGTCTGGATGGTGAGCGCGCGAAGTATCGCCGCGCATACGAATCTCACAATTTGCTACGAATTCTGCGCTGAAGCCCTTGGGAGGGCAACGTTTTCGGTGCCACGCGTCGCGTCTGGTCGCGGAATTGGCGAAAATAGCCACAACTTTCCCCCGATTTCATGGCTAAACGAATCATTCTGAGTTACCCGGACAAGCGCCTGCACACCGTGGCCAAGCCCGTGCAGGGCGTCGATGCCCGCATCAAGGCCCTGGTGGCCGACATGCTGGAGACCATGTACGACGCCAGCGGCATCGGCCTGGCGGCGACGCAGGTCGACGTGCACGAGCGCCTCGTGGTCATCGACGTGTCCGAGGAGCGCAACCAGCCCATCGTGCTGATCAACCCCGAAATCACCTGGGCCAGCGACGAGAAGGTGCTGAACGAGGAGGGCTGTCTTTCGGTGCCCGGCATCTACGACGGCGTGATGCGTTCCACCTCGGTCAAGGTGCAGGCGCTCGACGAGAACGGCGAGCAGCGCACCATCGAGGCCGACGGCCTGCTGGCCGTGTGCATCCAGCACGAGCTGGACCACCTGCTCGGCAAGGTGTTCGTCGAATACCTCTCGCCCCTGAAGCGCAACCGCATGAAGAGCAAGCTGCTCAAGCAGCAGCGCGAAGAACTGCGCGAACAGGCCTGACACTCATGACCTCACGTCGTTTCGGCTCCCTCGCAGCGCTGGCGGTCTTCGCGATGGCCGGCCTGGGCCTGGCCGGCTGCGCGAACGAGCCCACGCGCGTCCAGCCGGGCGCCACCGCCGCCGACACCCTGCAGCGCCTGGGCGCGCCCACGGGCCGGTACCCGCTTACCGGCGGTGGCGAGCGGCTGCAGTACTCGCGCATGCCGGCGGGCTTCGAGGTGACCGACATCGACGTCGACGCCGCAGGCAAGGTCGTCTCGGTGACGCAGGTGCTCAGCGAGGCGCGCTTCGGGCAGGACATCCGGGTCAACCAGTGGCGCCAGAACGACGTGATGGCCTTCTACGGCCGCCCCTATGAAATCAGCCGCGTCAGTTCCTTCGACGGTGCCGTCTGGACCTGGCGCTACAAGGCCGTGAACGAACGCCGCATGCTGTACATCTACATCGACCCCACCGGCGTGGTCCGGCGCTATCACACAGGAGACGATCTCGAGCTCGATCGGGTCCGGGATTGAGCCGCCTGCGAGTCGTTTTCGCGGGCACGCCCGAGTTCGCGCGCGCCGCCCTGGAGGCCATCGCCGCCGCCGGACATGACGTCGTGCTGGTGATGAGCCAGCCCGACCGCCCCGCCGGTCGCGGCATGAAGCTGCAGGCCTCCCCCGTCAAGCAATGCGCCGTCGCCAACCAATGGCCGGTGGCGCAGCCGCGCAGCCTGCGGCTGGACGGCAAGTACCCCGACGAGGCCTCGGCCGCGCGCGACACCCTGCTGGCCGCCAGGCCCGACGTGATGGTGGTGGCGGCCTACGGCCTGATCCTGCCCCAGTGGGTGCTCGACCTGCCGGTGCACGGCTGCCTCAACATCCACGCGAGCCTGCTGCCGCGCTGGCGCGGCGCTGCGCCCATCCACCGCGCCATCGAGGCCGGCGACGCCCAGACCGGCATCACCATCATGCAGATGGACGCGGGCCTGGACACCGGCGACATGCTGCTGCGCGAGGCCGTCGACATCGGCAGCGACAACACCGCCCGCCTGCACGACAGGCTGGCCGAGCTGGGCGGGAAGATGATCGTCGAGGCGCTGGCGCGCATCGGCACGCTCGTGCGCACGCCGCAGCCCGCCGAAGGCGTGACCTATGCCCACAAGGTCGAGAAGCATGAAGCGCTGATCGACTGGGCCCAGCCGGCCGACGCCATCGTGCGGCGCATCCGGGCTTTCGATCCGTTCCCGGGCGCCAACAGCCCATTGGACGGCGAGACCATCAAGCTGTGGACCGCCCATGCAGAGGCCGCGTCTGCCGAGCAGGCCGCACCGGGCACCATCCTGGCCGTCAGCGACACCGGCGTGACCGTGGCCGCCGCCGGTTCGGCCGTCACCGTCACCGAACTCCAGCGACCGGGCGGCAAGCGCCTGGCCGTGGCCGATTTCCTGCGCGGCTTCGACCTGAAGCCCGGGCAGGCCTTCGGCTGATGTTCCTCTCGCAGCGCATCCGCAGCCGCCCTGAATTCCGCGTCGGCGTGCGCGACATGACGCCGGTGGCGCTGGGCATCGGCGCCTGGGGCCTGATGACCGGCGTGGCCATGGTCAAGTCGAACATGAGCGTGATCGAGGCGCTGGCCATGACCCTGCTGGTCTACGCGGGCAGCTCGCAGCTCGCGGCCATTCCGCTGCTGTTCGCGGGCGCGCCGGCGTGGGTCATCTTGGCCACGGGCTTCTGCGTCAACCTGCGCTTCGTGGTGTTCAGCCTGCACCTGCGCCCCTACCTCATGCACATGCCGCGCTGGCGCCGCATGATGCACGGTTACCTCACGGCCGACATGAGCTATGCGCTCTTCACCAAGAAGTATCCGAAGCCGCCGCTGACCATTTCCGAGCAGGAATCGCAGGAGGCCTACCTCACCGGCAACTACTTCGTGACCTGGTGCGCGTGGATGGGCATGAGCCTGCTGGGCGTGGCGCTGGCCAACTTCATTCCGCAGACCTGGGGCCTGGGCTTCGCCGGCGTGCTGAGCCTGGTGGCCATCGTCTGCTCGATGGCGACCACCCGCCTGCGCGTGCTCGCCGCGCTGATTGCCGGCATGACCGCCGTGGCGGCCTATGCACTGCCGCTGAAGCTGAACATCGTGGTGGCCATCGGCGTGGCCGTGCTGCTGTGCTTCTGGCTCGAGAAGCAGTTCGGCCTCGACCCGACGGCGGAGGACGACAAGTGAGCGCCACGACGGACTGGTGGACGATGGGCGTGATCGTCGGCCTGGCGCTCGTCACCGTGCTGACCCGCTGCTTCTTCTTCATTCTCGACCGGCCCTGGGGCCTGCCCGAGTGGGCGCACCGCGCGCTGCACTACGCGCCGGCGGCCGCCCTCGCGGGCGTGATCGCGCCCGAGATCGTCATGACCCAGGGTCACCTGATCACCACGCTGCACGACGCCCGCCTGTATGCGGCGGTCGTCGGTGCGGCGTATTTCTACTGGCGGCGCGGGGTGCTCGGCACCATGATCGCCGGCATGGCGGTCTACCTGCCGCTGCACCTCGGCCTGGGCTGGTAGCCGCAGGGTTTCTTTTTTGTTCAGTCGAGCTTCACGCCGGCGGCCGCGATGATCTTTCCCCAACGGTCGCTTTCCGCGCGCGACAGCTTGTAGAAGTCCTGCGGCGTTCCGGGCAGCGCCTCGAAGCCGAAGTCCGCGAACAGCTTCACCACCTTCGGTGCCTTCATTGCCTTGTGCAGCTCGCTGTTGAGCCGCGCCACCGCTTCGGGCGGCATGCCGGCCGGGCCGATCAGGCCGTGGAAGGCGTAGGCGTTGACGTCGCTGAAACCGGCCTCCACGAAGGTCGGCACCTCGGGCAAGGCGCTCGCGCGCTGCGGCAGCGCGATGGCCAGCACCCGCACCTTGCCCGACTTGATGATGGGCAGGCCCGAGGCCAGGTCCAGCATCATCACCGGCACCTGGCCGCCCATCACGTCGGTCATGGCGGGCGCGGCGCCCTTGTACGGCACGTGCGTGATCGTCAGGCCCGCCTTCTGCTTGAAGAGTTCCATCGCCATGTGGTGCGGCGAGCCGTTGCCGGGCGAGGCGTAGCTCACCTTGTCGGGGTTGGCCTTCACGTAGCGCACGAACTCCGCCACGGTCTTGGCGGGAAAGTCGGGGTGCACCACCAGCGCCACCGGGAAGCGGCCGATGGTGCCGATGTAGGTGAAGTCGCTCGCGGGCTTGTACGGCAGCTTGACGAACATGTGCTCGTTGAAGAGCAGCGCCGCGTTCTCGGCCTGCATGACCGTGTAGCCGTCGGGCCTGGCCTGCATCATCACGGACACGCCGATGTTGGTCGACGCACCGGGCCGGTTGTCGATGATGAGCGGCTGCCCGAGCGACGGCTGCATCGCCTCGGCCAGCGTGCGCGCGAGGTTGTCGGTGCCGCCGCCGGCCGAGTAGGGCACGATCCACTTGATCGGCTGGCTGGGGTAGGCGGCCGGCTGCGCCGACGCGAAGGTGGCGCTCGCCAGCGCGAGCGCCGCGGCCATCAGGGGAAGGAATCGCTTCATCGTCTCTTGTCTCCGTTGCTTGTCTCGGTTCAGGTCATTCGCCGCGCAAGACCTGCCAGAGCTCGCGGTCGCGCTCGGCGGTCCAGACCACGGGGTGCTCGATGCCGCGAAGCTCGTCGTAGGCGCGCGACACGTCGAAGGGCAGCACGTGCTGGAACACGGGCCAGCTGCCGAAGCGCGGTGTCATCGCCGCGTCGGCGCGCGCGAAGCAGCCGCGCAGTGTTTCGCCTGCGGCGATGCCGGCCTTCACGCTGTCGAGCAGCGTGGAGAGAAAGGCCTTGGTGAGGTCGATGGCCTCCGCGCAGGCCGCTTCGTTCTGCAGCACCGCGCCCCGCCCCGGCACCAGCACGCGCGGGTTCAGCGCCCGCACCGCGTCGAGCGTGCCGGCCCAGTCGCCGATGTAGGCATCGCCCGCGTACACGCCGCAGTGGTTCTCGACCACGTCGCCCGAGAACAGCACGCCGCAGTCGGGCAGCCAGGCCACCGTGTCGCCGCTCGAATGGCCGCGACCCAGCGCCATCAGCCGCAGCTCGCGGCCCGTGCCCGGGCGAGGGCCGAGCCACAGGCTCATTTCGCCGGCGAAGCTCATCGTCGGAAAGGTCAGCCCCGGGATTTCCTCCACGCCCGCGAACAGGCGCGGAAAGCGACCGACCTCCGAATCGAAATCGGCCTGCCCGCGCGTGCGGATCCAGTCGAGCGTGCCGTTGCTTGCGACGATCTGTTCCACCTCGTCGAAGGCGCTCGCGCCCATCACGCGCACTGCGTGGTAATGCGTGAGCACGATGGTCTTGACGGGCTTGTCGGTCACCGTGCGGATGGCCGCGAGAAAGTCACGCGCCATGCGCGGCGTGGGGCGCGTGTCGATCAGCACCACCTGCTCGTCGCCGACGACGAAGCCGCAGTTGGGGTCGAAGTCGCTGATGTAGCCGTAGGCGCCGGGCGCGAGCTCGCGCAGCTGCGGCTTCTGCTCGCGGGTGTCGGAAGCGGAAGCGAAGGAGACGGAAGTGGTCATGGGGCGTGGGGGGTCGTGGGGTCTTGCGCGGCCGCTGCCGCATGGATGCAGGCGAGCAGCACGTCCTGGTCGGCGCACTGGTTGGCCAGCAGCAGCACCAGGCGGGCGTTGAGGTCGGCGCTCTGCGCGCCAGTGCGGCCTTCGTGCGCGGCGAGCAGCGCTGCGTAGAAGCCGTCGGGATCGGGGATGCGGGGTTCGGTGATCATGGGGGCGGGCGGTGTGCGAGCGCGGTGCGCAAGGCAGAGGCGATGGCTTCGGGCGTGGCGTTCTGCAGCACGGCGGCGCGGTAGGCATCGGGCCGCACCAGCGCGAAGCCGCCTGCGCCGTCGATGCCGAGATGGGCGGCGAGTTGGTCGTCGGCTTGCAGCGCGGGCAGGCCGCTGTCGCCGCCCACGGCCAGCAGGCGCAGCGGCAGCGAAGCCGTGGCCTCGAGCGCCGCTTCGGCCTGCGCACGTGTGGGCGCGAACCACAGGCCGATGCATTGCGTGCCTTCGGCCAGCAGCTGCATCAACGTCGTCCCATGCCCATCGGCCCAGCGCAGCGGCAGGTTCTGCACGGTGCGCGCGCCCTCGGGCAAATGCGGCGCGGCCGGGTAGGCGTTGGCGACCGACATGCGCCCCGTGTTCACCAGCGCGCGTGCGAACGGATACCGCGCCGCCAGCGCCACCACCGCGCGGCGCAGCGTGTGTTCGGCCGGCGAGCGCGGCGCAAGAAAGCGCGCCGAGCGGCTCGTCACCTGCAGGTTCTCTTTCGCGGCGGGTTGGCGCTCCGCGTCGTAGCTGTCGAGCAGCGCATCGTCGGCCTGGCCTTGCGCGACCAGCGCGAGCTTCCAGCCGAGGTTGGCCGCGTCCTGGATGCCGCTGTTGCCGCCGCGCGCGCCGAACGGGCTCACCACGTGCGCCGCATCGCCGATGAAGAACACCGGGCCGTGCCGGAAGCTGTCGAGCAGGTGGTCGCGGTAGCCGTAGGGCCCGATCCACACGAACTCGAACGCCACGTCGGGTCCGAGCTGCTCGCGCAGCCGCGCGCCCGCCACCTCGGGCCGGCTGATGGCGACCGTGTCGCAGTCCTCGGGCATCTGGTAGTCGATGCGCCACACGCCGTCGGCCATCAGGTGCTGCCACACGCCGCGGCCTTCGTTGAAGGGCGCGTCGACCCAGGTCCAGCGCTCGGTGGGCAGCGGCTTCTTGAAGCGCACGTCGCTGATGCACCAGCGGTCGGTGCTGCGCGAGGCATGGGCCTCGATGCCGAGCTGCGTGCGGATCAGGCTGTTGGCGCCGGCCGCGTCGATCAGCCGGTCGGCCTCGATCGTGTAGCTGCCGGCGGGCGTCTCGATGTCCAGGCGCACGCCGTCGGCCAGCGGCTGCACGCGCGTCACGCGGCTCTTCCACCGCACGTCGGTCACGCCCAGTTCGAGGATGCGCTCGACCAGGAACCACTCGACGTAGAACTGCTGCAGGTTGATGAACGGCGGCTGCCTGGAGACGCTCGCGGCCTGCAGGTTGAAGTTGTAGACCTCCTCGTCGCCCGAGAAGGTGCGCCCGAACGACCAGGTGATTCCCTTGGCCGCGATGCGCTCGTAGACGCCCAGGCGCTCGAAGATCTCCAGGCTCTTCTGCGCGTAGCAGATGCCGCGCGACGACGCGCCGCGCACGCCGACGGTGTCGTCCTCGTCGAGCAGCACGGCCCGCACGCCGCGCTGCGCCAGGTCGCAGGCCAGCGTGAGGCCGGAAGGCCCGGCGCCGACGATGACGATCGGGTGGCGCACGACCTTCGTGTTCCCCAGTTCGGGCGGGGGCGTGAAGGGCCAGGCCGGCAGCTCGTAGGCCGGTGCGAAGGCAAAGGTTTCCATGTTTCTTCTACAGCGCGTGCGCGAATTCGGCGATGGCGTCGGCCGCCTTCGGGACCAGTTCGGGTTGCCCCGCGAGGTAGTGGTTGCCGCCCACGATGTCGACGTTGCGGATGCGCGAGCCGCCCGCGGCCATCCACGCGTCGCGCGTGCTCGGGAACGTCGACTGGTCGCCCGTGTAGGTCAGCAGCAGCTTGGGCACCGTGGTGCGCGCGAGGTTGGTCGGCCCGTCGGCCTGCGAGCGCGACGACCATTGCGAGAGAAACGCCGTCAGCGACGTGGTGCGCCCCATGGCGTTGGCCGAGTAGTTCACCTGCCGCGCATCGCCCCACACGCTGCCGGGCAGCCGGTCGTTCGCATCCAGCGAGAGGTCCACGCAGCGCGGATCGGCGTGCGTGCGGTAGACGATGAAGGTCTGGTCGCGCGGCGCGCCCGCTGTGCTGCGCAGCAGCGCGAGGCGCTCGACGCACCACTGCTCGATGCGGTCCAGCCGCGCCTTCTGCGCCGCGCTGAAGCGCGCCAGGAAGTCGCTGTCGTAGGGCATGCGGTGGCGCGGGTCGTACATGTCGAGGTCGGGGTCCACCGACAGCGGGTCGTGCTCGTCGGTGACCGAGGGGTCGATCCAGTCGCGCATCAGCCGCGTGCGGCCCAGGTGCGCGGCGCACAGCGCGATGCCGTCCACCGGCGGCAGGTCGTTCGGGTGCAGGTGCGTCGCGTCTCCGTCGGGCAGGTGGGTGGCGGTGAGTTGTTCGGCCTGCGCCTGGTAGAAGGCCGCGAGCGCGGCGCCGCCCGAGTTGCCGACGAGAAATACCTTCTCGTAGCCGGCTTCGCGCAAGTGCCGCACGCCGGCGCCCAGGTCCTGGATGGCGCGCTCCATCAGCAGCACCGTGTCGTTGCCCACGAAGCGCGAGTTCAGCCCCATGCAGCAGACGCCGCGCTCGGCCAGCGGGCCGATCAGGTAGTGGCCCATGAAGTTGCTGGTGGGGTGCATCACGATCGCCGCCACCTTCTTCGGCCCCTGTGGGGCCCGGAAGGCGCCGTAGATGCGCGGGCGCAGCATCTGCAGGCCCGACTGGCTTTCCATCGCCGCGCCGGGCTTCACGTCGATGACGGCGAGTTGCAGTTCAGACATGCGATGCGCCCTTCTTCGCTGCACGCAGCTCGGCCTTGCGCGCTGTCCATGCATCGAGGTCGGCACGGGCGCGCAACGCATGTGCGTCCATCTCGGCTTGCGGCACGGTGGGCGTGGTCAGTTCCACGCGGATGCCGTTGGGGTCGAAGAAGTAGATCGACTCGATGATGTGGTGGTCGGTCACCCCCAGCACCTCGACGCCCGCGCCTTCGAGCCGCGCCTTGGCGGCTTGCAGGTCGGCCACCGAATCGACGCGCAGCGCGATGTGGTTCACCCACGCAGGCGTGTTGGGCGAGGGCAGCGCCGCGGTGTCGTCGCCCAGGTCGAAGAAGGCGATGTACGAACCGTCGCGCATCTGAAAAAAGATGTGCACGTAGGGGCAGTACTCGCCCGTGCTCGGCACGTGGTCGCTCTTGATCACGTGGGCCAGTGGCAGGCCCAGCAGGTCTTCGTAGAAGCGGCGGGTTTCCTCGCTGTCGCGGCAGCGCCAGGCGAAATGGTGCAACCCGCGGATGGGCGGGGGTGCCGTGTGGGCAGTTGTCGTCGTCGGCATGGGTGTCTCCGTTCAGCCGCGATTGGGCGACGACGCGTCTTATGATGCAATCGAAATTAATTCATCGATTGATGAAATAACCATATATATGAACCTGACCCTGCGCCAGCTGCGCGCCTTCGCAGCCGTGGCCGAAACCGGCAGCTTCACCGCCGCGGCACAGCAGCTGCACCTCACGCAGTCGGCGCTCAGCGTGCTGGTGCGCGAACTCGAACGCGAGATGGGCGTGCAGCTGCTCGACCGCAACACCCGCAGCGTGCAGCTGTCGGAGGCCGGGCGTGAGTTCCTGCCTTCGGTGCACCGGCTGCTCGGCGATCTTGCGGGTGCGGTGGCCGGCGTTACCGATCTGCGTGACAAGAAGAAAGGGGTGTTGCGGCTTGCCGCGCCGCAGCTCATGGCCTGCACGCTGATGCCGCGCGTGATCGCGGCCTACCGCGAGAGCTACCCCGACGTCGATGTGCGCCTGGCCGACACGCTGCCCGAGCACCTGCTCGCGGGCGTGATGGCCGGCGACGTCGAACTCGCCGTGGGGCAGGACGTGGCGGTCGACGGTGCCATCGATCGCCGCACGCTGTTTCGCGACCGCCACTGGCTGATCTGCCCGCCGGACCATGCCTTCGCCAAGCGCCGCAAGGTGCGCTGGCACGAGCTGGGGCCTTACACCTTCATCGCCCCCACGCGCGACTTCCGCCAGCGCGTGCTGCCCGAGCTGGGCCCGGCCGAGCGCGCGTACATGCTGCGCGCCGGCACGCAGGAGGTGTCGTACATGACCACAGCGCTCGGCATGGTGGCCTCGGGGCTCGGGCTCACGGTGTGCCCGACCTACTCCGCCTCGCTGGTGCGCGCCCACGGCCTGCAGATGGTGCGGCTCGAGTCGCCCGACTTCCACCGCGAGGTGTGCGTCTACAGTGCGGCGCGGCGCAGCCTGTCCCCGGCGGCGGCGAGCTTCGTCGAGATCCTCGAAGGCTTCGCCAAAGCCCAGCCAGGGCGTTGAGCAAGGGCTGAAAAGCATCGGGCCGGCGCAAGAGGCGCACAGTGCCACGAGGGCGCCAAACCTACAATGCAGGCCGACCCGTCTTCCACCTACTCCAGATCCATGAACGTCATTCGATTCACCGACCTCTGCGCACAGGGCAAAGCCGCCGGCCGGCGCGTTTTCATCCGTGCCGACCTCAACGTGCCGCAGGACGACGCCGGCCACATCACCGAAGACACGCGCATCCGCGCCTCGGTGCCGTGCATCCAGCTCGCGCTCGATGCCGGCGCGGCCGTGATGGTCACCTCGCACCTGGGCCGGCCGACCGAAGGCGAGTTCAAGCCCGAAGACTCGCTGGCCCCCGTGGCCAAGCGTCTGGGCGAGCTGCTCGGCCGCGAAGTGCCGCTGGTCGCCAACTGGGTCGACGGCGTCGACGTCAAGCCCGGCCAGGTCGTGCTGCTCGAGAACTGCCGCGTCAACAAGGGCGAGAAGAAGAACGACGAGGCGCTGTCCAGGAAGCTGGCCGCGCTCACCGACATCTACGTGAACGACGCCTTCGGCACGGCCCACCGCGCCGAAGCCACCACCTACGGCATTGCGCAGTTCGCCAAGATTGCCGCCGCCGGTCCGCTGCTGGCGGCCGAGATCGACGCCATCACCAAGGCGCTGGCGCAACCCAAGCGCCCGCTGGTGGCCATCGTGGCGGGCTCCAAGGTCAGCACCAAGCTCACCATCCTCAAAAGCCTGTCGGCCAATGTGGACCAGCTGATCGTCGGCGGCGGCATCGCCAACACCTTCATGCTGGCCGCCGGACTGAAGATCGGCAAGTCGCTGGCCGAGCCCGACCTGGTCGACAACGCCAAGGCCGTGATCGAGGCCATGCGCGCGCGCGGCGCCGACGTGCCGATTCCGGTGGACGTGGTCACGGCCAAGACCTTCGCCGCCGATGCGCTCGCCACCGTCAAGG
Organism: Variovorax sp. AC103; assembly: GCF_979254005.1. Lineage (NCBI taxonomy): Bacteria > Pseudomonadati > Pseudomonadota > Betaproteobacteria > Burkholderiales > Comamonadaceae > Variovorax > Variovorax sp. AC103. The sequence goes on along the minus strand of NZ_CEEDFC010000002.1, from coordinate 14,437 downwards.
ACGCCAATGACGTGGCGGACGACGACCTGATCCTGGACATCGGCCCCAAGACCGCCGCCATCCTGGCCGCGCAACTGCGCGAAGCCGGCACCATCGTCTGGAACGGCCCGGTGGGCGTGTTCGAGTTCGACGCCTTCGCGGGCGGCACCAAGGCCATCGCGCAAGCCATTGCAGAGAGCAGCGCGTTCTCGATCGCCGGTGGCGGCGACACGCTTGCGGCCATCGCCAAGTACGGCATCGAAAAGCAGGTCGGCTACATCTCGACCGGCGGCGGCGCCTTCCTCGAGGTGCTGGAAGGCAAGACCCTGCCGGCCTTCGAAATCCTGGCCAAACGCGCGGCCGGTTGACCGGCGGTGCGGCGGACGCGCGACGAAAGCCCGTCAGGGTGACTTCCGTCAGACACACAAAGTGTATACAGTAGCGAATACAAAACGGAGACTACCCTCATGAGCACGGACCGCATCCCCCGCCACGCCACCAAGATCGTTGCCACGCTCGGTCCGGCGTCCAGCACACCGGAACTGCTGGAACAGATGATCCAGGCCAAGGTCAGCGTGGTGCGCCTGAACTTCAGCCACGGCACGGCGCAGGACCACATCGACCGCGCGGTCATGGTGCGCGAAGCCGCCCGCAAGATGGGCCGCGAAGTGGCCATCATGGCCGACCTGCAAGGCCCGAAGATCCGCGTGGGCAAGTTCGCGCAGGGCAAGGTCTGGCTGGAGCCGGGCGCCAAGTTCGTGCTGGACGCCTCGCGCACCGAACCCGGCGACGTCGACGCCGTGGGCCTGGACTACAAGGACCTGCCGCGCGACGTGAAGCCCGGCGACAAGCTGCTGCTGAACGACGGCCTCATCGTGCTCACGGTGGACGGCGTCAAGGGCGAGGCGGTGCACACCACCGTCAAGCTCGGCGGCGAGCTGTCGAACAACAAGGGCATCAACAAGCAGGGCGGCGGCCTCACGGCGCCCGCGTTGACCGCCAAGGACATGGAAGACATCAAGACCGCGATGAGCTTCCAGGCCGACTACGTGGCCGTGAGCTTCCCCAAGAACGCCACCGACATGGAAATGGCGCGCCAGCTGTGCAACGTGGCCGCGGCCGAGTTCGGCCACAAGCCCGGCATGATCGCCAAGATCGAGCGTGCCGAGGCGATTCCCAAGCTCGAAGAGATCCTGCGCGCCAGCGACGGCATCATGGTCGCCCGCGGCGACCTCGCCGTTGAAGTCGGCAACGCCGCCGTGCCGGCGCTGCAGAAGAAGATGATCCGCATGGCGCGCGACATGGACAAGGTGGTCATCACCGCGACCCAGATGATGGAGTCGATGATCACCAACCCCGTGCCCACCCGCGCCGAGGTGAGCGACGTGGCCAACGCCGTGCTCGACGGCACCGACGCCGTGATGCTCTCGGCCGAAACGGCCTCGGGCCGCTATCCGCTGGAAACCGTGCAGGAGATGAGCCGCATCTGCGAGGCGGCCGAAATCGCCGAAGACAAGACGCTGGACGCCGACTTCAGCGGCAAGACCTACAGCCGCATCGACCAGTCGATCGCGATGGGCGCGCTGTTCACGGCCCACCACCTGGGCGCCAAGGCCATCGTGGCGCTCACCGAGTCGGGCTCCACCATGCTGTGGATGAGCCGCCACCGCGCGCACATTCCCATGTACGCGCTGACCTCGCGCCTGGCCACGCAGCGCAAGATGGCGCTGTACCGCAACGTGCGCCCGCTGCTGATGGACTCGCAGACCGACCGCGACACCGCGCTCGAACAGGCCGAAGCCCATCTGAAGAAGCGCGGCATCGTGCAGAGCGGCGACGTCTACGCCATCACCTGCGGCGAGCCGATGGGCGCCCCGGGCGGCACCAACATGCTCAAGATCTGCCGCGCCAGCTGACGGGTACTTTCACGAAACACCGCGGAACCGGCTTTGCCGGGCCGCAGGTGTTGCCCCCGGCGAGGGGGTTGGCGAAGCGACACGAAGTGCGCGCAGCCTGGGGGAGTGCCAATTTCTAGCCGTTGCGAAAGAGGAAGCTGTAGGCGTTCAGGGCGGGCACACCGCCCAGGTGCGCATACAGCACCTTCGAGCCGGCCGGAAACTCCCCGAGCCGCACCTTCTCGATCATCCCGTGCATCGACTTGCCCTCGTACACGGGGTCGGTCAGCATGCCCTCCATGCGTGCGCAGAGGCGAATCGCCTCCAGCGTGCCCTCGTTCGGCAGCCCGTACTCGGGCCCGCCGAAGCGCCGGTCCAGCACCACGTCCTTGTCGGTGATGTCGCGGCCCAGCCCCACCAGCTCGGCCGTGCCCTTGGCGATGCGCACGATCTGCTCGAAGGTCTGCTGCGGCTTGGCCGAGGCGTCGATGCCGATCACGCGGTCGGCACGGCCGTCGGCCGCGAAGCCCACCACCATGCCGGCCTGCGTGCTGCCGGTGACCGAGCAGGTCACGATGTAGTCGAACTTGAAGCCCAGCTCGGCCTCCTGCTGGCGCACTTCTTCCGCAAAGCCCACGAAGCCCAGGCCACCGCGCGGATGCTCCGAGCAGCCCGCCGGAATCGGGAACGGCTTGCCGCCGGCCTTGCGCACGTCGGCCATCGCTTCTTCCCAGCTCTTGCGGATGCCGATGTCGAAGCCCGCCGCGTCCAGCCGCACGTCGGCGCCCAGGATGCGCGACATCTCGATGTTGCCGACCCGGTCGTACAGCGCGTCGGAGTAGTTGACCCAGTTCTCCTGCACCAGCACGCACTTCAGCCCGAGGTGCGCCGCCACCGCGGCCACCTGGCGCGTCTGGTTCGACTGGATGCCGCCGATGGACACCAGGGTGTCGTAGCCGCCTTCGAGCGCCTCGGGAATCAGGTACTCCAGCTTGCGCGTCTTGTTGCCGCCGAAGGCCAGGCCGCTGTTGCAGTCCTCGCGCTTGGCGTACAGCTCGACCTCGCCGCCCAGGTGCGCGCTCAGGCGCTTCAGGGGGTGGATCGGCGTGGGGCCGAAGGTCAGTGCGTGACGGGGAAACTTCTTCAGGTTCATGGTGCGGCTCCAAGGGGTTGAAGCCTTGAATCGTAGGAAGAAGGGCTCGCAACGTGCTTGCGAAGTTGTCTGGCTTCCCGAAGGAAAAAAAGGCACGATGGCAAAAGCCATCACTTTCAAGCCGAGGAAAAAGGAATGAGCACAACAAAATTGCGTTCTCCCCCGGAGCTCGACCGCACCGACCGCGCCATCCTTCGCGCCCTGCAGCGCGACGCCTCGCTGTCGAACGTGGCGTTGGCCGCCAAGGTCAACCTCAGCGCCGCCGCCTGCCTGCGCCGCGTGGAGCGGCTCAAGGTCTCGGGGCTCATCAAGGCCATCGTCGCGCTGCTGGACCCCGACGCGCTCGACGTCGGCATGCTCGTGATGATCGGCGTGGTGCTCGACCGCTCCACGCCAGACTCCTTCGCCGACTTCGAGAAAGCCGCGCAGAAGGTCTCGGGCTGCCTCGAATGCCACGTGGTGACCGGCGAGTTCGACTACTTCATGCTCGTGCGCACGCGCGACAACGACAGCTTCAACCGCCTGCACGCCGAGCAGCTGCTGTACCTGCCGGGGGTGCGGCAGATCCGCACCTTCGTCGTTCTGAAGCAGGTGCTGTCGACCACGCAGCTTCCCATCTGACGAAACCGGTCGGCCACTGCATGCGTACTGGTGCGATGAGCTTTCCCACCTTCGCCACCGCTTTCCACTCCCTTCGCCGGCGCCGCAGCGCCTTCGTCACCGCCTTCACCGTCACCGCCGCCGCCGTGCTGTCGGCCTGTTCGCCGGTCAAGGTGCTCAACGGGCTGGTGCCCGCCGACACCTACCAGTTCCAGGGCGACATCGGCTACGGCCAGGCGCCGCGCCAGGTGCTCGACGTGTACCAGCCGCTGCCGTCCACCCGGCCGGCACGCGGTTCGCGCCCACTGGTGGTGTTCTTCTTCGGCGGCACCTGGACCCACGGCGACCGCGCCAGCTACAAGTTCGTCGGCGAGGCGCTGGCCGCGCGCGGCGCGGTGGTGGTGGTGCCCGACTACGGGCTGTCGCCGGCCTTGACCTACCCGGTGTTCGTGCGCGACAGCGCGCTGGCCGTCAAATGGGCGCTCGACAACGCCGCGCAGCTCGGTGCCGACCCGAAGCAGGTCTACGTGATGGGCCACAGCTCGGGCGGCTACAACGCCGCGATGGTGGCGCTGGACGATCGCTGGCTCGGCGAGGTGGGCGCCAGCCCGAAGCAGCTGGCCGGCTGGATAGGCCTGGCCGGCCCCTACGACTTCCTGCCCATCGGCGACCCGCAGGCGCAGGCGGCTTTCAACTGGCCGAACACGCCGCGCGACTCGCAGCCGCTGGCGCATGTCACTGCGGCGTCGCCGCGCGCGCTGCTCATGGCGGCCTCGAAGGACAACCTGGTCTACCCCGACCGCAACACCGGCCAGATGGCCGCCGCGCTGCGCACTGCGGGCGTGCCGGTGGAGGTCAAGCTGTTCGACAACCTGAGCCACGTCACGCTGATCGGCGCCTTCGCCAAGCCGATCCAGTGGCTGGGCGGGCCGGTTCTGCCGCCGGTCCTGGGTTTCCTCGGGCTGGCGTCGGTGCCGTCCCACAATTAGGGTGAGGGGGGTCTCGGTAGAATTGCGGCAGTTTTCTCTCGTCTTTCCGCCTTCTTCTTTCCCTAATTCCCGCGAGGTATTTCCCTATGGCTCTCGTCTCGATGCGCGAACTGCTCGACCATGCCGCAGCCAATGGCTACGGCATTCCGGCCTTCAACGTCAACAACCTCGAACAGGTCCAGGCCGTCATGGAGGCCGCCAAGGAAATCGGCGCGCCGGTCATCCTGCAAGCCAGCGCGGGTGCGCGCAAGTACGCCGGTGAAGCCTTCATCAAGCACCTGATCCAGGCCGCCATCGAGCAGTATCCGAACATTCCGCTGGTGATGCACCAGGACCACGGCCAGAACCCCGACGTGTGCAAGGGCGCCATCGACCTGGGCTTCAGCTCGGTCATGATGGACGGCTCGCTCGAGGCCGACGGCAAGACCATCGCCAGCTACGAGTACAACGTGGACGTCACCAAGAAGGTGTCCGACATGGCCCACCGCCTGGGCGTGACCGTCGAAGGCGAGCTCGGCTGCCTCGGCTCGCTGGAGACCATGAAGGGCGACAAGGAAGACGGCCACGGCACCGACGACACCATGACACGCGAGCAGTTGCTCACCGACCCCGAGCAGGCCGCCGACTTCGTCAAGCGCACCCAGATCGACGCACTGGCCATTGCCATCGGCACCAGCCACGGCGCCTACAAGTTCACGCGCGAGCCCACCGGCGACATCCTGGCGATCGACCGCATCAAGGAAATCCACCGCCGCATTCCCAACACCCACCTGGTGATGCACGGCTCGTCGAGCGTGCCGCAGGAGCTGCTGGCCATCATTCGCCAGTACGGCGGCGACATGAAGGAAACCTACGGCGTGCCCGTGAAGGAAATCCAGGAAGCCATCAAGCACGGCGTGCGCAAGATCAACATCGACACCGACATCCGCCTGGCCATGACCGGCGCGGTGCGCAAGTTCCTGGCCGAGCACCCCGACAAGTTCGACGCCCGCGAATGGCTCAAGCCCGCGCGCGAAGCCGCCAAGCTGATCTGCAAGCAGCGCTACATCGAGTTCGGCTGCGAAGGCCAGGGCGCCAAGATCAAGGGCGACACGCTGCAGGTGGTTGCCGCCCGCTACGCCAAGGGCGAGCTGGCGCAGGCCGTGGTCTGACAACTTCCGCGTGAATCGAAGGCCACCGTTCGCGGTGGCTTTTTTCTGCGCGCACAATCCGCTTTCACCGTCTTTTCGTTTCCGTCGTTTTTCACCGCATCTGCCCCATGACCACCGTCCACACCTCCTCCATCCAGAGCCTGCCCCTGCTTGCGCGCGGCAAGGTGCGCGACAACTACGCCGTCGGCGAAGACCGCATCCTGATGGTCGCGAGCGACCGGCTCAGCGCCTTCGACGTGATCATGGGCGAGCCCATTCCCGGCAAGGGCGAGATCCTCACGCAGATGGCGCTGTGGTGGTTCGAGCGGCTCGGCCAGCTCTGCCCCAACCACCTGACCGGCGACGCGCCCGAGAGCGTGGTCACGGCCGACGAAGTGCCACAGGTCACCCAGCGCTCCATGCTGGTCAAGCGCCTGAAGCCGATTCCGGTGGAGGCCGTGGTGCGCGGCTACCTGGCCGGCAGCGGCTGGAAGGAATACCAGGAAACCCAGTCGGTCTGCGGCGTGCCGCTGCCCGAGGGCCTGACCAACGCGAGCAAGCTGCCGCGCCCGATCTTCACGCCCGCCGCCAAGGCCGCGGCCGGCGAGCACGACGAGAACATCACCTACGACCGCGTGGTGGAAATCGTCGGCCCCAAGCTGGCCCAGCAGATCCGTGAGACCAGCATCGCCATCTACGAGACCGCCGCGCAGATCGCCTTGGCCAAGGGCATGATCATTGCCGACACCAAGTTCGAGTTCGGCCTGGACGAGGCCGGCACGCTGGTGCTGATGGACGAGGTGCTCACGCCCGACAGCTCGCGCTACTGGCCGGTGGAGGGCTACCAGGCCGCCCTGGCCGCTGGGACCAATCCGCCGAGCTACGACAAGCAGTTCGTGCGCGACTGGCTCGAAGCCACCAAGATCAACGGCAAGCCCTGGGACAAGACGCCCCCGGCGCCGCGCCTGCCGGCCGAGGTCATCGAGAAGACGGCCGCCAAATACCGCGAGGCGCTGGAGCGGCTGACCGGCTGACCCGGCGTTCTCTTCAAAAGCAAAGACCGGCCGAGGCCGGTCTTTTTTCGTTTCAGCGGCCGCCGCCGATGAGCAACGCCACCGTCCGCCCACGCGCATCCAGCAGCGCCAGCCGGCCCGGGCCTGCCAGGCTGTAGCTCGCGGTGCTCTGCAGCGCGGAGATGAACTGCGCCTCGTTGGCCCCGCGCGCAGGGTCGAGGCAGGCCATGCGGGTCGCGGCCATCTGTCCGATCTTCAGCGCACTGCCCGCGCGCGTGAAGGTGCCCGAGATGCGATTGCAGCCGCCCGAACCGCTGACGCGGCCGCTGCTGCGGTCGAACTGGACCTGCGCCTCGCCGCCCGGCGCGACGGGCTCGTCGCCCAGCTGGACCAGCCGCCAGGCCGGGCCTTCGATCGGCTCGTCGAGGCTGATGCCGCTGCCGCAACCGGTCAAGGCCGTCAGCAAAGCCGCCGTTGCGAGGGCGGGAAGCGCTGTACCGCGGGAGAAGCGTGCGAGGCGGGCGAAGGAGCGCATGGCCGGTCTTTCCTTTTCGATCTGCAACAAGTTGAATCGGGCGTGATCGTATGCGAGCGCGTCTAGCTCGCCAATGCCACGCCACCGGCCAGCCGGGCCTTCACGCAGCGCCGCACGCTGTCGGGCGTGTCGTCGCGCGCGAGCAGCGCGGGCCAGTCGGCCTGTGCCTGGCGCACGGTGTCCTTGGCGATGGTCATCAGCCGCGCGGGGCGCAGCAGGCCCGCCGAGCGCAGCAACGCGTCGAGCGCGTCCCAGTCGAAGGCGCGCAGCTTGGCGTCGATGGCGCGGTTGACCCCGTAGTCCGAAGGCGGCACGTCCTCGAAGAAGGCCGCCACGCAGACGGGGTCGTAGAGCGGCGCGAGCACCGGAGCCACGCCGTCGGGGTAGCGCAGCGCCCAGTTCTTCAGGTGCGCGTCGCTGTTGCCCAGCAGGATGAACGCCACGATGCGCCGAACGCATTCGCGCACGTCGGCCACCGGGTTCGGCGACAGCCGGTCGAGCACGCGCAGCATGGCGGGCCAGTCGACGGCGAGGCCGCGCCCGTATTTCTGGCGCGGCTCGTACTGCAACACCTGCGCGAACTCTTCCATGTGAATGCGCCCGCCGTCGGCCGTGCGGTCGAAACGGCGCACGGCGAGGAGCTGAGTGAACGGCACCTGCTCGGGCAGGTCCGCATCGGCGCGACCGATGACGCTGGCCTCGGCGCAGTCCAGGCCCAGCGCGCCGCACAGGCGGTAGCCGGTGAACTCGTTGTCGACCAGGTCGGGGTGGCGCGTGGTCGGCAGCTTGAGGATGAAGGAGCCCGCCGCGCCATGGCGCTTGACCACGTAGCGCCGGCCGTCCTGCACGGCGGAGAACTTGGTCACCACGCCGGGCAGGGCGGCGGCATCTTCCACCGGCATTTCGACGAATCCCGGTTCCAGCACGTCGAGCCCGAGCGCCGTGTGCCAGTGGCGCACGGTGTCGGGAATGCCTTCGGCCGCGGGCACGGGCTCGACCTCGAGCGCGCCCATCAGGTCGTGGCCGGCGGCGGCCAGCAGCTCGAACTCATCGTCGGCGCTGCAGCCGCGCTGCTGGGCCAGGCGCTCGCGGTTGTGGCCTTCGGGCAGCAGGTTCTGGAAGTAGGTGGGCCAGTGCCGGTCGCCGCGCGAGACGCGAGCGTCGCGGGCCGAGGCGAGGATGGCGCGGGTGGCGGCCTCGTCGGCGCCGCGGTAGGCCAGGGAGAGCGTCGGGCGCCCGGCGTCGCCGATGTAGGCGTCGTCGAACGACACGCGCAGGATGTCGCCGTACTGCGAGAGATAGCCGACGGCGCGCCGTCCGCCGTCCGGTGCGTGCAGGGACATCCGCAGGTAGCGGATGCCGGTGTTGAATGCGGCGGCTGTGCTCACCGCCCTTCGTCGGCCAGGCTCTGTGCGATGGAGGGCGGCGCGCCCACGCCCGCCGGTTGGCCCAGCAGGCGGCCGCCCGAACGCACGAAGTCTTCCAGTTGCGGGCGCAACGCGGCGGGCACGGTCATCAATTCGAGTCCCAGCACGCGCGCCATCTCGAGCAGGGTGGACAGGCGTGGATCGATCTGGCCGCTTTCGATGCGCTGCACCGTCATGCGCGACAGGCCTGCCTGGGTCGCCAGTGCTTCCTGGCTCCAGCCCCCTGCCTTGCGCGCGCTTGACAGTTCTTCGATGACTTGGCTCATTGAAATATGCTTTTCTTCAAAAAAGAGTAGCAATCTTAGCTATGCGAGAACCGTTGGGCAACTCACAGACGCAAAAAAAGCGACCTGAAGGTCGCTTTTCATTGAATTTGAGCGCCCAAAGGCGCATTGGCAAAAATCAGCTCAGCACCACGCTGCTGAGCCGGCGCCGGTAGGTGGCCACCACCGGATCGTCCGGCGGAATCTGGCCGTCGGCGACCTTCACCTTGGGCGGCTCGATCACGTCGAGGATCGCGATGTAGGTCTTGCGGGCGAGCTCTTCGCTCCAGGACTTGTCGCGCATCAGGATGTCGAGCAGCTCGTCCATGGCGTCGGTCCATCGCTGCGCGGCCATCAGCAGGCGGGCACGGGCGAAACGGGCGTCGAAGTCGCGCTTGTTGGCGGCAATTTGGGCCTCGAAATCGGTCATCGCGGGCGCCACGCCTGCGGGTGGTGCTGCGAAATCGATAGCATCCATCCAGCGCTGCAGCGCGTCGAAGCGGCGCACCAGGCCGGTCTTGGCGATCACCGGCGCGAAGGCGACCTTGGCGTCGTCGAGGCGGCCTTCCAGCAGCAGCAGCTTGATGTAGTCGAAGCGGGCGTCGTCGTTGGCGGGGTCGGTGGCCACGGCGTGCTGCAGCTTCTCGAGCGCGCCCTGGGTGTCGCCCTCGGCCAGCGCGTCCTGTGCCGCGGCTTCTTCGGACGCGGCTTGCGCCTCGTCGGCGCCGGGCACATGCTTGTCGAGGAACTCGCGGATCTTCTCGGCCGGAATGGCGCCGACGAAGCCGTCCACCGGCTGGCCGTCCTTGAACATCACGCAGAACGGAATGCTGCGCACGCCGAACATTTCAGACAGCTGCGAGGAAATCTGCGGCACCTTGTCGGCGTCGAGCTTGGCCAGCGTGAAGCGCCCGGCGTATTCGACCTCGAGCTTTTCGAGCACCGGCCCGAGCTGTTTGCACGGTCCGCACCATTCGGCCCAGATGTCCAGCAGCACCGGCGTGGCGACGGAGCCTTCGACCAGTTCGGCCTGAAAATTTTCGAGAGTGATGTCGATCATCGGAACCAGCTGGGGGTGAAACGTAAAATTGAAACCATGAACGAAACCATTCAGGTCGGTGTAGTGATGGGCTCGAGCTCCGATTGGGAGACGATGCGCAACGCGGTCGAGATTCTCCAGCAATTCGGAATCAGCCACGAAGCAAAGGTGGTCTCGGCCCACCGGATGCCCGATGCGCTCTTTGCGTACGCCGAAAGCGCCGCGGGGCGCGGGCTCACCGCGATCATCGCGGGCGCGGGGGGCGCGGCCCACCTGCCGGGCATGCTGGCGTCCAAGACCACGGTGCCGGTGCTCGGCGTGCCGGTGGCCAGCCGGCACCTGCAGGGCGTCGATTCGCTCTACAGCATCGTGCAGATGCCCAAGGGCGTGCCGGTGGCCACCTTTGCCATCGGCAACGCCGGCGCGGCCAACGCGGCGCTGTTCGCGGTGGCGATGCTGGCGGTGAACGACCCGGCGCTGCGCGCGCAGCTCGACGCCTTCCGCACGGCGCAGACCGCCGCCGCCGAAGCCATGACGCTGCCGCCGGCCCCGGTTCGCGCCGGCGAGGCCGCGCCGGTCTCCCCCTTCTCGCCGCAAGGCGGAGGTGCCCTGTGAGCGGCCATGAAGGCGATCTGCCGGTTCTTCCGGGCGCCACGCTCGGGGTGCTCGGGGGCGGCCAGCTGGGGCGCATGTTCGTGCACGCCGCCCAGCGCATGGGCTACTTCACGGCGGTGCTCGACCCCGACGCCGACAGCCCCGCCGGCCGCGTGAGCCACCACCACATCCACACCGACTACGACGACGTCGACGGCCTGGCCCGCCTGGCCGGGCTCGCCGACGCGGTGACGACCGAGTTCGAGAACGTGCCCGCGCCCTCGCTGGAGCACCTGGCGGTGGCCCGCCCGGTGTCGCCCGCCGCTTCGGCCATCGCCATCGCGCAGGACCGCATCGCCGAGAAGGCGCACTTCACGCGCTGCGGCGTGCCCTGCGCGCCCTATGCGGCCATCGAAACGGCCGCGCAGCTCGCCGCCGTCGACGACGGCCTGCTGCCCGGCATCCTGAAGACCGCGCGCCTGGGCTACGACGGCAAGGGCCAGCAGCGCGTGAAGACACGCGCCGAGCTGGTCGAGGCCTGGCAGGCCACGGGCTGCGTCCCCTGCGTGCTCGAGAAGATGCTGCCGCTCGAGTTCGAATGCTCGGTGATCCTGGCGCGCGGGCGCGACGGCCAGATCGTGCACTTTCCGCCGCAGCGCAACCTGCACCGCGACGGCATCCTGGCCGTGACCGAGGTGCACGCGCAGAACATGCCCAAGACGGTGGCGCAGGGCGCGGTCAATTCCGCGAAGAGCATTGCCAACGGCCTGGACTACGTGGGCATGCTGTGCGTGGAGTTCTTCGCGCTGGCCGACGGCTCGCTGGTGGTCAATGAAATGGCCCCGCGCCCGCACAACAGCGGCCACTACACGATGGAAGCCTGCGACGTGTCGCAGTTCGAGCTGCAGGTGCGCACGCTCGCCGGCCTGCCGCTGGTCGCGCCGCGCCAGCACAGCCCGGCCATCATGCTCAACCTGCTGGGCGACCTGTGGTTCGTGCAGGGAGGTGACACCCCCGTCACGCCGCGCTGGAGCGAGGTGCTCGCGCTGCCCGGCGCCCACCTGCACCTGTACGGCAAGGTCGACCCGCGGCGCGCCCGCAAGATGGGCCACCTGACCTTCACCGGCGCCACGCTCGACGGCGTGCGCGCCGCCGCGTCGCAGGCCGCGTTGCTGCTGGGCCTGCCCGCGGTGACCACCGCCGACCTCGCATGATCCTGGACGGGCGCTCGCCCCAGGCCATCGACGCCATTGCCGAAGCCGCGCGCGTGCTGCGCGCGGGCGGCCTGGTCGCTTTCCCGACCGAGACCGTGTACGGCCTGGGCGCCGATGCCACCAGCGACATGGCGGTTGCCGGCATCTTCAAGGCCAAGGGACGGCCTTCGGACCACCCGCTGATCGTCCACGTGGCGGCCGGCATCAAGGGCACCGAGGCGCTGTCGCGCTTCGCCCAGCCGCTGCCGCTGTTCGCGCAGAAGCTGGTGCAGGTCTTCTGGCCCGGCCCGCTCACGCTGATCGTCACGCGCCAGCCCGGCGTGGGCGCTGCCGCCGCGGGCGGGCAGGACACCATCGGCCTGCGCTGCCCTTCGCATCCGGTGGCGCAGGCGCTGCTCGAGGCCTGCGCCGAGCTGGGCGTGCCCGGCGTCGCGGGGCCCAGCGCCAACCGCTTCGGCCGCGTCAGCCCGACCACCGCGCAGCATGTGCACGACGAGTTCGGAGACGACCTGCTCGTGATCGACGGTGGCGCGTGCGAGGTGGGCATCGAGTCGACCATCGTCGACTGCAGTCGCGGCGCGCCGGTGCTGCTGCGCCCGGGCGTCATCACGCGCGCGCAGATCGAGGCCGCCTGCGGCGAGAAGCTCAGCGACCGCGACGTGCTCGACACGCCCGACCCGCGCGCCTCGGGCACGCTGGAGGCGCACTACGCCCCCAATGCCAAGGTGCGGCTGATGGATGCCAAGACTCTCCAGGCCGGGCTCGACGTGCTGGGCGCCAACGCGGCGCACATCGCCGTGTGGGCCCGCGCCCCGATGCGCACCCGCTCGCAGCGCCTGCTGCTGCGGCGCATGCCCGACGACGCGGCGGCCAGCGCGCAGCAGCTGTTCGCCGTGCTGCGCGAGTTCGACGCGCAGGGCGCCAAGCTGATCTGGATCGAAACCCCGCCCGACACGCCCGAGTGGGAAGGCGTGAAGGACAGGCTGCAACGAGCGTCGGTGGCCTGATCCAGGAACACCGGGGAACCGGCTTTGCCGGGCCTCAGGTGTTGCCCCAGGTAGGGGGGAGGAGCAGCGACACGAAGTGCGCGCAGCCTGGGGGCGGGCCCTGACCCCGGTCAGCCGCCGGCCGCCAGCACGCCCTGGAAGAACCCGCGCGCCGCCGCCAGGCAGAACGGCGGCGCCAGCGTGCCGTGGTACGCCAGCGTGACCGCCTGGGCCTTGTCCGCCGCGCTGCCCGTCGTGCTCTGCACCAGCGACGCCTTGGCCTGCGCGAAGCCGGCGCGCGCCGTCGCATACGCGTCGACCGCGGCCGAGTCCTCCAGGTCGACCACCGTCAGCGCGGCGGCCGGCATGCCCTTGGCGCGGAAGTAGCCGGCGGTGGCGCGGGTGCTGACGAAGTTCACCGTCGGGTCGTTGGCGCCGCCGCACATCAGCACCGGCCTGGCGGGCACCCAGTTGCGCAGGTCGTTGGCCACGGCCGCCTTGCGGAAACCCGTGGACGGCGTGCAGCCCAGCGGCGTGGCCGTGCTGAGCGAAGCTGCCGTGGCCGGCAGCGCATTGCCGGGGCAGGGGTTGGACTGGATGTCGGCGGCCGCCTGCGTCAGGTAGCTCTGGCGCACCAGGTTGTTGGCGCCGTAGAAGATCGCGAGCTGGCTGTTCACCGGCCCCGGCGTGGCATTGGCCGGGAACAGCGCCAGCTGCGGCAGCTTGCCCGAGCTGAACAGCGTGTCGGGCGCGAGGCTCGGCAGCAGGGTCTCGATGCCGCTGGCGTACTGCGCTTCGTACACGTCGCCAGGGGTGCCGTAGACATTGCCGAACTGCTGCTGCCAGCTGGTCGACAGCAGCGGCACGAACAGCGTGGCGCCCAGCGCCGGCCAGCCCTGGAAGGTGTAGTCGGTCAGCAGGCTGATGGCCGAGGGCGCCGACAGCGGGGCCGAGGCCGTCACCGTCCTGCCCGTGGCCTGCATCTCGCGGTGGGCCGCCATGGCCACGTAGCCGCCCTGCGAGTAGCCGGAGATGAACAGCGAGCCCGCGTCGTTCGCCCCGATGCTCGCGAAGGTCTTGCGCGCCGCGGTGAGCGCATCGACCATGTCCTTGCCCTGCTGGTCGCCGTTGAGGTAGGGGTGGTAGGGCAGCGTCGACTTGTCGTAGCCCGCGTAGTTGGGCGCCACCACGATGTAGCCCTGCGCCGCGAAGGTGGCCGCGATCAGCAGGCCCTCGCCGGCGGCGGCCTGCGTGCTGTCGGTCCACCTGGCCAGGTTGTAGTTGCGTGCCGCCGTGGTGCCGTGCGCATAGAGCACCACCGGCCGCTGGCCGCTGCAGGCCACGTCGGAGCCCGTGGGCACCATCACGGCGGCGGTGGCGTTGGTGGCCTCGTTCTTCGCGCCGACGGTGCGGTATTCGAGGTAGCGCATGTCGATGCCGCACTTGGGCGTGCCCGCGACCTGCAGCAGCGCGCTGCCCTGGGCGCTGGCCTGCAGGCTGGCCTTGAACTGGTCGGCCGTGAGATTGGCCGTCTGCTCGGGCGGGCTGGTGACCACCGAGCCCCGGCCGGTGTCGGCCGCGGGCAGCGGGGTCCCGACCCCCACCCCGATGCCGCCACCC